>CAZUVK010000025.1:0-24098 GCA_964623785.1 uncultured Gemmatimonas sp. | reverse complement strand
CCCTCGATCCGGTCGTTGCCGCCGTAGCCCCAGAGCGCGTCGTCCCCCTGGCCGACGCGCTCGGGGTAAACCGCAGCCGGGTCGCCCGCTGGAAGCAGGGTGAGCGGCCGGAGCCTGAGAACGAGGCCGGCCTGCGGGATCTGGGAGTCGTCGTGTCGCTACTGACCGGCTACCTCGAGGAGGAGGCGATTCCGGACTGGCTCCACGGGATGAACCCGCATCTCGGCCACCGCCGGCCGCTGGACGTGCTGCGCACGGGAAGGCTCTCGGAGGTGGTTCGGGTCATCGAGGCCGAGCAGGGTGGCTCCTTCGCCTGAGCTGTGGCGCGTGTTCCCCTGGGACGCGGCGGCGCCCCAGGGCGAACCCTTCTCCGCCAGCTACGTTCCGCGGAGCCAGGGGAGCGGCCGGTTCGATCTGGTCGGGATCGGCGTTCTCTACCTGGCGGAGGATGCCGTGCACGCGGTGGCCGAGCGGATCGCCCGCTTCCGGGGCACGGATCTCGGGGAGCGGCACCTGCGGGAGTGGGGGCGGCCCCTGGCGCTGACCCGGGCCCAGGTGCCGGAGTCCGTACTGGTCGGAGTGCTGGATCTGTGCGATCCCCAGGTGCTGGCCACGCACGGCATCCGCCCCGACCAGGCCGCGGCGGGCGATTCCGCTACGTCACAGTCCGTCTCCACCCGCATCCACGACGCGGGATTCACTGGCTTCCGCTGGTGGTCGTCCTTCATGGGGGAATGGCACGGCGTGGTCCTCTTCATGGACCGGGTACGAATTCCACGAAGTGCCTGGAGTGACCCGGAGCGGTTGCGGCTGGATCAGCTTCACGTGAGGTCAGCCGCGGCGGCGCTGGGAATGAGGATCGGCCCCTGAGAAGGCCCCGCATCCCCCGAGACGAGCCAGCTCACGGCACCCGCCGCTCCTCGATCGATTCGTAGACCAGCGTCTTGAACTGCTCCCGGAAGCCGTTCCCTCCCGCCGGTGAGATCTGCGCCTGGACAATCGTGATGATGTTCTCCCCCGGATCGATCCAGAACCGCGTCCCCGCCGAGCCGTCCCACCAGAACTCGCCGACGTTCACCGTATCGGTGTACGCCGACGGGTCCATCACGACCGCGAACCCGCCGAGGCTCCAGCCCGACCCCGCCCAGTAGCCGTTCGGCTGGAGCGGGAGGAGCGCGTCCGGGACACCGTTCGCCATCGCCATCCGGACAGCCTCCGGGCTCAGGATCCGCCGCCCGTTTACCTGCCCGTCGTTGAGGAAGAGCTGGGAGAATCGGAGGAAATCCATCGTCGAGGAGACGAGCCCGACGCCACTGCTCGTGAGCGCCCGCGGCTCGGTGACGGGGATGGTCTCCAGCTCGTACGGTTGCAGCACCCCGCCGGCGTCCCGTCGATACAGCGTCGCGAGCAGGGAGGCCCGCTCGGGATCAACGTAGAACATCGTCTCCGTCATCCCGAGCGGCTCGAAGATCCGGGTCTCGAAGAACTCCGCGACGAGCATTCCGGAGGCCACCTCGATGACCCTCCCCAGCACTTCCGAGTGCATCCCATACCTGAACCGGGTGCCCGGATCTTCGAAGAGCGGAAGGTCGGCGACGTTGTCCACGACCTGCGCGAGCGTCTGGTCCCAGCCGTGGACGTTGCGCGCGGTGTACATCCCCGCGCTCCGACTCCCGATCCCCGAGGTGTGGGTCAGGAGCTGGGCGAGCGTGATGTCTCCCATCCGGGGCCGGGCATTCGACGGATCCGTGGACTGGGCGTCGAGGAGCACCCGCTGATCGGCGAATTGGGGAAGGTACTTCTGCACGGGGTCGTTGACGTCGAGCCGGCCCTCGTCGTTGAGCATGAGGATGGCCAGCGCCGTGATCGGGCGCGTCATCGAGTAGGTGCGGAAGAGCGCGTCGAAGGGCATCGGCGAGCGCGACTCGATGTCCCGGAGGCCGAGCGCCTCGCCGTAGACCAGCTTCCCGTCGCGGACGACCGCTGCCACCACACCGGCGATGTCGCCTGCATCGACGTGCGCCTGGAGTGCCTCCGTCGCTCGGGCGAGCCCTTCCGCCGACATGCCCGCCGAGGCCGGATCCGCTCGCTCGAACGAGATCCCTGTCTGGGCGTCGGCCTGGGTGGGGAGCCAGAGCATCAGCCCGGCAAGCAGAGCGATTCGAAGCCTGCGCATGGAGGTCTCCTGAGTCACCGTGGGAGGTCGTGGGAACCGCCGGAGGATAGCGACGTCGGGCTTTCCGCGCGAGGCGGCCAGTGCCGGACCGACGAGGCCGGTCAGCGGCCGATGCGGTCGCCCCTCTGGAATATCGCGTGAGGTTCCGTGCCGAAGCCGGTCGAAACGGGCCCTCACCCCGCACCCGGCCTTACCAACCCCGGCCGGCGGGTGCTATTGTGCGCGCGGCGCGGGCGGTCGAAGTCGCTAGCGTTTCGCTCGACGCGCGCGGAGGAAGCACCCGGGGCCGACCCTTCCCGGTCCGGCCCGGACAAACGAACCCAGATCCGGGAGTTGGAATGAGTTTCTCGTTGCGGAATATGACGATTCGCCTGGTACCCCTGGCGGTCATGGCGGCCGCGGTCGGCGCCTGTGCGTCCGACTCTGCCGACGCAGGCGCAGTCGTCGAAAGGACCGAAGCGGCCGGCTGTCCGAGCGATGCGGAGATCGAGAGCTACCTCGCCGACTGGCGCGCCGCCCGACCGGCGATGCCCCTTGCCGCCGGCGGAACGCTCGACGACGCCTACTGCTCCCAGGGCAAGATCGTGGAGCGCCTCGTCCCGACCCTCGGCCCCGTGGTTGGCTACAAGGCCGGCCTGACCAGTGCCCCCGCGCAGGAGACGTTCGGCGCAAGCGAGCCGGTCCGCGGCGTTCTCCTCGGCGGGACCCTTCTCGAGAGCGGGGCGGAAGTGCCGACGACCCTCGGCGCCCGGCTTCGGTTCGAGGCGGACATGATCCTGGTGGTCGGCAGCGAGGCGATCAACGAGGCCACCACCATCGGGGAGGTACTCGCCAACGTGTCGGAGATCATCCCCTTCATCGAGATGCCGGACCTCAGCGTGGCCGAAGGGGAGACGCTCGATGGCGTCGTGCTGACCGCGATCAACGTTGCCGCCCGGAGCGGCGTGCTGGGCGTTCCGATGCCTGTCGAGCAGACCCCCGAGTTTCTCCAGGCACTCGGCGAGATGACCGTGAAGCTCGTCGATCAGACCGGTGCGGAACTGATGGTCGCGCCAGGGAGCGCAATTCTCGGCCATCCCCTGAACAGCGTGCTCTGGCTTCTGGGGACCGGCCTCCGCGTGCAGCCGGGCGACTACCTCAGCCTCGGCTCCTTCGGGTCCCTTCTGGTTCCGGAGGCCGGACAGACGATCACCCTGCAATACGATGGACTGCCGGGTAGCCCTACGGCCTCAGTGAGCTTCCGGTAGAAGGCGGGTTGGGAAGGTAATCTGGCCGGCAGCGATGCCCGACCGTGCACCGACGAGGTGCACGTGTCGGGCTTCTTCGTTCCCCCACCTCCCGCCCCCGCCGTACCCCTCCATGGACGCAACGCCAGGCGAGAGCCACCCGTACGTCCTTGACGATCGCGATATATCGTTTATTATCGATATATCGGTAACGTCATTGGATCCTGGAATCCTGGAGGAATGATATCCATGTGCAATCGAGAAAGTGGTGACGACTGGGGCGCCGCGTGGGCGTCGTGGGGCGGGGCGGGATGGGGACCGCCGCCGGGGTTCAAGCGCGGGCGTGGCGAGGGGCGACGGCATCGGGGCGGCGGCCGGGGTCGCATCTTCGACCGCGGCGACCTGAAGTACGTGATCCTCAAGCTCCTGCTCCGCAAGCCAATGCACGGCTACGAAGTGATGCAGGCGCTCGAGGAGCGTTCGCGCGGGTGGTACGCGGCGAGCGCGGGATCCGTGTATCCGGTTCTCCAGCTTCTGCAGGACCAGGGTTACGTGACGTCCGAAGAGCTGGAGGGGCGGCGCGTCTACACGATCACCGACGCCGGCCGGGAGTTCCTGGAGAAGCACTCCGAGCGGGTCGACGACGTGATGGACCGGGTATCGGAGTTCGCGGGGCGATTCGCGGGGGGAGAGATGGAGAGCGTCGCGCGCTCGTTCATGGCGCTGGCGCGCGAGAGCTTCGAGCAGGCGAAGCGCGTGGCCGATGACCCGGCCGCAGCCGCGCGGCTAAGGGATATTCTGGACCGGGCGGCGGAGGAGATGCGGAAGCCGGGCGAGGCGCAGGGCTAAGGGCGGCGGTGGACAGAGTCACTCCCGCGCGTCACCATCCGGCGCGAGAGGCAGGATCGTTACGGGCACATCGGCCGCGACGGCCTCAGCGACGAGAGTCCGGTGACAGTGCGCGGGATCCGCCTCGAGGCACAGCAGACACACCCGCCGCCCTGTCCGGACGAGGCTGACGAGCGCGTCCAGATCGGTGCGCGCCTCGGGTGTCTCCAGGTGCTCACGGACGATGCGATACAGCTCGGCGAACTGACCACCGCGCGCGGCGGCGCGCCCCTCGGCCGGCGTCCCGAGCCCGCGCAGGTGGAGGTAGCCGATGCCGGCCTCGTGCAGCGCGGCGGCGAGTTTCGTCTTCGCGAACCCCGGCCGTCGCGAATTCGCCAGCGCGCGCACATCCACGACGATCGAGATGTCGGCGTCCTGGAGGGCGGCGACGAGACTCTGAACCGTCGCGTGTTCGTATCCGATCGTCGCAAGCGTGATCGTCATCCATCCTCCATGAGGTCCGCCAGGGTCCGTTTGGCCTGGCAAACGGGCTCGCGCCCTTCGCGGCTTCGCGAGCTTCGCGTGAGGTCTGACCGGAGGTTCACGAGTCCGGCGCGACCCGCTCCTCGCCGTATCTGATCGGTCGCGGTCACGCGGCCCCAGGCGCCGCGCACGCACCGTCCTCACATCCGTCTCCCTCACCTGCTTCCCCGGCCATCGCCGCGGCGGCGACTTCTTCAAGTGTCCGCAGGAACGTCCCCGTGGACTGCGCACCCTGGATCGCTACCTCCCCGTTGAATACGAACGTCGGGACCGCCCGGATGCCAAGTCGCCGCGCCCGCACGAACTCCGCCTCCAGCGGCAGCCAACCCTCATCCGAGGCGAGATACGCCGCGGTCCGGTCGCGGTCCATTCCGGCGGCGACGGCCTCATTCAACAGCGCGTCCGGGGCCGAGACGTCGCCACCATCCGTAAAGTGAAGCGCGAAGAGCCGGTCGACCAGCGCCCGCTGCGTGTCCGCGCCGTACTCGCGCGCCGCCAGCTCAAGCAGGCGATGCGCCGATCGCGTATTCGCGATCCGCGCGTCGTCCCAGTTGATCGTGATCCCCTCCGCCTTCGCGGTGGCGCCCGTCTGCTCCAGCATTCCATCCACGTTGCGACCGAATCTCCCCGCCAGATACTCCCTCAGCGGAACCGCCGATTCGGGCGCCGTCGGGTCGAGCTGGTATGGGCGGAACTCGACCTCGACATCCGCAGCGCCAGAGAACGCGGCCAGCGCGCGCTCGAACCGCCGCTCGCCGATGTAGCACCACGGGCAGACGATGTCTGAGTAGATCTCGACTCTCATGGGTTTCACAACCTCCGATCTATCGTTCCAGTACTCAATTCAAGGAGTTTTTCATACAGGAATCTTACAGCACTGAGATAATGAGCACAAGGGAGGGTGGAGGGGGGCCGCCGACCGACCCTAGAACACTCCCCGAAGCAGCCGCCTCCCCGTATCCCGCGCCCGGTCTCGCAAGCCGTCGGCGGCCCTGTCGCGCGCCTCGTCGTAGAACATCTGCACCATCAGCGAATTGGGTGCGTCGCGCGCGACCACCGCCATCTTTTCGGCCCCGCCCACGAAGTCGTCGTTGTCGAAGTAGACGAGCGCCTCCGAGAAGGCGAGCATCGTCTCCATCTCCTGAATCTGCGTCTGCTCCTGGCGGAGCCGGAGGTTTTCACGCTCCTGGGGGGAGAGGCTGATCTCGATTCCGTCGATCAGCTCGGCGGCGAGCTTCTGCTGGAGATCGAAGAGCTTGTTCTCCTCACCGGAGACCTCGGCGGCCTTCACGATCTCGCCCGTGCTCACCTGAACGATCCGCGTGTCCAGCCGGATGGTCGGTTGGAGCGCGGCGATCGAACCGAGCACGACATACTCCGCGCCGACCAGCATCCCGACCTGCGCCGCGGTCGCGGGGTCCATGTACCGCGTCTGCTGCAGGTCCATTTCGTCGACCAGATCCTTGAGCCGACTCCGCTCGACGAGTTGGATCGACGGCACCTCCGAGAGGTCGGTGACCATCATCGCCGCGAGACCCTTTCCGAGGGGATCGTACCGGGAGTTCCCCGAGTTGTTGTCGAAATCGAGCACCGCGAGGGCGGTTGCGGCGGGCGCCGGCAAGGGATCCGGGGACAGGAACCCGGTCCACGCCATGAGGATGATCGAGAGCATGAACATGTGAGCCTGCCAGTGTCACAGTACTTTGCGGGGTCCCGGGGGGCGACGCCCGGCGGGTCACGCCCGCGTCGCTCTGAATCATGTATCGGCACCCGAATCTTGTCCATAGAGCGAACCGCACCGTCCGGTGCCCGGCTGGTGCTGTGTGCCTGAAGTCCCGTGGCCATGCGACAGACGCCGCATCCCGCCGCGCCACGTTGTTCCTCCTCGGGGTAGCGGTGCTACGCCTTCGTCGTCTCGCCTCGCGCGGCGAGCGCTTCGCCAGCCGCATGGCCACGGGACTTCAGACACACAGCACTAGTCCGCGGTCGGGTCGCCGATCAACGTCTGGCCGTCGAGGCTCTGGAATCCGTATCGCACGATCCAGTGGAGATGCGGCCCCGTGACCCGACCCGTAGCGCCGACCAGCCCGATCGTCTGACCGGCCTCGACGATATCGCCGGCCTCGACGAGCTGCTCGCTGAGGTGAAGGTAGCCGGTTACCAGACCGGCCCCGTGATCGATGTAGATCACGTTTCCGCCCAGGAAGAAGGAGTCGACGAGAGCAACCCGCCCGCGCGCGGGGGCAGTGATCGCCTCCCCGACCGCGCCGGCGTAGTCCGTCCCGGTGTGTCGACTCTGGACCTCGTCGTTGAACATCCGACCGTGACCGAACCCGCTGGTGATCCGACTGTTGCGAGGAGCGAGGAACGGCGGATCCCACATTCGCGGCGTGTGGTGCGACCGGAGCGCAACCCCGAAAGCGCGCGCATACTCCCTGTCGATGCGACTCTGGATCTCGGGCGGCTGGGCCTGCCCGAACTCCGGCGCAACCGTGAGCCGCTGCATGGCGTAGGTGCCACGCTCGACCGGCAGTTCGATAACGCGGGTCTCCGTCGTGCCGTCGACGAGGACGAGGTCAACCCGCAGAGTGCGCGAGCCGACGGAGTCGAGGGGCGCGCCGGTCAGCGCGACGAGCGCGTCACCCCGACCGGGATTGAAATGCAGCGGCTGCCCCTCGAAAAGCCCCCTGGCGGTACGCACCATGGGGTCACCACCGTCGACGATGATCGAAAAGACGCTTCCCTCGACCACCGTCCCGGGAACCCAGTGCACGGTCGCCGGTGCGGCGGGCGGCGCGGGCGGAAGGGGCGGCGGCTGGAAGACGGGGGTCGGAGTCGCGTTGCCGAGTCCCGACACCGCCGTCACGGCGAAACCCGAGCGCTCCGCCGCGCTCCGGACGAAATAGAAACTCCCGGCAAGCGCGGCCAGCACGAAGACCACGCTGGCCACGCGCAGGGCGCGATTCGCCAGCGTCGGCCCACGAGAATGGGTGCGGGACGCGGATGGGTCGGTGGTCACGCGATCCTCCTCGAGCCAGTTTGGTGGCCCCACGAAGTCATGCGGTGATCGGCCACAACTCCGCCACGTTCAGCGACGGAACTGCACCGTTCCTCACCAACCCCAAACCGCCGGTCAGGTTCCACGAAAGTACAAAGGTTCGCCGGAAAGGTCCGGCCGCAATCGACATGATGGTCCCTTACGCGGAATGACCACGTATGGTGTGAACCCCGCGGACCGGTACAACCGATCCGCGACCGCGGTGGCGCCAGTGTAAAACGGGCGGCGCCGCGAACCGTCCGCGAGCCGCCCGCATCGTTGAGCAATTCAGCCTACCCTGGCCCACGCACGACCGGGCGCGACGCACAACATGACGACCGCGCGCGGCGTGCGTCCCGGCCGCATGCCCCCTACCGCCAGATGTAGCGCTGCAGCTTCCGCGGCCCGACTTCGGCGCCGTAGATCACGCCGTTCCTGTCCGCGGCGACACCCTCGGCCGCGCATGTGCCGGCACAGTTCGGGAACGGGTCAGGGATGAAATACATGACCTCGCCGGTCACCGCGCTCCCGATCCGGATTCCCCGCTGCCAGCCGGTCCGGTCGCCATCAAAGTTGCCCGACTCCGAGTCCGCCGAGTAGAGGATGTCGTTGTGGTCGATATCGATTCCGCTCGGGCGGCTGAACTGGTACCACATGTCGATGAACTTCCCGTCCTGGTCGAAGATCTGGACGCGGTTGTTGCTGCGGTCACCGACGAAGAGTCGGCCACGCGAGTCCATCGCGAGCGCGTGCGGCTGCATGAACTGGCCAGGCCCGCTCCCCATCTCGCCCCATTCCATCAGGAACTGCCCTTCGCTGTTGAATTTCAGGATACGGGCCGGGTTGTTCGCGGGATTGTTACCGTGACCTTCCGCGACGAAGATGTCGCCATTCGGTGCGACAAGAACGTCGTTTGGTTCCCAGAAGTACCCCCCGGTGGGCCCCGGCGAGCCGCC
The DNA here is from genome assembly GCA_964623785.1 of uncultured Gemmatimonas sp. Classification (GTDB taxonomy): domain Bacteria; phylum Gemmatimonadota; class Gemmatimonadetes; order Longimicrobiales; family Longimicrobiaceae; genus WHSP01. Next base: position 15,332 of record CAZUVK010000025.1, on the reverse strand, counting down.
GACCTCGCCGAGTGACATGAGCAGTTCACCCTCGGGACTGAACTTGTGGACCTGCATCCCGTAGATGCGGTCCGGCTCCGGCTGGTTGCCCGTCGGGCGGGTCGTCCGGCCATCCGCTATCCAGACGTTGCCCTCAAAGTCCACGTGGATGCCATGCGGCCACGCGATCAGGCCCGCGCCAAACGCCGTGACCAGGTTTCCGTCCGGGTCGAACTTGAGGATCGGGTTGAGGTTCGAGCCGCGACACTCGTTCGCGCCGCACCGTTCGCCGACCCAGACACTGACTCCGTCACGATCGATATCCACGGAGCTCGTCGAACCCCACGTGCGGCCCTGCGGCAACTGGCCCCATCCCTCGATCGTGCGGAACGGGTTCGGCTTGTTGTTCGTCCCCAGGTGGTCGACCTGGGCCATCAACGACGCGGGATCGAGGGTCAGCGCCACTGCGATCGCCAACACGGGGAACCGCATACTCTGGATTCGAATCATGGGGTGGCAGTCTCTGGGGATGAAGGGAACGTACGGCTCCTGGATAGACCTTCAGCCCGCAAAGTAGGACGCGGCCTGACGATCGCCAAGTATCCCGCAACCGGGAACCCTCGCCACCGACTCATCGACCCTTCACACCTTCATAGTCAGGCAGAATGTCCGCCCGGATCGCCACATCGAGCGGGGTAGCGCTCGACGCACGCAAACAATCCGAAATCATATGTTGGGAGAAGCACCTCGTCGTGCGCATGGAAGTGTATGTGGGAACAGTACTTGCTAGTTTCATCCCATGTACTACGACAGGAGGATTCAATGCGACTTTTCAAGCACATACCGCGGTCCGTCTCACTGATGATCGCTATCGTTGCGGGCGGGTTTGTCACCATGGGCGCGGGGCCGTTGCCAGCGCTCGGGGACGACGTGGCCGCGGCCGAGATACGAGTGGATCTGTCGGAGCGCAGCTTGGCTCTCCTGGAAAACGGGGAGGTCGTTCGCACATATTCGGTGGCGGTCGGTCGCGCCAGCAATCCGACGCCGACGGGCACGTTCCGCACTGGCAGGATCGTCTGGAATCCGGGGTGGATCCCGCCGAACTCGGATTGGGCCAAGGATGAGATTCCGAGGGAGCCAGGCGACCCCAAGAACCCGATGGTCGGCGTGAAGATCTACTTCCGCGAGCCCGCGTATTTCATCCACGGAACAAATGCACCGGGGTCGATCGGATCAGCGGCGTCCCGCGGATGTATCCGGATGCATCCGGATGAAGCGAAGAGCGTCGCACGGTGGATCCAGGAGCAGGGTGGATCGGTCCGAATGGTGATCCGCCACTGAGGTTTGGTCGGGGCGTCGTCGGGCGAACGGCCGCCCGACCCGTCCCGTCCCGCGTCTGGGCGGCGACATCGATCCTGGCCACTGCGTCACCACAGCCGGCCCCCTTCAGGGCGCAACCAGACCCTCGATCCGAACGACTTCGAACGCGGTGCTCGGCACCGACTTGAGCGCGCCGAGGGCGCTGTCGTCCCAGCGGGGATCAGGCGCGCCGCTGATGTACCACCCGCTCCCGTTGTCGGCCAGCAGCATCCCGTACCGCTTGAGCGCGGTGAGGATAACGCGGACCTCTGATGGAAAGCCTGATAGATTAAAGTCGGCGCGGAGCCTGACCCGCATGCCCATCGGCGGAAGGGTGGCGTCATTGCTGCTGCTCGCCCAGTGCCTCGCCGGCGGCACATACGCGCGCCTGGTGCGCGGGCAGGTGAACCGCAGCGCGTGCCGGATCTCCCCCCGCTCGACCACCTCATCGTAGCGGACGAGCCCCGGGAAGATCGGGAGCCCGGCGGCATCGGCGGACGTCCAGCCCTCGGGGCGGAGGGCGTTCGTGCCGAGGTCGAAGACCGCGCCCGAGCCGGCGTGCCACCGCGTACCGCCGGCCTGGGGATACGCGGCGAACAGCTCGTAGAGAAGCCAGTTGTCACGGTCGATGATGAGCACGTGCCTATCACCGTTGCTTCCCGCGCCGCCCTCGATCGGGGCATCGGAGGGGATGGGGTACGGGCCGGGATCGCTCTCGCCGTCGTAGTCGAAGGTCACGGGAACCGTCGGCTGCGACCCGTCAACGATGATGTAGGGGATGCCGTTCGGCGCTCCGTTCCAGGTCGTGCCGAAGTCGGGGTGCAGGTTGCGGACACCGCAACTCGCGATGAGCGTCGACGAGTTCGGGTCGACGGGCGCGGCGGAGATGTCGGTGTTCCAGGGGTTGCTGTCGGGAAAGGGCCGGCGGCCTTCGAGCGAGGCTCCGGGCCCAAGGCCGGGCCCCTTCCCCGCCGGCGGACCGGCGAGCGAGTCGCCGCAGGCAGAGAGTATCGCCAGCACCACGAGGAGGCTGGGCGCCGCGAAGGGAAGCGGGCGCCGCGTCACCACGTGGAAGCGCTCGGCCGATCGCCGGGACCCAGAGTCTTCGGATAACTCTTCATCCCGGGAATCTTCGACCACTCCCGCCGTCGACATCACCACGAAACCACATCCTCGGCGGGTCCCGCGGCTAATCCGCGGAGGACTCGAGCCCGTGGCCGCCAACCGGCTCGGTCTCGAAGCTCTCCTCGAACGAAGCGATGATCGGCATCGCCCGGGCAATGGCCTCCCGCACCGCTGGCAACTCCAGCGACGCCTTGTGGCTCTCCGGACCATCCCAGACTTCCGTCACCCAGATCCTGTCCGGGTTCGTTGGATCCTTCGCGACGATGTAGCTCAGGCATCCCGGCAGATGGTCGCTGCTCTTCAGAAGCGCCGCAAGCAGCTCATCGCGGTTTCCCGGGGTCGCCAGGAACTTGCCGATGAGTCCGTACATATGGCCCGCCTCGATTCAGGTTCATTGTCACCGGGTGCCGGCCGGACGATCTCAAGCCGGCAACCACCTCTCTCCCGACCACCCTACCGTCGCGTCGGCAGCACGACCACGAAACCCACCGAGGCCATCGACTCGTCCTGCCGGAACTCGTCGTCGGTGAGGTTGAAGCTGCGGCCGGCCTGCAACTGCAGTTTGACGCGATCACTCCCGGCACGAACGGTCACCGCCGGCTCGAACAGAAGGTAGCCGAGGCCCTCCCCGAGCAGCACGACCTGGTCCTCGCCACCGTAGACCAGCGAGCCTTCCACCTCCCGGAAACTCATCCGCAGAATCCGCGACGAAACCGCCGCGTCGATGTACCGCGACTGATAGCCGATCGCGGGCTGGATCCCGAACCGGACCAGGTTTGCCGAGATCTCGCCCGTCGTGCCGGGATTCGAATCGCGGGTGGAAGGAAAGTGGTTCTCGAGAGAGCCCGCGCCTACGAGCCCGATGACTTCCCATGAGAACGCCTCGCCGATCGGCGCGAAATAGCCGGCACCGACTTCGAGGAAGCGGCCAGATCCACCGTCCCCATTGTCGAGATCGTCGGGTTCGTACAGTCCCCCATTGACCTGGAGCGCGACCGCATCGGTCACGGCGTACGAGGCCTGCAACTCCGCGCGATTCCCATCGTAGGCGGCCGAGGCCATCAGATCGCCCGCCGACGGCGCGATAAGCACGTTCTGGGTATTGGGCGAATAGTAGATAGGATTGCAGCCGGCGAAGGCGAGGCAGAGTCCGAGGTAGAGGATCGGTTTGATTCGGCGCATCGTTTAACAGCTCCAGCTGGGGTCGCGAATGCCGCGGATTCCCGCGTAACTGCGAGAAAGTCTCGCCCCCCCGCCGTCCTTCGCGCAATCCCGCACGCACTTCGGCCGACCTCAAGTCACAGGCGAATAATAATTTGCGGAAACGGGTCGATCCGGGGCTCATGGCACGCCGCGATCCTCGGACCAACCCCCGGACTCCGCTCCGGGCCTGCTACGGGATGGGCACCCTCAGGTACACTCCCACCGACGCATTCACGAGATCACGGAAGTCGGTGTCGAGCGGCATCCGAACCGCGATGCCCGGCCGTACGGGTCCGAGGCCCATGTCGGCGGTGAACGACACCTGGTGGAAGCTGTTCGCGCCGAAGTCCCCCTCCTCCGCGCTCGCGTCCCAACGACCCATGAAGCCCAGACCCAGCTGGGCCGGTCCCGCCACGTACGTGCCCACGACGCCGTAATCCAGGGCCGTCGTCGTCTTGTCCTGATCGTCGTCATCGCTCGTGTACATGAGTGTGACAACGCCCGCCCGTACACGAAGTCCGAATCCGCACGGGATCGGCTGGCTGTAGGTGGCCACCGCCTGGACCGGAATATGGTCGTCGAGGAAGGCTTCGAGGCGGAACGGATCCGCGACCACCGCGATCGCGTCGGCGATACTCGCTTCATCCACCGTATTCAGCGGGAGCCGCGTGCCGATCTCAACGGAGACTCTCTGAGCGGGCATGAAGTCGAGCCCGACATACGGGTTGCCGAGCACGCTGCTCGTCTCACTCGCGCCAGCGAAGTCGAGGCTGGCGTACGAGAACGGAATCTCCACCGTCGCGCCGAGACGAGAGACTACCGGGAGACGGCCCGAAATCGTCCAGATCGTCGATGGCAGATTGACGTCGAACTCCTCGAAGCTCGTGTGCATCGCGTCGATCCACACACCCTTCTCAAGTAGAGAAGGGCTCAGGTAACTCTGCGCCTGGACCGCGCCGCCCGTCGCCGTGAACGCCACCACGGCAATCGCGACAAGTCTATCAATCCTTTTCATGGTTCCACCCTCGTTCACTCGTGGGTAGGCCCGCGAGGGGGCCGTCCTGCCGCTTCCGACTTCAATGTGTCGGAGTCAGCATCCGAGGGCTTGGGTAGACTGACCTATATCAATGGACAATGAACAATGAACAATGAACAGGCTCCTGCGTGCGTGCGGGGGGGCCAGGGGCCAGGGGGCCAGGGGGCCAGGCGGGATTGGGAGGGCGTGACGGGGTCTGCGCGCGCCTTGTCCCGCACATGACGACAGCGCAACCGACGCCCTTGATCATTGATCATTGATCATTGTTCATTGTCCATTGATAACGCCTCCTTCGGCGAGGATCTTCATGTTCTCGAGCGCGCGAGTGAAGGTCGCCGTACGCCGCTCTCGGTCCTGCTGGCGCGCCGCGTCGTCGGCGAGCATCGAGTTGTCGTACACGAGCGTGTAGACCAGCTTCGACGTCGTCGCAGTCACGGGACGGGCTTCCAGCGTGCCGTGATACATGTTGTACGGCCGGCCTTCCCGCACCGGCTGCGTGTAGGTGTAGGACAGCTCCGTCTTCCCGACCAGGATCTCGTTCGCGACGGACCGGACCGACCCGATCTCGCCCTCGACTCCCGACAGCATCGTGCAGCCACTCGCCACCGGCAGCCACTCACCGATGTCACAGTAATTTCCGATTCGCCGCCAGACCTCCGCGGCCGAGCGATCGACGTCAATCTCCATCTCGATCGAGACGTAGGTGGGGTTGTCGACGACGGTGCTCACCGGAGCATCCTGTGCGCCAGCGCCCATCGGGAGAACGGCGATTGCGAGCGCGCAGCACGCCGCCAGGGGGATGTGCTTCCACATTGATGTTGCTCCAGGTTCTTCAGGTAGCGGCGGGGGGCGATTGGTCCCCGTCGTGATGCTCGCGTCGCGCGCGGTCATCTCCCGCGCGTGGCTCGGGTTGCCATGCGAAGGGCGGCCGCGGTGGGCCGCCCTTCACATTCATTGATCGTCCGGGGAGCGTTCCGCAAGACTTACCGCGACTCACCCCAGCCGTCCGCCTCGCCCGAATCCCTCCAGCCATCCGATTCGATCGGCGTGACGACCATCGCTGGCGGGAACCGCCCGACGATCTTGCCCACAGCCTCGTTCAACTGGCTGGCGTACTTCTTCGGGTTATCCGACACCGTCGCAACCCCGCTCCCTCGCCAGAGCAGTTCCCTCGTGTCGGGATTCACCACGTCGATCACGACGGTCCCTTCCGTGAACTCGTAGACATCGCGATAGTCGCGGTACCCGTAGTAATTGTAGTAACCGCGATCCACGTTCGACACCTCGATGCGCTCGATCGCCCTCGCGTAGTACGCGACCTCAAAGTCTGGGTCTACATTCGTCATCGTGTAACCGCGAGCCTCGAACGCCCGTCGGATATCATCGCGCAGCATCTGGTCGATGATCGAGTTGTTGAGCATCACGTTGGAGGTGCGGATCGGCCGGATTGAATCTACCCTCGCCGATCGCTCGACGATCCGGAATGTCCCTCGCTGCCCGAAATCCGCGCCAGGCGCTTCCAGGGCCTCCACCCGCAGTGTCGAGCAGCCCGTGCCGGCGATCATGGCTGTCATCACGATGCCGAACGAAAGTCGCCGGACCGCCTGAACCGCTCGCGCGCTCATCCGAATCCCGCTCATGTGCGCCTCCCGCACCAGGGGTCACCCGAAAGCCCTTCGCCGACTGCGTGGCCCCTTTCGCATGACCGTAAGTTACATTGCGGCAATCATTTAGAGCACGTTCCATACCTTCCGGCGAAGGGCCGGACCATGGAACGGAGGGATGGCGGGTACGTCGGGAAGGGACTGCGAGGCTACTCGGGGCGCAACCGACGTCACCCCCGTGCAAGCAGGAGTTCAGAGGAGCGTTTCTGTCGCAGATCCGCGATCAGCGCGACAAGGGAGTCGCGGTCATCCTGGGCAAGCGAGATGTATCGGAGGCCGAGCCGCACATTGGGGCCATCCTCGCGCATCCATACCACCTGCGCGGAACCAGCGAAATCCGGGCACTCGAAGTCGACCAGCCGCCCCTCCGAGACCGCTTTCGGGAGTACGATCTGCATACCCGCCTCAGAGATGTTCTGCGTCATCCCACGAATGGATCCGCCGCCCGCGACCATCACGTTGATCGCGATTCCCGCGTCGAAGCGGGGCGTCGACCGCCGCTCGACCAGCATGGTCCCGTCGATGCCGAAGAAGTAGCGCGCCATTGGGTTCAGAGTGTAGAGGATCGCATCCGCGCCGTGCTCCATGCGCGTTCGTCAGGGCATTATTCGAGTATCGGCAAGCCCCGGCGTCGCTGGAATCACGCGGATCGGAAGATGGGCGTCAGTGCCTCGACGGAAGCAGCCGAATCGCCGGGAGCGGTCGATTCCGGCATTGTTCAGGATGGTGTCGCGGTCTTGAGCCAGGCGATCGCCGCGTCGCGATCAGGCAGGAAGCGCAGGAGGCGTCCCCTGTTGGCCTCTCGCACGAATGCCTGGAAGGACTCTGAACGGTTGCGCGCGTCGCCGATGACGGCCGCCATCGGGATCCCGTAGAGCGAGAGGCCGTGGAGGAGCTCGCCCGCGAGGCCGTTGCTGAGGTCGAAGAACTCCGGGGTGAGCGCCTCCTCGTCGAGCAGCAGTGAAGCGGCTCCGCTCTCGATGCACGCGGTGACGATGGCCTTCGGGTCGAAAGCGCCCGTTCCCGATCGCCGATACTCCAGATACATGGTGACGTCGACCTCTCCCGCCGCGGGAATTCCAGTGCCGTGAATCAATTCACGATCGCGGACGGGCCCGAGAAGAACTCGACGGGTTCGGCGTCCGGGCTGCGCGCCCGACGAAGCGCGAGCGTTGCCCGGCCGATCAGATCCGCGGGCTCGAGCGACTCGGTAGCGACGTTGTCGACAGCGAAGCACCCGGCCCGCAGCCGGATGTCCTCGGTATCGCCCACGTCGTCGTCGCGGACGAACCTGTGCGCCATTGCCACGATCCCCTCGGGACCGGCATCGGGGGCGAGGACGACGTATTCGTGCGGGCTCAGGCGGCCGACGATGTCGGAGCCGCGGCCGCGGTTGGTAAGGCGAAGGGCGATTCTGCCCGATTCGTCTTCCAGCACGGCTGACGTGGTTTGCCGCGGATGCGCGGGGTCGAGCTCGGCATGCGCGAATACGGCGCATCCGAGAGGGCGCCCATGCCGGCGCGCGGCATTTCTCAACTCCCTTGCCCACCTCAGGATACCGTGCGCGTTGTACAACCCCGAAGCCTCGTCCAGCAGGCCCTGGTTTCGAGCGGTGGTCGCCACCCGCGTCGCGCGGAGGTAGGCCTGCATCTTCAACCCGAGATCGTCACCACCGGTCGGGTCAAGACAGTCCCACGCGCCTCCACGCAGCGCCAGCAGCCGCTCATCGCGGGTCAATGGCTGTTCCGTGACCAGGATGATGGGGCATTCCACGCCGAGCCCCTCCCTCCGCAACGTCGCGACGATCTCGGGCCCAGCAGCCTCTCCGCCGGCGCCGACAATCGCGCCTTCGGGACGCCACGCGACCAGGCGCGGCAGAGCGTCGTCAATCGTTTCGACCTTCAGCGTTTCGAATGGGTATGGACTGAGGGTGGTCTCGATCAGGCGGGTCCACCAGTCGCCGTCGCCGACAACGAGAACGCGGAAAGGCTCCCCCCGATACTCCGAACTGGTGGCCGCGCCTCGAGTGGTTTCTGTGTGGTGATCTGGCAAAGGAGTTGTATCGGTTGGGAAAGGGATCGACGTTATCGGCCGGCGGGTGTGCAAGACGTGTGCAGTGATTCAGGAGGCCCGCCGCCGAGCCCCACTGGCCGGGGGTGCGTCACGCGACGTCGAGTAGCACTATCGACTTGCCATTTCCTGGCGTCGATGTCGGGCTGGCCGACGCACCGTGCGTCGGAACCCACCCCTTGTCGTAGGCCCGCGACACCGCGACGCGCCGGGGCCACACGATCGCTGGACGACGGGCGTCCGAATGCCCAGCTTTGCATGGGTCTCAAGGTCATGGACGGAGTCGTGTCATTGACGCTCCGAACATCCCCCAGCCAGATACGCACCCTTCCTCTTGCCGCATAGTCGATGCCCTATGGAACCTGCGACCAGGGCCACCATCGGGAACGGATCGGGGGATGCCTTCCGCGCCCTCGCCGGCCGACTCCTCGAAGGGGTCTACTTCCGCCGCGGGAACCGTCTCCTCTATGCGAACCCCAGAGCCGCGACCGTCTTCGAGCAGCCGGCGGAACGGCTCGTCGGCGGAATCGACTTCGTCGACCTGTTCGACCGGAACGACTGGCCCGCCATGGAGGCGCTGCTCGGTCCGGACGGGTCCGGGACCATCGGAGCCGATCCCCGGATCCTTCGAAGCGGGGGCGCGCGGCGCCGGGGGCGCGACCTGGAGATCTACGAGATCGAGACCACCGTGGACGGGGCGCGAGGCTACATCGGCGTGGTCGTCGACACCAGTGAGGACCAACAGACCGCGACCGAACTTGCCCAACGAGTGGAACAGCTTCGGCGAGCACAGAAGCTGGAGGCCGTCGGCCGGCTCGTCGGTGGAATCGCCCACGATTTCAACAACATCCTGATGGTGATCCAGGGCTCGGCGAACCTCATCCTCATGAACGAGGACGAGGCGAACCCCTGGCGATCGGACCTCGAGGAGATCGTGCGCGCGACGCGGAAGGCGGGAGAACTCACCGGTCAATTGCTGGCGTTCGGGCGGAAACAGGTGCTGCGTCCCAAGGTCGTCAACCTGAACTCCGCCATCGAAGACGTTCACAGGATGCTGCGCCGCGTGATCGGCGAGGATATCGAGCTCCACATGGAGCTTGCCGCCCGCCTCTGGAACGTTCGCGCGGACCCCGGCCAGCTCGAGCAGGTCATCCTGAACCTGCTCATGAACGCGCGGGACGCGATGCCGGATGGCGGGCGGGTCACCATGCGGACCGACAACGTTGAGATCTCTCCGGCTGACGCGGCAAGCCACACGTACAAAGTCGCGCTCGGCTCGTACGTACGGCTCACCGTAAGCGATACCGGCATCGGAATGACCGACCGAACTCTGGCGCGCATATTTGAGCCGTTTTTCACCACGAAGCGGACGGGCGCCGGGGCGGGTCTCGGTCTGTCAATGGCGTACGGATTCGTCAAGCAGTCCGGTGGCTACATCTGGGCGACGAGTAGCCCTGGCGCCGGCAGCCGGTTCGAAATCCGCCTCCCCCGGGTGGACGAGCCTGCCGAGGCCGCAACGCCGGCGATTTCCGCGAGGATCCCTCGCGGATCAGGGCGAATCCTGCTCGTCGAGGATGAAGAGCCGGTGCGGATGGTCACGCGCCGAATCCTCGAGCAGGGTGGGTACGAAGTGATCGAAGCGGGCGGCGGCATCGAGGCGATCGAACGGTTCGAGGAAACCGCAGACGAGATCGACCTGGTTCTCACCGACATCGTGATGCCCCAGATGGGAGGGCGCGAGCTGGCCAGGCGATTACGGGAACGTAGTCCGACCCTTCCCGTCATCTTCATGACCGGGTATGCCGACGATCGCCAACTCCGCCGCGAGGGCGACCGCACCGGAATCCCCATGATCCACAAGCCATTCGACTCCGAGGTGGTCCTCGGGCGAATCGCGGCGATCCTCGCGACCCGCGAGGAGGGGATCCCGTGAGCGGCCCCGTTCCTGCTGCGCTCCACGTCGAGCATCCACTGACGCACCCGGATGATCTGCTTCCATGAGCCAGAAAGTCGTCCTCGTCGTCGAGGATGATTCCACCCTGTCGAGCCTCTACGAGCGCGCCCTCCGGAAGGGCGGGTTCAACGTTCTCCTGGCGGCAAACGGACAGGAGGCGCTCGACATCGTCGATTCCGGCGAGCCGATCGACCTGATGATCTCGGACATCGTGATGCCCGGGATAGGCGGGCGCGAACTCGTGTGGCGCGTCCGGGAACGTCGCCCCGAAATGCGCATCATCCTCTTTTCCGGCTACGCCTCGGAGGATAGCGCGCTACAGACCCTCGAAGACTCCGGCGTCGAGTTCATCTCCAAGCCGATCTCACTCGTCACGTTGACCGCCATCGTCAAGGAAAGGTTGTTCGCCCCGGAGCAGGCGCGAGGAGACAATCCTCCCGGCGACGGAATCGTGTAGCCCTGTCCGCGGCCGAACTCCTCTTCTCCGCCCACGGCCGGCGCGATGGCACATCGCGTGCTTGCTCCTCCTCGTGCATTTGCGGTCGGCGGACGAATAGCGACGGGCAGGCGATCGAGGGCACAAGGCGCCCGGAGCCGGCCTGGCTGAACCCGGCGATCCCGGGAGACGGCGCGCATGGCGCGGAACGGCTTCCGTCCGACGATGGAGTCACACGATGACAGTCTGGGGAAGAAGGACGGCGCGCGCTTCAAGGCGTCGTGGGTGGATCTCGGCGGTACTCATGACGCTGGCCGCTTGCGGATCTGGCCCGCGGCCCACGGACGAGACGGCGGAGCCGGCCACGGAGCTCGCGGGGTCCGGGATGGCCGAGAAGCCGTACCACATGAGCGATGCGGGGATGGAGCGGATTCGGGCGCACGAGGCGTTCGAGCCGGAGGTCTACGACGATGGCGCCGGAAATGAGACGATCGGGTACGGCCACCTCGTCCTTCCGGATGAAAACTACCCGGGCGGCATCACCGAGGCCGAGGCGATCGAACTCTTCCATCGGGACGTCGAGCGCGTGGTCAATCCCTCTCTGGACAGGATCACGGCCGACCTCACCCAGAATCAGGTCGACGCGCTGGGGAGCTTCATCTTCAATGTCGGCCCGAGGTCCTTCGAGGATTTCATTCTTTCCGATCTGAACTCCGGGCGGCTGAAGGAAGTGACGGACGAGATGGCGGAGTACGTCACCGGGCGGAATCAGGGGTCGGGCGAGCGAATCACCCTCCGGGGGCTCGTCGAGCGTCGGCGTGAGGAGATCGCGCTCTTCCACAGTTCGACACCCCTGGGCCGCGTTGCCGACATGACGATGTCGGCCGGCGGTCCGTCGGCACGACCAACGGGAAAGAAGTACCGGAGTTGAGCGAGATGAAGATACTTTCAGCGACCGCGCTCCTGACCCTGCTGTCGGCGAGCGCATTCCTCACCGCCTGCTCGAACACATCGTCGCCCGAGTCTCGACCCGCCGCCGAGGTCGCCGCTCAGGAGGTCCGCGGACCGGCGGGGGAGCACGTGACGACGCCGGAGATGCGGCGCGCGCTCTCCGCTGACCTCGCGGTGTACGATTCGCTCGTTGTCGTGGCTGAAGACAGCGTGCTGGCGGTACTTGGCGCCGATTTCGCGGCCGGACTGGCGGAGTCGCGGCAACTGTGGCTCGAGTATCGCGCTCACCAATGCGAGCTTCTCAGGACGATATTCGAGGGCGGTACCGTCGCTCCGGTCGTCGAGCTCGAGTGTCTCGTATACATCACCGACAACCGCCTCACGTTCATCTACGACCACTACGCCTTCGTGGAACGGATCGCCGCCATGAAACGGGCTGGCCGGGCTGGAACCGCTCCGTAAGCGCCAAGACGAGCGCCCGCTGACCCTGCCCGGCAGACAGTTGGGGGGATTGGCGCGGCGCTGAACCCACCAACGAAATGGCGCCGTGGGGCGTATTTCACCGTGGAGAGTCGAAAGGCCGCCACGGTCGTTCTCCTTCGAGTCACGCCTTGCGGAGCCGCCAGATCGGCCCCACTCTCCAGTCTGTCTATCCCCCGTCGCCTTGCGTGACGCTAGCCCCCGCCTACTGATCGCGGGCGGGCGCCTGCCGCCGCGCAAGGCACCGATCACCAAGGAATCTCGACGACGATGAAGAGACGTGTCATCCGGCAAACCCGTGCCAGCAGGCTGGCCACCTCGTTCATTCCGGCCATGATGCTGGGCGCGGGTCTGGCGATCCCGGCCGGGACCGCCGCCGCGCAGGGACCCGGTATCGAGAGCGGGAACTGGACGTACCTCGGCGGTGACGCCTGGCACAACCGCTATACGACGGCGGACCAGATCAACGCCTCGAACTTCGAGAACCTCGAGGTCGCGTGGCAGTGGAACGCGGGCAGCTTCGGGCCGAGCACGGCCCGGGCGACTCCGAGCTATGTCAACGGGAAGCTGATCACCGTCGCCGGCGACCGGCGGAGCGTCGTCAGCCTGGACCCGTCCAACGGGCGGATCCGGTGGAGCTTCACGGAGCCGATGACGCACCGCTGGGAGTACTCGATGCGGGCGGGGTACGGGAAGGGCGTCGCGTACGCGGAGATCGACGGCCGCGAGGTCGTCTACATCTCGTCGCCCGCCTTCTTCCTGCACGCGCTCGACGCCGAGACCGGCCGGCCGCTGGAGAATTGGGGCAAGCCGGTGGGTCTCGCGGGCTTCCCCGAGTCGGGTACCGTGGATATGGTCCCCGACCTCATCTCGGACTGGGGCCCATGGATCAACCATGGCGGACCGTACGATCCGAACCAGGGGATCCCGCAGGAGTTGGGCTACATCACCACGTCGTCCCCGCCGATCGTGGTGAACGACGTCGTGATCGTCGGCAACTCCGCGGAGCAGGGTTACCTCCAGACGCGCATCGAGAACGTCCCGGGCGACATCCTCGCGTACGACGCGCGCACCGGCGCGTTCAAGTGGAAGTTCCACGTCCTCCCGCGGCCGGGTGAGGAAGGCCACGACACCTGGGAGGATGACGCCTGGCAGTGGACGGGCGATATCTCATCGTGGGCACCCATGTCCGCCGATCCGGAGCTGGGCCTCGTCTACGTCCCGACGAACCCGCCGACGATCGACTACTACGGCGGCCACCGGCCGGGCGACAACCTCTACGGCACCAGCATCATCGCGCTGAACGCGCAGACGGGCGAGAAGGTGTGGCACTTCCAGACCGTGCATCACGACGTCTGGAACTACGACAACCCGAACGCGCCGGTTCTGATGGACGTGACGGTGGACGGGCGCCTGATCAAGGGGCTCTTCCAGGTGTCGAAGCAGGGATTCGTCTATGCGCTGAACCGGGAGACGGGCGAGCCGATCTGGCCGATCGAGGAGCGTCCGGTTCCGCAGTCGACCGTGCCGGGCGAGAAGCTGTCGCCGACGCAGCCGTTCCCGACGAAGCCGGCGCCGTTCGAACTGCAGGGCCGGCAGCCTGAGCACCTGATCGACTACACGCCGGAGATCTACCAGCGGGCGCTCCAGCTCGCGCAGGAGAACGACCTCTTCAACCCGCTGTTCAACCCGCCCACGACGAACGCCGAGGCGCCAGCGTGGAACTGTCCGGGCGGCGCGGGCGGCGCGAACATCAACGGTCCCGCGGCGGGCGACCCGGTCAACGGCATCGTGTTCGTCACCTCCCAGAGCCAGTGCTTCCGGCTCCAGGTGATGCCGGGGATCGAGAACTCGCGCGAAGGGCCGGCGCAGGCGGGCTCGACGGTCTCGGACTGGGTCGCCGTGTCGACCTCGGTTGGGTTCGGCGCTGGCGTCGACCTCGACGGGCTGCCGCTCTGGAAGGGACCCGATGGTCGGATCGTCGCGATCGACGTGAACACCGGTGAGCACCTCTGGACGATCCCGAACGGAGACGCGCCCCAGGCGGTGCAGGACCGCATCCGGAACCATCCGCTGCTCGAGGGCGTCGATGGGGTAATGCCCACCCCGGCCGCGGTTGTACATTACCCCATCGACGCCCTCGAGCAGCGGATGGGGTAATGTACAACCGCGGCCGGGGTGGGCATTCCGCGCTGACGGTGACCCCGTCGCTGCTCCTCTCCACGGGGCAGCTGGCCGACAACACCCGCGTGCTCTTCGCCATCGACAAGTTGACGGGCGAGCGGATCGGGGCCGTGGAGACCCCGCCAGCGGGCAGCTACGGCATGTCCAGCTGGGTGCACGAGGGCAAGCAGTACATCATCCTGCAGCTCAACGACGGGCTGGCGGCGCTGGCGCTGCCGGACTGACGAACCTCGCCGGCGACGGGTCGTTCAGCGACCGACCGCCGGCGGGCATCGACTCCGAAGGGTTCTTCCCGAGGCGGGCGGACGCGGACTTCTTTCCGCGCCCGCCCGCCTCGGTCGCATCTCCCGGCTGATCTACATGGTAACGATCCCGCTTCCCCACGCCCGCCATATCATCCTGCGCGCGCAGGGCCTCGATGGCGGATGGACGCTGCCGCCTGGCATCACCGGCGCCGCGACGGTCATCGACCGACTCGGCTACGTGCAGATCGACACGATCGCGGTGATCGAGCGCGCCCATCATCACGTCCTCCGGACACGTCACGGTGGTTACACGCCGGAGATGCTCGATGACCTGCTCTCCCGCGACCGGGTTATCTTCGAGTACTGGACGCACGCCGCCGCGTTCGTCCCGCTGAGTGACTACCGATTCCATCTCCCGATGATGCGGGAGTTCGCGCGGCGACCGAAGATCCAGGTCTGGATTGGCGAGAACCGGAAGCTCCTCCGTCACGTCGTCGACCGGATCCGCGCCGAAGGGCCGCTGCGCTCGGCGGACTTTGCGGACGCCCGCGAGAACCGCGGCGGCTGGTGGGACTGGGCGCTGGCGAAACAGGCCCTCGAGGTCCTTTTTCGAACGGGCGAATTGATGATCACGGGCCGGCGGAAC
>CAZUVK010000024.1:24048-24271 GCA_964623785.1 uncultured Gemmatimonas sp. | reverse complement strand
AAGCCCCCTGCTGCAGCGGTCGCAGCAGGCCAACCTCACCGACAACAACCATCGGCTCGACTACCGGGGCACGGTGGGCCTCGCGGACCAGTCGGGGGCGTTCCAGGCGTGGCTCGGCGCGAACCTTCTCGACCGTCGGCGTTTCGACGTCGTGACGCCGGACCGCCGGATCACGGGCCCCACGCCGACATCCGACGGGTCGTACGTGCGGTATCGCGCGCAC
>CAZUVK010000024.1:17430-24038 GCA_964623785.1 uncultured Gemmatimonas sp. | reverse complement strand
CGCGCGCACGACACCGGCTTCACGCCGGACCGTGCGCTCTATCTCTACTCCGCATACCAGTGGGGCCGTCACGCGATCTCACGCGGGCTGACCGCGGACAACGCGCCGGGCCACAACCAGGGTTCCTGGGCGCTGATCTCGAAGGTCGAGAACGATCTGCTCCGGGCGGAAGCGCTTTATTACCTCGACCGACGCGACGAGGCCGCGGCGCTCGTCAACCTCACCCGCACGGCGTCGCAGACGATCGGAGGCACGACTTACCCCGGCTTGCCGGCGGTGACGGCGGCCGGCGTTCCGACCGACGCGGACGGTTACTGCGTACCGCGGCAGGAGTCCGGCGCGTGCGGCACGCTGCTCACCGCTATCCGCTACGAGCGCATGCTCGAGCTGATCGCCACGGACGCCATCCGCGGGTTCGCCGATTCGCGCGGCTGGGGCACGATGCCGGACGGGACGATCCTCAGCTGGCCAGTCCCCGGCAACGCCCTCGATCTGTACAATATGGAGCCGTACAGCTACGGCGGCGTCGGTACGCCGAACACAGCGACGTACGCACCGGTGAACTGACGGGCGACTCCGTCCGGATGTCATTCCGAGCGCGGCGGGGGTTCGGCATTTCCGCGCCTGCTCGGGATGGCGCCGGAAGCCCTGAAGGCAGCCGGCAACCTGAATTAGTGAAACACCTTACGTTGGAGATATCTTCATGAAACGAGTCGTATTCGCCGCAGCGGTGCTCACCGCCCTGGGGAACGCGGGGACTGCGTCCGCCCAGTTCTTCCACGGGCCGCCGGCCGGGGCGGAGATCGCCACGGTTCACCTGAAAGGCGGTTTGATCGCACCGATCAGCACTTTTGATGACGCGGACATGGGAGAGACGAGTTACGCGAACGGCCCCGTCTACGGCGCCAGCGTGACCGCCTGGCCGGCGCTGGACCGCAAGCTGGGCGTGATGGTCAACATCCTCCGGGGGCACACGGACGGCGTGTCGGACTACGAGTGGGCCCCGATCGTGGTCAACAGCCCGACGATCTGGTTGGTCACCACGGAACTCGCCGGCCGCCTGCCGTTCGGGAACAGCGCGCCGTATGTCTCTCTCGGTGCCGGCATGAAGCAGTACACGTGGGTTAACGCCACCTATATGGCCGACCGCGATTTCGCCCTCACGGGCTCACTCGGCTACGAGCTTCGGCTTCCGGCTCTCGGCGGTCTCGGATTTCATGCCGAGCTGCGCGGCTATCGCACCGAGTTCCGCGCCTTCGGCGTCAACGACGGGACTTTCGAGGACGCTCAGATGGGTGGGAAGGTCGGCGGCCAGCAGAACATCGATCTCATGTTCACGACCGGGCTCTCGGTTCACTTCTGAGAATCCCCGATGGGTGGCAACGCGAACGGCCCCCGGTCAGCGTGACCGGGGGCCGTTTCGTCTGGATGATGCCATCAACGACTCACCACGGAGTCACAGAGGGGAGAGTCCCGCGTCTTCCCCATCGCCCCGGCGACGAGCCCTCAATGTCTCCGCGGTGGACCCTGGTTATGTATAGCCGCCAAGCGCCTGCCTGAGGTCACTACTCGTTTGTAGAACGCTCGAAGAATGCGAATCGGGCAGGGCCGGGGGCCGCCTCCGCATGTAGCGAAGGCGACCCGCCAGCGACGCGCGTCAATCCACCGTAGTTATCCCCCCAGGCACAACCGCGATGCACTCGATCTCGACCTTGGGCCCGCCCAGATCGACACCGATCGCGCTGCGCGCCGGCTTGGTGTTGGGGAAGTACGACCGGTAGATGGGGTTGAGGAGCGGGCGTTCGGAGAGGTCAGCCATGAACACGGTGCACTTGACCACGTGGTCCATCGTGGCGCCGACCTCCGCGAGCGTGTCCCGGATGTTCTGCATCACCTGGTGCGTCTGGTCCTCGATCGTCGGACCCGCGTTGCCACCCAGAATACCCGACAGGTAAATGGTGTTGCCGGCGATGACCATCCGCGAGAGCGTGGCGTTCGCTCCGGTCCCGCCAATGAATCGCAGTTCGTCCGACTCCTGGGCCACGACGGGGACGGCGACCAGCGCAGCGAGAGTCGCACCGACAAATAACGTCTTCCTCATCTGAATCCTCCTGTTCGATTGTTTGTTGTCCATACGAGGACCTTCGCCGGTCGAGGGAAATGTCCGACCTGCGTTGCGTGGGTGTTCATGAGGGAAGGCCAAAAAAGCTTTCGACTGGCGGCGCGCCCGACGCGCCCGAAGCGCGAGCGATACGGGTAGGCTGTGCGCCGGCGGCCGGTGCCCGCATCCCGCTGAACGTGCGCATCGCATTCTCGACGACACGGATGCGCTCCTCCTCGTCCACATCCATCGACCATACGTCGCGCTGCTGGACGTGGCCGAGGATGATCCCGTCGCCGCGCGGAATCATCCCGCCCATCGTGTACGTGACCTCAGGCTGGGGCACGAGGACGACGAGCTGGCCCTTCACCGGCGTGAGTTCCTCGTCGCCGAAGAGGGCCTTCGCGCCGAGGCCCGTGCAGTTGACGATCAGCCGCTCGGGCAGGTCGATCAGCTGCGAGATCGTCTCGAAATCGCGGACTACGATCTTGCCACCGAAGGCCAGAACATCGCGCATCAGGGATTCGAGGTAGATCGACGGTTCGAAGCGCAGCGTCTGGCTTCGCCTCGCGTAGCGCGTATCGAACGGGTGCTCGCCGGGCTCGAGCAGGACCCCGCCGGTTTCGACGGAGGCGGGTAGCAACCGACTCTGCTCGTCGTCGTTCCGGTTCCCGCCGCCGGCCCCACCCGGATTGTTGGTGGGCGAGTAGCTGTCGATCCAGGCGACGCCGTAGTTGCGGCCGGTGAGCAGCTGATGCTCCCGATAGGCGATCTCCACCGCGCGCCGGAACATCGCATCCCACTCCGGCGTGCGGCGGCTCACCAGCCCCGACGTGGGCGTGAAGCTGGCGAAGGACATGTTGGAGGTCGTGTACGGGGGCAGCGCCTTCGCGTAGATGGTGACGTCGAAGCCACGGCGCTGGAGCTGCCTCGCGGCCGTGAGGCCCACGATCCCGCAGCCGATGACCGCCGCGCGACGATCATCGTGGGCGAGCGCGAACTCCGCAGCGAGCTGGCCGGTCCCCCACGAGAGCGACATCCCGGCTCCCCCGTGGCCGAAGTTGTGGATGACCGTCTTCTCGTCGAGCCGTACCGCCTCGAGTCGGAAGCCGGACTCCCGTGAAGGCCGGAGGCCGACCGTGGTGCGGATGACCCGATCCATCGAGACGTGGACGGGATAGAGCGTAACAGGTGGACGTCGCGGCCCACGCTGGGCGAGGATCCCGGGCGCGCATCCGCCCATCGCCAGCCCCAGCGTGGCCGCCCCGCCGACCTTCAGGAAACGTCGACGATCCATGAACTCCCCAGGTTGGTCAGAAATGGACTGAGAGGCCGGTGGTGAATGACAGGTCGAGGTTCTTCACGCCCCGAAAGTGCACCCCTGTCGTTTCCGTTTCCTCGGTTCCGCAGCGGATTGTGTGATTGACGCCGCCGACACGGTCACGTGCTTCCAGCACTCTCACATCATAGCCCAGCTTTCCCAGCTCCCGCGCGACTGGCATTCCGGAAAGCTCCGCGCCGAGCACCAGAACCTGCGCTTCACGCGAGGTCCGTGGCAATCGCGGCTTGAACTCAGCCGATTCGCACGCGATGGTTCGTGCCGCGAGACATGCAATGACGCGTCCGGCGAACGGTTGTCGCCGGAGTCACCGGGTCGACGATGTCAGTGATGGACGTCGGGAACAGAGGCGTGACGGCTCGGCCGCCGCACTCCGGGAGGAGCTATTGTTGCGAACCGCGGGAGGTGGGGGGTGCGGGGAGAACGAGTGTTAGAGGAATGTTCATCGGTTTATGCCCCTTGCCTTTGGAATATAAATCAAAACGACCGTTCGACTATAAGTGTGTAGGCAAGTATGTGCAAGTAGTATGGAAATCAAAGACCAGTCGCCGTTATGGAGGTTCGTAGGGGGCATTCGGGATAGAGGCGGGCGGAGCATTCCGGAGCCCTGGCGGAAGCGGCCTCGCGCGCGTGGCCCACGTGTCATCCTGAGGCGCAGCCGAAGGATCTGCACTTCGGGACACGCGCGGATGGCCAGGTGCGGATCCTTCGGCTGCGCCTCCAGGATGACATTGGGGGGTTCGGAACCACGGCGCGCCCAGGCCAGGCCGAACGGCGGGCGCCGAATGGCGAGGTCCCGGGCCTAATTCACTCTTCCCTGAGGTTCCAGCTTTCTACTTCCCGCAGCATGGCCTCGTCGGTCCAGTCGATGCGCAGCGGGGTGATGGTGATGTATCCGTCGAGGTAGTAGGCGGAATCGGAGCCGGGTTCCACGCCCGTGGCACCCGCGGTGCGGGCGCGGAACTGGGATGTGGCGCCATCGTCGGAAGTCTGGATCATCTCGGCGACGCGGAAGTAGAACCCGCCCGCGGGGGCCACGCGAACCCCGCCGATCTCACCGGAAGGGACGTTGATCGAGAGCACGACGTCGCTGGGGATGTCGCGCTCGAGCGCCTCGCGAACGAAGCGTCCCGCGAACTTCGCGCTGGTCTCGAACTCTCCACGAGCCCCCTGGGACACCGCGATTGCCCGAACGCCCTCCAGCGCGGCCTCCATGGCCGCGCCGACGGTTCCGGACGTGTGCGCGATCTGTCCGACGTTGGCGCCGGCGTTGATCCCCGAGACGACCAGATCGAACGGGCGCTCGGCGCCGAAGTGGAGCAACCCGAACTTCACCGCGTCCGCGGGTGAGGCGTTCACGCTGTATCCGAACAGCTGTCCATCCCTCTCAACTCGCGACAGGGTCGTGATTTGCGTACGGATGACGGAGCGGTGGCTGGCGCCCGACTCGTTGCCGTCTGGAGCGACCACGACGACATCAGCGAAGGTGCCCAGCTCGGCCGCGAGCGCGGCGATCCCTTCAGACTGAACGCCGTCATCGTTCGAGATGAGAATCCGGTACTGGCGGTTCTGCGCCATGGCCGCGGCTGGCAGAAGCAGCAGGAGCAGCGCAACGAGCAGAGCGCGATTCATGAGCACAGGCATGGGATTCTCGAAGAGTTCATGGTGTCGAACGCGGTCATCGTGCGACTTATAGAGACAGAGAATGATTGTAACGGATGGCATGCGACATTTACATGCGCAATAGGCAGAGCGTTTGGGAAACTGGCGCCGGGTGCGGCCACGGCGGTCTGGCGGTCGTCGGCCACTGGCCGCGGAAGGTGATCGGGAGATGACCCGGGCGCGAACACGGGTCCTCCAGGGATCCGCGCTGGCCGTTGGCGCCCCACTCGGCTGGCTCCTCCTCCGGATGGCGGCTGGGTCCACGGTGCCCGCGGAACTCGCCGGAAGCCCGGGGCTCTACCTGTACCTGCTATTCGCAACCGGGGCGGTCTTCGCCGGGTTCGGCTTCATACTGGGCAGGCGAGAGGATGAACTGGAAGACCTCAACCGAAAGCTCGACGAGGTCGCGGTCACCGACGCGCTCACCGGGCTGCGGAACGCGAAGTACTACCATGCCCGCCTGGACGAGCAGCAGGCAACGACCGAGCGGACCGGCCGGCCGTTCGCGGTGGGCGTGATCGACCTCGACCACTTCAAGAGCGTGAACGATCGATACGGCCACATCGCGGGGGACCTCGTGCTGATGCAGACTGCGCGGACGATCGCCGCGAACACGCGAAAGGGAGAAACCGTTGCGCGGGTGGGCGGGGAGGAGTTTGCGCTGCTGCTGCCCGGAAGCACGCGCAGGACCGCGACGGAGGCGGCGGAGCGGATACGAAAGGCGATCGAATCGATGGAAATCACGCTCCCGCACGAGGAGGGGGCGACGCTCCGCATCACGGCCTCCGCCGGGATCGCGAGCACAGCCGAACTCTCCGGTCTCTCCGCCCGCGAGCTGTTCATGGCGGCCGACGAGGCGCTCTACAAGGCGAAGGACGAAGGTCGGAATCGAACGTGCGCGGCGACCGGCGAAGGCGAGTCCGGATTCAGTTGCTCGAACGGCCCGTCGCCTCATCTACCGTGATCCGGAAGACGATGTCCCTCCCTGGCACGGGGTCGGACGGCTCGAGCGTTTGCTTCACCACCCGTCGGAGCAGCCAGAGCGCTTCGTCCCGTTCGCTCGCGTCGGGGCCGTCGGGCAGGAGGATGTCGAACTCGCCGCGGACGATCACGCTCTTCCAGCGGAACACGGCCTCGATCTCGTCGACCTCGAAGACCACCGGGGCGGGGAACCGAATGCCGTGCGCGAACTTCGCCCCCACGGACGTCCGCCCGAAGATCCGCCCACCGCCGTACACATAGTGGAGTGGGCGGATATCGACCTGACCGCCCCAGTCGAACACGAGGCGGCCAACGTTGTTGCGGGCAAGGATGGAGTGGATGTCGTTATCGTCGAGCTCGCGGAACTCCGGAATTCGTTGCGGTGACATGGCTTCCCCGTTGCTGAACGTGCGCCCGCCGAAGGACGGGCCCGCCGCGATCCGCCACGGCGGAAGCAGCTCATCCCCGAAGGGTGATGTCGGGGCGGTCCCGGCGCAAGGCGGGCATTCCCGTCGGTGCGTCGGG
>CAZUVK010000024.1:0-17420 GCA_964623785.1 uncultured Gemmatimonas sp. | reverse complement strand
GCGTCGGGAGATCGCTTACCGTTGAACACCAAGGTTGCCCGATACCCGCGTATCGACAATACTGGTACTCTGGTGATGGCGGTTGCGGATGGCCACCCCAACCAGAGAGGAGGCGTATGACCGACCCACCGGAGAACGAGAGCGTCAACGCGGAGGCACTGGTGCGCGCGCTCGGCTATGACCCCGCTCAGCTCACGCCCTCGGAGTGCGGCGAGCTCGCGGAAATCCTTGCCTGGGACGAAACGCCGGAACTCGTATCGGTCGCGCGGTGACGCGGGGACAATCGTGACGGATGGACCTGTGCCGCGGGTCCGGGGGTGATCGCCCCGGGCTCGCGGTTCTGCTTTTCGGGTTTGGGCGCGCGGGACGGACGGGTTCACGCTGAGGGCGCGGGGTGAACGGCGAGGGCGCGGAGCGGGTGAAACGCGGAGGCGCCCGAGCCACGGGGGCCTGAGTTGACCGGAGGCTGACGGATTGGCTACCTTTCATGATTCAGGGCGCTTAGCTCAGCCGGTTCAGAGCACCTGGTTTACACCCAGGGGGTCGGGGGTTCGAATCCCTCAGCGCCCATCAGCCGGGTCCGACATCCTGTCGGGCCCGGTTTCTCGTAAATAGTTGAAAATGATAGGTTTGCCTCATCGCCGGTGTCGGATCGTCGGCTGGTCCTTCCGACACGATTTCGGGCGTCGCGGCACACACATTCACACACACGCACACACATCTGATACGTGGAGATGGCGCCGCTCGAACTCACGGAATCCCGCTCGTATTTGCGTTGATCACCCGTGGTGGGTAAGGTGAAGTGTCCTCACCCTCCCCGTGACGGACGGCGCACCCATTGTCGGTGACCCTCCATAGACTCCGCGAGCGGCGTGTGCCGAAATGGCACTCGCCCTCCGATGCTTTGTGTGTGCCTCCGATTCTGGCGCCTGCGCCGACGAACCGTTCCCTGCGTACATGACCCGCCTCGAAGATCTCACCCCCGGAGCACAGGTCAAAGGCCTCCTCGCCGATGCGTCCGCCACGGTCGTCAGCGTCCAGTGGTTCGGCTCCGACGCGATCGAGCTGACGTACAAGGATCCGTCAGGCAAACTCGGGAGCGCACTGCTCTACCGCGACGACGAGCCGACGCTGGAAGTCGCTGACGCCGGCCGGCCGTGGAGCTTCGACGGGAACGGGGAGATGTTCCGCCTCGTCTCCGAGGCGTACCGCATTCGCCTGGCGTACCTCTTCGACCCGATGCTGGCGGTCAGCACGTCGCTGGTGGAGCCTCTCCCCCACCAGATCACCGCCGTCTACGGCGAGATGCTGCCGCGCCAGCCGCTCCGCTACCTGCTGGCCGACGACCCCGGGGCCGGCAAGACCATCATGACCGGGCTCCTGATCAAGGAGCTCATGCTCCGCGGCGACCTCCACCGCTGCCTCATCGTGTGCCCGGGAAGCCTGGTGGAGCAGTGGCAGGATGAACTCCACCGCCGCTTCGGCCTGCCCTTCGAGATCCTCACCAATGACAAACTGGAGTCGGCCCGCACCGGCAACTGGTTCCAGGAGAACCCGCTCGCCATCTGCCGGCTCGACAAACTGAGCCGCAACGAGGACGTCCAGGCGAAGCTGGAACAGACCGACTGGGACCTGGTCGTCTGCGACGAAGCGCACAAGATGAGCGCCTCCTTCTTCAACGGCGAGGCGAAGTTCACGAAGCGCTACCGGCTGGGCCAGTTGCTGGGCCGGCTTACGCGTCATCTCCTCCTGCTCACGGCCACGCCGCACAACGGCAAGGAGGAGGATTTCCAGCTCTTCATGGCCCTGCTGGATGGCGACCGGTTCGAGGGGAAGTTCAGGGATGGCGTCCACGTGGCCGATACGGCGGATCTCATGCGCCGGATGGTGAAGGAGCAGTTGCTGAAGTTCGATGGCAGACCGCTCTTTCCCGAGCGCCGGGCGTACACCGTCAATTACGCCCTCTCGGACCGCGAGGCCGAGCTGTACCGGCAGGTCACCGAGTACGTCCGGCAGGAGTTCAACCGCGCGGACGCCCTGGAGAACGAGGGCCGGAAGGGCACGGTCGGCTTCGCGCTGACCACGCTCCAGCGTCGCCTCGCGTCCTCGCCCGAGGCGATCTTCCAGTCGCTGCGCCGTCGGCGCGAACGGCTGGAGTCCCGACTCCGCGAGGAGAAGTTGCTCGAACGCGGCTTCGGAGCGCGCCTGGACCTCACGGGCGGTCTGCCGAAGCTCACCGACGAGGACTTCGAGGATCTGGACGAAGCGCCCGACGGCGAGATCGAATCGCTCGAGGAGCGCGTGGTCGACCAGGCCTCGGCGGCGCGCAGCATCGAGGAACTGGAGGCCGAGATCCGCACGCTCCGGGCGCTCGAAACGCTCGCGCAGGAGGTTCGTATCTCAGGCAAGGACCGGAAGTGGGAAGAGCTCTCCGGCCTCCTCCAGGACAACGCCGAGATGTTCGACCCGACCGGGCGCCGCCGGAAGATGGTCATCTTCACGGAGCACAGGGACACACTCAACTACCTGGTCGCCCGGATCCGCTCGCTCCTGGGCACCGACGAGAGCGTCGTCCACATCGACGGGAGCATGGGCCGCGAGGATCGGAAGAAGGCGGAGAACGCGTTCCTGAACGATCCCGACACGATGATCCTGCTCGCCACTGACGCCGCAGGGGAGGGAATCAACCTCCAGCGCGCGCACCTGATGGCGAACTACGACCTCCCGTGGAACCCGAACCGGCTGGAACAGCGGTTCGGCCGCATCCACCGGATCGGTCAGCGCGAGGTCTGCCACCTCTGGAACCTCGTCGCGTCCGAGACCCGGGAAGGGGATGTCTTCCAGAAGCTTCTCAGGAAGTTGGAGACGGAGCGCGAGGCGCTCGGCGGCGCTGTGTTCGACGTGCTGGGACAGGTCTTCCAGGGTCCGGAGCTTCGCCGGCTGCTGCTCGAGGCGATCCGATACGGCGACCGGCCGGAGGTGCGGGCGCGGCTCGAGCAGGCGGTCGACAACGCGATGAACCGCGAGCACCTGCGCGAGCTCCTGGAGAACCGCGCGCTCGCGCGGGAGTCGATGGACGGCGCGCGCGTCCAGCGTATCCGCGAGGAGATGGAACGCGCCGAGGCGCGCCGCCTCCAGCCGCACTTCATCGCCAGCTTCTTCCTCGAAGCCTTCCGGCTGCTCGGCGGGAGTATCCGGGAGCGGGAGCCGCGGCGCTATGAAATCACGCACGTGCCCGCGCGCATCCGCTCGCGCGACCGGCAGATCGGCACCGGAGAGCCGATCCTGCAGAAGTACGAGCGGATCGTCTTCGAGAAGGGACTGATCAGCGCGGACGGACGGCCGATGGCGGCGTTCGTCTGCCCGGGGCACCCGCTCCTGGACGCGACGATCGACCTCATCCTCGAACAGTACCGCGACCTGCTGAAGCGCGGGTCGGTGCTCGTCGATCCCGCCGACACGGGGGAGGACGAGCGGGTTCTCTTCTACCTCGAACACTCGATCCAGGACGGTCGCACCGACCGCGCCGGCAACCGGCGGATCGTCTCGCGCCGGATGCAGTTCGTGGAGATCGACGGCGCCGGCTTCGCGCGCACCGCCGGCTATGCGCCCTACCTCGACTACCGGCCGCTGGAGGAGGATGAACTGGAGCTGATCGCCTCCGCGCTCGACCGGAAGCGGTCTCGCGGGGATCTCGAATCCGTGGCGCTGGGCCACGCGATCGCCTCGCTGGTTCCGCCGCACCTGGGCGAGATCAAGGCCCGCCAGGAGGACCGGATCACGCGTACGATGGCCGCGGTCAAGGAGCGACTCACCAAGGAGATCACCTACTGGGACCACCGCGCCCTCGAGCTGAAGGCGCAGGAAGAGGCGGGGAAGCAGCCGCGCCTGAACTCGCGCAAGGCGAAGGAGCGGGCGGACGAGTTGCACGCCCGCCTCCGGAAACGGCTCGCCGACCTGGAACAGGAACGGAAGATCTCCGCGCTTCCCCCGGTGGTGATCGGCGGCGCGCTGGTCGTGCCGGCCGGGCTCCTGGCGAGACTGCGCGGCGACCGGAAGGCGGAGCCGACGCTCTACGCGAAGGAGACGAAGCGGGTGGAGCTGGCCGGCATGGACGCCGTGATGGCCGCCGAGCGAATCCTCGGATTCGAGCCCCGCGACGTGAGCGCCGAAAAGCCCGGCTTCGACGTGGAGTCCCACGACCCGAACGGCGGACCGCTCCGCTTCCTCGAGGTGAAGGGCCGGATCCAGGGTGCCGAGACCGTGACGGTGACGAAGAACGAGATCCTCACCGCGTTCAACAAGCCCGAGGAGTTCATCCTCGCCCTCGTCGAGGTGCCGCCGTCCGCGGATTTCTCCGGCGACGTGCACGCGGTGCGGGAGCCGCGACCGGGATACGGCGCGGTTGGCGGCTGCCGCATCCGGTATCTGCGGGCGCCGTTTCAGAAGGAGCCGGACTTCGGTGTCACGAGCGTGAATTATGGTTGGAAGGATCTCTGGGAGCGGGGAGATGATCCGCTGGCCGGGGTGCCGCGGGTCGAGGTCCTCGGGCACGCACCGGATCGGGGGGATGAGCCGCCGAGCGAGCGAGTGGGTGAACCAGGTCCAAGAGGTGGATCGTGAGGTCCGTGGCGGCAATCCGTGAGCTTCTTGACCGCCTTGAAACGATTCGCGCGGCTGATCTTGAGGATCAGGATCTCGATTTCAAGGAGTGGAACGAGCGGAGCATGGCCGATGCCGTCGCGGTCGCCGTGGAGATGGCGATCTGTATGGCCAATGGCGGCGGTGGGACCGTCGTGTTTGGCGTCAACGACAAGCGAATCGGCAGATCAGAAGCGATCCTCGGTGTTCCGCCTGAAGTCGATGTAAACCGCCTCCGTCGTGCGATTTATGATCAGACGGACCCCAAGCTGACACCGGTGATCGAGCCTGTTCTGGTCCCGGAGGGCAGCGGCCGCCTGCTGGTAATGCAGATCCATGGAGGACTGGCGCCCTACACGGACACGGCAGGCAGCGCGAAGGTGCGGGTTGGGACAGATTGTCAGCCGCTTACGGGGACGATGCGGCGGCGCATCGCGGTGGAAACCGGAGAAAGCGACTTCACTGACACTCTCCTGCCAGGTGACCCCGCGCGGTACCTGTCGGCGGTTGCCCTGGAGCGCCTTCGCGCGGGGGCACGCCGCGAGCGCGCCCCCGAAGAGCTTCTTCGCCGCACCGACCGGGAGATGCTCGGCACCATCGGGGCTCTGCGCGAGGGAAAGCTGACGCGCGCTGGCCTGCTACTGGCCGGATCTGACGACGCCATTCGAGAGTTCGTTCCTGGCTACAGCTGGACATATTTCTCGATGTTGTCCGACACAGGCTATGAGAATCGACTCGACGGTGTGGAGGCCATTCCCGTCGCCCTGGATCGGATCAGCGAGCGCATCATGGCCGCGAATCCGTTAAGAACCATTCCCCACGGCCTGTTTCATTTTGAGTACCGTACGTATCCCGAGATCGCCTTTCGCGAGGCCCTGCTGAATGCATTCTGTCACCGCGACTTTCAGCTGGCGGGCCCGGTTCTCGTCAAGCAGTATCGGGCGAAGCTACGAATCAGCAACCCTGGCGGCTTTATCGGTGGGATCCGACCGGACAACGTTCTTCACCACACCCCTATTGATCGAAATCCGCGGTTGGTTGAGGCGCTAATTCGTCTGCGCCTGGTCAACCGCGGAAACCTTGGCGTTGCCCGGATGTTCAGTGCCATGTTGGTGGAGGGGAAGGAGCCACCAACGATCGACGAGCGCGGAGACTCCGTCAGCGTTACGTTCGCCGCCGGCCCCTTCTCGAACGCGATGCGGGCATTTGTTGCCGAAGAGCAGACCGCGGGACGGGACCTGACTGTTGATCACCTCATCATCCTTCGCTACCTGCTTCGCCATCCGGAAATGGATACAGCGACTGCCGCGCGAATCTGCCAGCGATTGGAGAGTGAAGCGCGGGAGGTCTTGAGCGAATTGGAAATCGATCATGGGTACATCGAGCGCGGGGGAGCCGGAGTTGGAACGTACTGGATGCTTCGTCCAGTTATTCACCGGCGTCTGGCGGGGCCGGGGAATCCGGAACGCGACCGTCGCATAGATTGGGAAGCAGCCAAGACGCGCGTGCTCAGTATCCTCAAACAACGCGACAGCCGCAGAGAGCCCGGGCTCACCAACGCCGAAATCCGCGCGATTACGCACTTCGATCGGCACCAGGTGCTTCGGCTCATGATTCAGCTCCGCGATGAGACTGGCGGCCGGGTTGAGGTGGAAGGTGAGCGCAGAGGCGCGCGCTGGGAATATAGCGATCGCGCAATCGATTGAGCGCGAAATGCGCGCGCGCACAAAAATGCGCAAAACGGTAAACATATGCGCGCGGTTATGCGCGCGAGCAAAATGGCGCGCGGATCGGCGCGCGTGAGCTTGGAGGTGTGCGCGCTCCCCCACCGTCTCGCAACCCCACCTCGTCGTGTCCATCCAGGGAGGGATGACTTTAGTTTCCGGCCTCCCGTGGCCGATCCTCGACAACACGTCCCGTGATCCGCCCAAACACGTCCATTGACATGCTGACACGATCCAATGCGCCCCTGGCGCGCAAACTGGCGACCTGCCTCCTTGTCGCGACGACCGCTTGTTCCGAAGGCGCTCAGCCCGGAGCATCGATCGTCGACCCGGTGGTGGTCGCGAGCGTTGCGGTTAGCCCTCCTTCGGGATCCATTCCCGTCGGCGGTTCGCTGCAGCTTGGCGCAATGGTCAGGGACGCGGGTGGCAAAGTCCTTGGCGGTCGGTCGGTCGCATGGTCGACGGGCAACGCATCGGTGGCGACGGTATCCGGCTCGGGCCTGGTGACGGGCGCGAGTGTGGGCACAGTGATGATCACGGGGACGAGCGAAGGCAAGAGCAACGCCTCGCAGATCACGGTGACCGCGGCGGCGGTATCGGTGGCGAGCGTCGACGTGAATCCGCCAACGCGAACGATCAACGTCGGGGGAACGACCCAGCTCTCGGCGGTGGCGAAGGACGCCTCGGGGAACGTGCTCACTGGCCGGCCGATCACGTGGTCGACGGGGAACGCTTCAGTGGCGACTGTCTCGGCTTCCGGCCTGGTGACGGGCGTGGGGGCGGGAACGACGACGATCACGGGAGCGAGCGAGGGCAAGAGCGACGGTTCGCAGGTCACTGTAAACGCGGCGGCTGTGCCGGTGGCGAGTGTGCAGGTGTCTCCGCCAACGGGTACGATCAATGTCGGGGGAACAACTCAGCTGACGGCGGTGGCGAAGGATGGCTCGGGGAACGTACTCGCGGGCCGGCCGATCACATGGACGACGGGGAACGGGTCCGTGGCGACGGTGTCGTCTTCGGGGCTGGTGACGGGAGCGGGGGCGGGGACGACAACGATCACGGCGACGAGCGAGGGGAAGAGCGCGGGCTCGCAGATCACGGTGAATTCAGTGGCGGGTCCCGTCGCGAGCGTTACGATTGACTCGCCACCTGGTCTGCTTTCCATAGGCCAGACGCTCAATCTGACCGCGATCGTGAAGGATGCATCAGGCAATGTCCTGAACCGACCCGTGACCTGGCAACTGTCGCGGACAGGCGTTGTCCTCGGTAGCGCATCCGGAGCCCAGTCAACGATCCAGGCGATTGGGCTCGGCGCAGTCCTGGTTACGGCTACAAGCGACGGTGTGTCCAACTTCGCCCTCATCTGGGTGTACGGACCGCTGACGTGTGCCACGGTGGCCGGTGGAGAGATCTGGGCAGCGGATGATCAGTACCTGGGGAGACTCACGAATCAGTACGACTCCCAGTCGATCATCAACCAGTATGGGTCGTATGGCAGTCAGTACAGCGCCACGAGCATCTACAACCAGTATGGCCAGTACGGATCCGCCTATGGGACCCACTCTGCCTACAACTCGTACGCGTCCTCCCCTCCGCGTCTGCTCATCAGAGGGTTGTATGCTGCGTTCATTACGAAGAACACGATCAAATCGTCTCGCATAGATCCGGATATTCTGAAGACTTGCTCCTTTCCATGAGAGGGTGCCGCGCTCGTGAAGAAGCTCCGAATCGTCGAGGGCGCGCCGGATTGAGGGGCGAGTGAGCTGGCTGGCATGGTGGGTCCGCAGGTGCGAGCGTGCCGTATGCGCCCCGGTCTGCGCGATCGATTGCGCGCGCGCATAACCGCGAGCAAAACGACAAGGATATGCGCGGAGAACCGGAGCACCGCCATCAAACGCGGGACGATCCCGACGAGCTGCCATTTGTATGGACCCCATCTCGCTCGGACATGGAGCGCTCCGAAGGCGCCTCGGAGCATCCGCTGTTCGCGCACCTGGAAACGGCCGAAGTGGTTTTCGGTGCGGTCACAGATCTCGATGGACGGGCGTTGGGCTTCCTCCTCGACCGTCTGGAATCAAGGGAGTGCTTCCGGGGGAAGCTTGTCGCACCCGTATACCCGACGTGCGCAACGACGGTAGATGATCTCCGGTTGATGCAGGATATCGAGAACCGCATGGATGGCCGCATGGAGTTCCGCATCCTGCCGGTCTCGATATCCGCCAGCATCCCGAACGCACTCTGCATCATCCGAGCGGACGAATCGGTGGTGGGCATCGGTGCAACGGCCAATCTCGGCTTCACTTCCCAAGGATGGCCGTCCCTCGATCTCGGAATCATCGCGGACGACCTGATTCAGCTGGCCTTTCGACAGTGGTTCGACGCCATCTGGGCCGCGGCGCCTCGCGGCGGGTGGCGCGGACGCTCTTCATGGGGAGCGCGCCGACGCTGCAGATGGCCAACAAGGGGCTCTCCGACCAGCAGATCAAGTTGGGGTGCGTGCAGCCGGGCGAAGCGATCGGCACGTTCGGGGATGCGCTCCGGCGGCTGACGGACCGGGCCACGCACCTCTATGTCGATGGGTCTCGTTACTGGTTCTCGACCCAGCCGAGCGTGACGCGGCTGGCGCAGGACCGGGCGGCGCAGTTCAGCCAGGACGAGGTGTGGACGGAGATAGAGTCGCGGCTACGCGGTGAGGCGTCGCAGCGGGGTGACTTCGCGAGGGTGCACGCCATCCCCGGCGCGAGCGGCGACGTGCCCGACGAACGCGAGGCGAGGCTGGTGATCCTCCGGCCGGAGCGCGCGCACAACGCGAACAACGAGTCGAGCCCGGGCAGGGTCGCGGCGCGCGACATCCTGGACAATCGCGGGAGCAGTCCGCGCATCTACCGAAACACGCTTGTCTTCCTCGCGCCCGACCGGACCCGGCTAGCCGAGCTGGAGCAGGCGGTCCGGCAGAATCTCGCCTGGGCGAGTATCGAGCGTGAACGGGAACAGCTGAACCTGGACTCGTTCCAGGCCAACCAGGCGAAGACCCAGCGGACGCGGGTGGAGGAGGCGGTGAAGGCACGGATCCCAGAGACGTACATCTGGCTCCTGGTACCTGTTCAGCCGGACAAGACGGCGGGTCTCGGATGGAACGAAATCCGGCTCCAGGGTCAGGAGGCGCTGGCGGTGCGCGCCTCGAAGCGGCTGCGCAACGAGGATTTCCTGGTGACGGTCTACGCCGGGACGCTTCTTCGGATGGAACTGGACCGGATTCCGCTCTGGCGGGGGGATCACGTGCCATTGAAGCAGTTGGCGGAGGACTTCGCGCAGTACGTGTATCTGCCGCGACTCAGGGATTCGGACGTGCTCGTCGCCGCGGTGAACGACGGCCTGCGGATGTTTTCGTGGGAGTTGGATTCGTTCGCGTACGCGCAGGGGTTTGACGAGGCGAGCGGGCGGTACCGGGGGCTGACGGCGGGGCAGGGCGGGGTGGCGACGCTGGACGGGTCGAGCGTGGTGGTGAGGCCGGAGGCGGCGAACGGTCAGTTCAAGGCGGGCGAGGAGCCAGCAACGGGCGGTGGTGCCGAGGGGTCGGACGATGGTGCGGGATCAGGAGGGGAGTCCGGAGAGACGAGTGGAGCGGCCCCGGCGGGCGGGAACGGTGGCCGAGTCGGGATGCCGCCACGTCCCACAAGGTTTCACGGTGCGATCTCGCTTGACCCGGTGCGGGCCGGGAAGGATGCGGGACGCGTGTTCGAGGAGGTGCTGCAGCATCTCACCGCGCTGGTCGGCGCGGATGTCGAGGTGACGCTGGAAATTCAGGCGAAGGTCCGCGAGGGCGTACCCGAGAATGTCGTCCGGACGGTGACCGAGA
The DNA here is from genome assembly GCA_964623785.1 of uncultured Gemmatimonas sp. Classification (GTDB taxonomy): domain Bacteria; phylum Gemmatimonadota; class Gemmatimonadetes; order Longimicrobiales; family Longimicrobiaceae; genus WHSP01. Next base: position 7,196 of record CAZUVK010000024.1, on the reverse strand, counting down.
ATGCGCGGACTCTGAGGTTCACGAGCGCGGGGTTCGAGGAGGAGTAGCACTTGGTTGAATGATCTCGCTGAGCCAACTCGCGCGTGCCTATCAGCTACCGAGCTACGGCTCTGACCAGCCAGTAACACCTCCGCTCCGATCGAAGCGCACGTTCCCGCCGTAGCTTCCGTAGTACCAGGTGGTGCCGGAATACTCATACGTTGCGATCCGCGTAGGCTCCCCCAGCAACTCGCGCACGGGTGCTTGCCTCATTCCCTCTCGCAACTCCCGCCAATTCGACCGAGTGTTCCACGCCGGTAGCGGAGGTGGGGTCAAGTCTCGACGTGAGCCAGGGGAAGTTGGGACCGGCGTGTAGCTGGACGGGATGACGGGCGTAGCCGCGGGCCGCCGGGCCGTCGCGACAGAGGTCTCACTCGCGAGCGGAGCCATCTCCATCGTCACGGCACCCGCGAGAAAGAGGACCAGAATGCCGAGAGCACCGGTGGCGAAGGGCATTGGTCGCATCGGCAGGATGCGAAGCGTGAGTCCAAAGGGCTCGTCCCAGGACACCCGGCCCTTCTTTCGGAGGGTGCGGTACTGCCAGAGCATCGTAAAAACCGTCACAAACGGAAGACCCGCTCCCAATCCGAAGCACCAAACGTGCGCGGCACGGGCGAATGCGGATGAGAATTGCGGGCGCCGCCCGTCTCGCGCGAGAACGCGGATTCCCATGATCCATTTGCCAGGGGTCGTCCCGGCGAAGCTGAGCAGTAGCGCCTCGAAAGGTATCCAGAGCATGCGGGCGCCAATCGTGGCAGCAACAAGAGTCCCTTCTTGCATCTGGGTCCCCGAAGTACTCAGGACAATCACGACGCACAGGAAGAATGTCGCGCCATCAATTGACCGGGCGAAGTAGCGCCGCCAAGGGTGTGTCCCTTCGGCGGTGATCAGCTCGTTTCCATCATCATCGGTAGGGTCGGACGGCGCGACTGGCAGAACACGGATCGCCTGGTAAACGTCGTGCGCGCGCGCCGGCATCCAACGTCCAACTTGCACGTCGTAGAGCATCGCGTTTTTGTGGACCTTTCCGGCCAGGACAGCCTCCGCCAGCGCAGCCACATCGACGAACGGGTGCTCGTTGCCGTCGGGGTCTATGAACCGAAATCGCATGGACTCCTCCGCTTCAGGGGATGACGGTCGGCGGTTGTCGTACGTCTTCCCGCTGGGGTCGGCGATCATATCGAGAGTTCGGTCAGGCGGTCAGGCAGTAGGTCTTCGGCGGCTCCTGGCGATGCAGAATCCGGCCCGAAGGTTGTCAACGGTTCGCCGGGTTCGATCAGCGAAAGGTGATTGCAATCGCGACATTTCTCTACGGTCCTCACGTATGACTTCCCGCAACGAGGGCAGAAGCGCTCGCCGGTCGAATAGCCCTCCGGCGGTACGGATAGAATTTCCCTGCGGACCTCGATCGAAATTCCTGCCGCCGCAGGCGGCTCGCCGTCCTGGCCGATTGCCGAGTCATACACGAGTGGGCGAGCCCAATTCCGAAACGCACCCGGCGGAAGGAGTAACTGAATCGCTCGCGCCGGCTGCATGGTTGCCAGTGCCCGCTCGATAAACAACTCGGGTGCTCGCGGCGCCGTGAACGGCCACAGGAGTTGCGCTGAAGAGCGGAAGGCAGCCCCCGTCCTGTATCCGAGCCAACGCAGGGCAAGTGTCGCGCAAAGAACGGCAGACGCGGAGGAAACCAGAATGAGACCGAGAGCAAACAGGAATCCCCAGGCTCCAAACGTCGCGCTCAGAGTGGGAACTCCGACGAGCAGAGATACGAGTGTCGCGCCTCCCACCACTCGCAATACGCGGAACCATGCAAACAATTCATCCGTGATGACCGGGTCCGCTGGCTCCGTGGCACCGGAATGGACGACACAATGGATCGATAGTGGCGACCACCACGAGGCGATGCGCCATCTCGATGATTCCGATGGTCCGTCGCCGACTGACCATCCGTAGCCCGGGAGGCACCGGACCAGATAGCTGCCTTCCGGAACCCGCCTCACGCCGTCGAGGAGTACTACAAGGGTCAATGTCCAGAAGGAGGTCCAATCGAACGCCCAGGCTTGCTCCGTCAGCAATTCTCGCACTTTCTACATGGCTGGGTCGCGGGGTCTCCCGAACAGCGATTTGACCCACGTGCCGAATGCAAGGAACGGAATCAGTAGCAACTTCCAGAATTTCGCCAGGAAGCCCGTTTTCATCGCTACGGCACCTGCACCGCCCGCTACCAGGGCCGTAAGACCGTAGCTCGCGACCCGGTCACCCTCAGTCCATTCCCAGTAGCGGCGCCCGGGGAGGAACTGGTGGCTCGCGACCATCGCGTCGAAGGTTGGCAACGCCATGTCCATTTCGCCGGGTCCTGTAACGAGATCAACGTGCATGACCCCATTTCGGCCGAGCAACCGAACCGAGTGGTTGATGGTCGGCTCGTCGTCCTGGGCGCGCGCCTGAATCGCCCAGGTGAGATTGTTCGTGCTGGCGTCGTAGTACGGTCGTCGTACCCAACCATCAATCGCCAGGGTGTCCCATCCAAGGCTTCTCCGTTGCTTGTTGGAGTTGCTCGTCCCGCGTCGCACCGATTCAAGGATCGCGTCGGCGTCCAGGTTGCGGCCTTCGTCATCCCGCACGTAGCCGCTTGGATCAAAGCTGAACAGGACGAACCAGGCGTCTCCGAGTTCCCCTTCGCAATACAGGACAGCCTTCTCGATGCCTGTGGGCGGGTTCTCCGTAAGTTCCAGGAAACGCCTCGCGCCCGCTTCATCAGTGAAAAGGCAGTGCTCGGCAACCTCAACCTTTGACTCACTCCCGACGGTTCCAATCGTAGGGCCCGGTTCCCAGGGAATACTGAAGAACGGGTTGGAGTCGGCATCATACGCCGCGCTCTGGGCACGGAGGGAAGGCGCCGTTACGGCGAAAGTCGCCAGGACGAGGACGCCAACTCGAAAGCCAGTCATTTGGAACCTCCATAGTGGGAGACACGAGACCGCTGTCTATCATGCACTCCGGCGATTGCCTGTTCAGATCCGACTGTCAGATACCGTCGCCAACACGATGACGGGTGGGTCTGACAGTTGAGGCCCCGACGCGGGGTTGAATCCCGGTCGACGTCAATAGCGCACCAGAGGCTTTCAGCGCCGATGTGCGAAGGTGGCGAAGACCTGAATGGAGAGGATCGTCAGATTCGTCGTAGGCGTTAACGCCACAATGTGTGGAAGCGCATGCGACCCGATGGGTTCGCCATGCTCTACCAGGAGAGCCCCGGGTATTCTCCCCCTTTGGGCTCTTCCCGCGAACACTACTCTTGACCGGACACGATGCAACTATAACATTTCATTAGCGTCCGGTAATCTCACAGGAGGCGATGATGAGCAAGAGCAGGAATCAGCACGTTGTCCCCCGAGACAACGGCTGGGCCATTCGCGGCGCGGGCAACGCGAAGGACACGGCGCGGTTCAATACCCAGCGGGAAGCAATCGACGCTGCACGTGAAATCGCTCGTAACCAGAAGTCTGAGCTTCTGATTCACGGCCGCGATGGGCGTATTCGGGAGAAGAATACCTACGGGTCGGATCCCATGCCTCCGCGGGACAAGGCGTAAGCGCAGAGCCTCCCGGCGGAAAGGGGTCGACGGTAGCGGATGGGGAGGATTCGGTGCTTTGAAATCGCCGGGTGTGTCTGCTGGTTCTACTCCCGGGACCACCGGCCTCCCCATTTCCACATGAAGCGATCGGGAGAATGGGAGATACGGGTGTTCTTCAATGAAGAGCCGCCCCGTTACGATGAGGTCTGGGTTGTTGGCCGGATCACCGGTCGGGTTCTTCGTGAAGTGCTGGCGAACGCCAGTTCGTTCAGGGAGCAGCTGTACATCGAATGGAGTGAACGGGTGGCACCGGATGACGATGAAGACTGAGACACTTACTCGATGGTTCCTTTCGGATCAGGTACTTCAGAGAGCGGCCCTGCCCCGCCGGCTTCTGCAGCAGGCCCGAACGCTCGGAACCGTAGAGGCGGGGGCCGATACCGGCACATCCGTAACCGTGGCGCTGGCGTCTGAACTCCTCGAGACGGCTGCCCGGCAGCTTCCCCGGTGGGCGATTGGTGCGGACACATGGTATCTGGTTCTGAATAACCTGCCGGTCCCGGCGCTCATGCGCCTGCCGACCGCCCTTCGGCTACATCGGCCGGATCAACGTCTGCATGTGACCGAGGATCCGCTCGCGGTGCGGCGGCTGCTTCTTTCGCAAGTCCGCGCCGATCCTATCGAGGGGATCGTGGATGCATACGTCGTGGGCGAATCTCTGAATCTCCTCCTGGGGGATCTTTCCTCCCGGGCGTTCCCGATGCAGAGAATCCCTGGGTTTGAGCGGCTCCCGGCGGAGGCGCGGCCAGACTTCGAGCTCGATGAGGACGGGTCGTTCCTTCATTGGCCTGACCATGATCTGTTCCTTGGAGTCTCGCAGCTTCTTCAAGCCGTTGACCCCGCATACCTGGCGGACATCGAGATCGAGCGATATGCACGGGACTTTACGGGTGCGGCGGTATTCGAGATGCGGGAGGCTCGCTCACTACGTCAGGCGGATATCTCCGGGTTGAGCGAGCGCCAGGTACGGAGGATAGAGCAGGGAGTGTCCCGTTTGACGGCCGGCGCGGCGACAAGGTTTGCAACTGCGTTCGACCAGTCACTTCGGGACTTCCTGGATGACCTGGCCACGCGAATTGCCCGCCTCCGTGCAGTGTCTGATCTCCAGAACGAGGATTCTCGTTATGCTGTCGGCCAGTGAAGGACCAGTCCCGGGTCAGCGAGCACTAGCTCCGGGCAACGCCCCCCGAGATCGGCGGGGACCACTCCGCGGGCTCATCCAGACCGGCCGCAACGTAGCATACCGCGTCCAATAACCCCTCGCCGACGGAGTTTGGCACCGCCGCCACCCAGCCGGTACGACCCCTCGACCTCACCACGTTCCCCACGTAATCGTAGTATGTAACCTGCTCCTCCGAGATCTCCCTGGATGAGCAGTCATACGATACATGGTTCATCGCCACCGAGTACGTGGCGGAACCATCGGAGAGTCTGTGTGGCTCCGAGTACGTCCACCGGGTCCACGCCGACGGATTCGCGTTCCGCAAGCCCTCCGATCGGTGGATGTCAATTTCAATCAGGAGCCCGTCGACCTCCACCAGGGGCATCCACCGGTCCTCGACGCTTGAACCACCATTTGAGGCGGACTGGGCGGCCGCTGGGACCGCGTAGAATAGAACGGTCAATGTCGTGGCCACCCACAAGTGCCGGAATCCCATTTCCACCTCCTCAGCAACGGAAAGCAGCGTTCGCTCGCAGGAGGCAAGTGTCGACCCAATTCTGATTGCACCTGAGGCGGCAGCGCTAAGCGGCCGGTCGCGGGGGCGACCAGTTGCACCGGTTCATTCATCAGAATGGTGGCCGGCTTTCCGGCAGGGCTCTGGCGCGGGCGTTCGCCGCGCTGACGGAACCGGAGGTCGCTCGCGCCGAGCGGACCCGTTCGGACGCGTTCGCGGACATCGCGACTATCTGACGTCCGGAGCTGGAACGATCACCGGCGCGCCTGTTCACGATTCCATGCGTTGTCAGAATGTCTTGGACGGGAGGTACTTCCCGGGAACCTCCCCCCGTGAATGAGCGGTGCGCTTGGGGATCAGGCCTCTGATCTCCCCGCTTGCGCCCTCCACACTCCTTTCGCCAACTTTCCCCCAGGCGTCGCGGGACGCCTCCGGTCCGCGGAAAGGGCGGCGCCCACCCGACTCGATGAAGCTCGCGATCAACCTCCTCTGGAGCCGAACGCGCGGACGCCGGCCGTGACCAGGGAGGCCGTATGTCCGAGTCCCACGCTATCCGTTTCCTGCCCGACCGTCCCTCGCTGGAACAGCAGAAGAAGCTCGCGCGCGAACTCCTCGACGGCTGGCGCGCCGGGGATGCCGATGCCCGGACGCGTATCCGCCGCTTCCTCCCCGACAAGTCCCGAATCGGGCTGACCGACGCGCAGTTCGTACTCGCGCGGGAGTACGGGTACCGGAGCTGGGCCGATCTGCGGCGCGAGATCGCGGCCCGCGTGGCCGCGGCCGCGTCGGTGAAGCCGAAGCGCGCGAGTAAGTCGCTCGTGGAAGCCTTCCGGAGCGCGGTGGGCGACCGCGACGCCACGCGCCTCGCCGCGCTGCTCGCCGACGAGCCGGCCACGCGCGACCTCATCGACGAACCGATCTTCTCCTTCGACGCCCCGGCGCTGGTGCACGTAGCCGGAGCCGGGCCGCTCGCTCTCGTCGAGGTCCTCCTCGAGCACGGCGCCGACCCGAACCGCCGCTCCGACTGGTGGGCGGGCGGATTCCATCCCCTTCACTTCGCCCGGGGCGCGATCGCCGAGCGGCTCCTCGCGGCCGGATCCGTGCCCGACGCCTGCGGTGCCGCGAATATCGACCGCGCGGACCTGCTCGAGGCGATCCTCGACGCCGACCCCGCGCGGGTCATGGAGCGCGGCGGCGACGGGCAGACCCCGCTGCATTTCGCCCGGTCGCGGGCCGTGGTCGACCTGCTTCTGGAGCGCGGCGCCGACCTCGACGCGCGGGACGTCGACCACCGGGGCACGCCGGCGGAGTGGATGATCGGGTCCGGCCCCGACTCGCGCGCCGCGCTCGCTCGCTATCTCGTCGACCGTGGCGCGTCGGCGGATGTCTTCCTCTGCGCGGCGCTGGGCCTGACCGACCGGCTCGAGGCGCTCCTCGCCGCGGATCCGTCGCTGGTCGACCGTCGGACGGGGCGCGGCGAGTACGGCGAGGCTCCGCCGAGCAGCTTCCACATCTATACCTGGTCGCTCGGTCAGTTTCTCTCCCCGATCCGGGTCGCGACGATGTTCGGCCGAACCGACGCCCTGCGCGCGCTGAACGCGCTGGCGACGCCGAAGGATCGTTTCGTCGCTGCCTGCGCGCGCGCCGACGGAGTCGAAGCCCGGGCGTTGCTCGACCAATACCCGGGGATTCGCGGCGAGCTGACGTCGGACGACCAGAGGGCGCTTCCGGATGCCGCGTGGGCGGGTGAAGTGGCTGCGGTATCGCTCATGCTCGAACTCGGTATCGACCCTGCGGCGGGCGGCCAGGATGGAGGCACGGTGCTGCACTGCGCCGCGTGGCGG
>CAZUVK010000023.1:0-24561 GCA_964623785.1 uncultured Gemmatimonas sp. | reverse complement strand
GTCGCCGAGGCCCGAGCGTTCCTGGCCTCGCGGGGTCACGAAGTACGGAAGTGACCGTGTGGTCCTGCGGTTCGCGTGAGAGTCGGTCGGGGGGCACGTGAAGCCGCGAAGTCACGGCGGATCTACGATCGCGGCTATGTCCTGACCCGCCAGAAGAGGACGATGGCGGCGATGAGGAAGATGGCGTTGGGCGCCCAAGCCGCCACAATGGGGTCCACCGCGCCGCTCCCGCCGACGGCTTTCCCCACCCGGAACATCATCATGTAGATGAGCGTCACGATGAGGCTCGCGCCGATCCCGAACGCGGTCCCGCCACGCTTGGGGCTGGTCGCGAGCGGCGCGCCGAAGAGCACGATCACGAAGATCGCGAGCGGCAGCGAGACCTTCTGCGCGAGATCCACCCGGTACTCTCCGGGATCGCCGCCCGACCGCTCGATCGTGCGGATGAACCGTTCGAGTTCGGCATAGGTCATCTCTTCCGCGTCCTTCGAGAGCGCGAGCAGATCCTCGGGCGTCTCCTCGATCCCGCGCATCAGCATGCCGGCGAACCAGAAGCTCCGCGGAACCCCCTCGTCCGGGATTGATCGGTAGTAACCCTCTCCGAACGTCCACCCCTCATGGGCGGCGTAGGTGGCGTTCGCCGCCGAAACCTGGACGCGGCCCCCGTCCTCGTCCAGCGGGCTTTCGATCACTACACGCTCCATGTCGTTCTGGAGCGAACTGATCCGGTTCGCCGCGAGCGTCCATCCGCTCTCCATCCGGAACACGATGTTGGTCCGAAACGGCGCGGTCTGACGCTGTCGCTCGCGCAACGCCTCCGCTCGCTTCTGGTTGGCGACCGGTACCAGTTCGCCGAGCCCCACCGCCGCCACGCTGAGAACCACCGCGCAGAGGATGAGCGGCGCGGTCAGCCGGTAGAAGCTCACGCCGCCCGCCTTCGCCGCCGTGATCTCCTGGTACCGCGTCATGTTGCCGATCGTGAACACCGTCGCCATCAGCGAAGCGACCGGGAATCCCCAGAACGCGGCCTGGGGGATGTAATAGACGTACGAGAGCGCGACTACCGCGATCGGGATCCCGCGGCTCAGGTAGTTGTCGAGCTGGTCCGTCAGGTCGGTGATGATGACCAGAAACGGCAGGGCCATCAACACGATTATGAAGGTGGCGAAGAACTGCCGGTACATGTAGCGGTCCAGCAGCTTCATGACCCGACCTCGCGGGAATCGCGTGCCGTCTTCCCACGGCGGAGCCACCGCGGCAGGTGCGGCATCTCGCCCCAGCCTGATCCCCGGCCCGTGCCCTGCTCGCGGCCGAGCCGGTAGAACCCTACGAGGCCGAGCGCGCCGAAGAGCACGTTCGTCGCCCACATCGCGACCGCGGGCGGCACGTAGCCGCGGTCGCCGAACTCCTCCCCGCCGATGAGCCCCACGTAGTAGATCCCGAAGATCGCGAGGCTCACTGCAACAACCATCCCGATTCCACCGCGTGGGAAACGGAGCGCGAGCGGGATCCCCAGAAGCACGAAGACGAGTGTGGCGCCCGCAATCGAGAACTTCTTGTGAATCTCCAGCTGGTACTCCCGGATCTGGTACTCGATGTTCGCGACACGCGCCGTGATGAACCGGTCCGGCTCGGACGGCTCGGTGACGGCGACTGTATTGGCCGCGGCCTCGGTTGCGGCAATCTCGTCGGGCGTTGCCGCCTCCATCACCGCTTCCTCGATCACCTCCGAGGGTTCGCCGAGCGGGGTGGTCTCCTGGCCGACGGCGTCCTGGGCAAGCCCGGCCACCGCGATCGGAGCCGCGGCCGTCTCCAGGCCGGCGCCATCAATGGGGCCGGAGTCTTCGCCGGTTGCCGCCGGCGCTCCCTCGGCCGTGGGCTCATCATCGGCGAGGATCGACTCTTCCACGCCCAGGCCTGATTCGGCAGTATCCGCGGGCGCACTCATTGTCAGGAGTTGCGCTCGCTCGGTCCGCAGGCTGTCGATCGCCGCGAGCATCATCGCGCTCGTCATATCGCGGTCGGTGCGGTACTCCGACCCGAGGTTCCGCTCGAGCCGGTCCGACACCCCTTCGATCCGCATGATCAGGTGATCGAAGTCGATCAGCTGGAAGTTCTGCGGCTCCACGAAATCGACTTCCCGGATGTGCCCATCGTAGAGCGTCAGCAGCAGGTCGGTCTGCTGCTGATTGAGTGCCATCCTGCCCGAGTCAGCGTTGATCGTGCGCGTGAGGTTGGCGTTCGCGACATCATAGATGGTGACCTCACGAAGCCGGCCGGATTCCGCATCGACGTCGCGCGCCTCCAGGTAGTAGCGCGTGAGCCCGTCGCCCGTGGTGATCGCGTTGAGGGATTGCGACTGGACGGCGAGGAGCGGTCGCGCCTGCGCGACGTCGGTCATGAGGACACGCCATCGGTAGTTGGCGGCGGGCAGGATCTGGTCGTTGAACCAGGCCATGCCCACGGCGATCAACCCCGCCAGGAGGACCAGCGGCATCGTCGCCCGACGCAGATCCACGCCGCTGGCCCGGAGCGCCGAGATCTCGTTCTCCGAGGCGAGCGTCGAGAACGTGTAGAGGACCGCCACGAGCACAGCCATCGGCAGCGTCAGCGCGATGTTGGCCGGCAACGAGAGCACGAAGTACTCGAACGCGATGTCGAGCGGCAGCCCCTTCCCCGCGAGGTTCGCCAGCTCCTTCGCGATCACATTGATGAGCAGGACGCTCGTCAGCGCGAGGAACGCGAAGAAGAACGGGCCCAGGTGGGTCCGCAGGAGATAGCGGGTGAGGACCTTCATCGGCTCCGGTGGACGCTGGCTCGGTGATCGTCGGGTCTGGCGGGCTTCTACCCCGGAGCGAACGCGGGGGTTCTGGCAACTTCCGGCAATGTGTCAGGGGCGCCAGAACCGGGCCGTTGGCGTCCAGCGGGGAGGCGGCCCGCCAACCAATATTGCGTGAGCGCCAGGCGGATGTCGCGTGGCGACGCGCGGATCGGGCGATGATGAGGCGAGATGTTCGAGGTGACTCCGCAGGAAAGGACGGCGCTGATCGTCATCGCGGTGCTGATCGCCGGTGGTGCGGTCGCGCGGCACTCCGTGAATCGGGCGGAAGCGCGCGAGTGGCTCGAGTACACGGCGGAAGCCGCCGACTCGCTCGACCCGGCGGCTGGTTCAGGGTTGCGTGGGCGGGTGGAGGCAGAGCTGGCGCTGGAACGGATTCGAAGCCAGCCGCTGGCCGACGGCGAGCGGATCGACGTGAACCGCGCGCCGCCCGAACAGCTCGACCGGCTCCCGCGCGTCGGGCCGGCGCTCGCCGAACGGATCGTTGCGGATCGGGAGGCGGTGGGGCCGTTCCGGTCGGTGGAGGATCTCGACCGGGTGTCGGGGATCGGGCCGGCGCTCCTGGAGGCGATACGTCCGCACGTCGACGTCCGGGGCGCGCCGGGGCGGGTTGCGGTGGCGGGCGTGGGTCGGGCCGGTGTTCCCGTCGGAAGTGGGGCGCTGGGGTCCGCCGGCGAGCGGATCGACATCAATCGGGCGACCGCCGAGGAACTGGTCGGGTTGCCCGGCGTCGGTCCGGCGATCGCGGGGCGGATCGTCGCGTATCGTGAGGCGAACGGACGGTTCTCGACCTTCGAAGAGTTGGAGGCCGTGTCGGGGATCGGACCGCGCCTGCGCGAACGAATCGAAGCGGTGGCGCGGCTGGGGCGGTGAGGGTCGCGGAGTGTCGGGCTACCGGCCCGAGCGGAAATCGCGGGGTCTGGGCGAGGCCGGCACGATGCTGGTCGCTGTCCGGCGCTCAACACGAACGAGGCGGAGAATGGTGAAGTCGCAGGCAGCCGATCGGCTCGGGTTGATGTTGCTTCGCGACGCGCTGATCACACCCCAGCAGCTGGACCAGGCTCTCGCCGAGTCGAGGTCGACCGGAGTCCGGCTCGGGTTCAGTCTGGTTCGGCTCGGGTTCATCGAAGAGGGAGAACTCGCGAAGATGCTGGCCCGGCAGCACAGGGTGCCCGCTGTCGAGCTGGAGAACGCGAAATTCGACCCCGCGCTGCTCAGGCTCATTCCCGCCGACGTCGCGCTCCGCCACCTCGTCGTGCCGCTCCGCCGCGCGGGCCGCGTACTCACGGTCGCAATGGCGGATCCCGGCGACACCGGCGCCATCGACGACCTGAAGTTCATCACCCGGCTCGAGATTGAGCCCGTCATCGCGGGCGAGTTCAGCCTTCGGGCGATCGTTCAGCGCGAATATGACGTCGCTGACGAGCGCGTGCGCGAGATCCTGAGGCAACTCGAGATGGACGGCGAGGTCGAGCTGCTGGAGGACGAGGAGGAGGATCCGGGCACCCTCGCCCTGCAGGCCCAGGTCGAGGACGCACCGGTGGTCCGCCTGATCAACGGGATCCTGAACGACGCGGTCGCGCGGGGCGCATCGGACATCCACTTCGAATGCTACGAGCGGGAAGTCCGGGTTCGGTACCGGATCGACGGCGTGCTGCAGGAGATCATGCGACCGCCGCCGAGACTGAGGGCAGCGTTGATCTCCCGGTTCAAGATTCTTTCCGACCTGAATATCGCTGAGCGGCGACTGCCGCAGGACGGCCGGATCAAGTTGCGGATTGGCAGGCGGGTCATCGATTTCCGGGTTTCCACGCTGCCAACGCTCTTCGGCGAGCGGATCGTGCTCCGGATCCTCGACAAGCAGGGGCTCTCACTCGATCTCGATTCGTTCGGCATGGAGCCCCAGGCCCGGACGGACTTCGAGAACGCGATCCTCAATCCCTACGGGATGGTGCTGGTGACGGGGCCGACCGGCTCGGGGAAGACGACGACGCTCTACTCGGCGCTCTCCAGGCTCAATACGTCGGAGGTCAACATCATGACGGCCGAGGACCCGGTGGAATACAACCTCCCTGGAATCAACCAGGTCCAGGTGCGGTCCGATATCGGGATGACCTTCTCCGCCGCGCTTCGCGCGTTTCTCCGGCAGGATCCGAACGTGATCATGGTCGGAGAGATCCGCGACATCGACACGGCCTCGATTGCCGTCCGGGCGGCGCTCACGGGACACCTCGTGCTCTCCACGCTGCACGCGAACGACGCGCCCTCGACGATCACGCGCCTGATCGACATGGGCATGGAGCCGTTCAACGTGGCGTCGGCGGTAAACGCGATCACGGCCCAGCGCCTGGTGCGGCGGGTCTGTCAGAATTGCGCGGAGCCGGTCCCGAGCGCGCCCGAACCGCTCGGCCGGTCCGGCGTCCCACCGGAGGTTCGCGTGGGGGGCGTGCGGCGGGGCAAAGGCTGCGACGCGTGCGCCGGGACCGGGTATCGGGGGCGTCTGGGGATCTACGAGGTGATGGCAATGTCCCCAGCCCTCCGCCGAATGGTGCTCGAAGGGGCCTCCGCGGAGGCGCTTCGCGAACAGGCTATCAACGAGGGAATGCTGACGTTGCGCATGGATGGGCTGCTGAAGATCGCACGCGGGATGACGACACTCGAAGAGGTGCTCAAGGAGAGCGCGGGGTGAGTACTGAACGGCGGTGTCTCGCTGAGCACGCGGAGGAACTTGAGGGCGCTGAGGGGTCCGGGCGCGGGGGTGGTCACGGGCGACCACTCGACGAAAATGAGATAGGGGGATACGTCCTGACGGAGGCGATTCGGATCCATCGGGGACTGGGCCCGGGATTGTTGGAGAGTGTGTATGAGGCGGTGCTGGCAAATGCGTTGAGGGGCCACGGGCTCCGTGTATCTCGACAGGTCCCGATCCCGATTGAGTTTGGGGGGGGTCGTCTCGACGAGGGCTTTCGAGTGGACCTGGTTGTGGAGGGGAAGGTGATCGTTGAACTGAAGAGCGTCGAAGGTTCACGATGCCCACAAGAAGCAACTCTTGACCTACCTGAAATTCGCGGGCCTGAAGCTTGGCTATCTTCTGAACTTCGGTGGTCCTTTGATGAAGAACGGGATCCATAGAATCGCCAACGGGGTGGATGAACCGGGTAATTACTCAGCGTCCCCGGCAACCTCCGCATGCTCAGCGAGAACCCGTCCGTGATCCAGCCAGCCGCGTCGTACCAGGGAACGCCTGAGCCCGAAACGCTGGGTATCGATCTGCGATCGTTGCTCGACGAGATGGTGCGCCGGGGTGCGTCGGATCTGCATGTGACGGCGGGTGACCGGCCGAGGTTGCGCGTGGATGGCGCGATCGTCGACAGCGCGGTGGAGGAGGTCCTGTCCGGCAAGGATACACACCGGCTCGCGTACTCCATCCTCGGGGACGATCAGAAGAAGCGGTTCGAGGCCGAGGGCGAGCTGGATATCTCGTTCGGGGTGCAGGGTCTTTCGCGGTTCCGGGCGAACCTGTTCCGGCAGCGCGGATGTGTGGCGCTCGCCGTGCGCCGGGTTCAACTGGAGGTCCCGGCCCTGGATACGCTGGGTGTCCCCGCCATCATCGCCACGCTCGCGGAGCGCCCGCGCGGGCTGGTGCTCGTGACGGGACCGACGGGGTCAGGCAAGTCGACGACGCTCGCGGCGATGATCGACAAGATCAACCGCGAGCGCAGGGGCCATATCCTGACGATCGAGGACCCGATCGAGTTCGTGCACCGGCGTCACGAGTGCATGGTGAGCCAGCGCGAAGTCGGCGCCGACACGAAGTCGTTCGGGCAGGCGCTGAAGTACGCGCTCCGGCAGGACCCTGACGTCATCCTTGTCGGCGAGATGCGCGACCTGGAGACGATCCGGGCGGCGCTCACCATCGCCGAGACGGGGCATCTCTGTCTCGCCACGCTGCATACGAACTCGACGGTCGAGACCGTCAATCGCATCATCGACGTCTTCCCATCGGACCAGCAGGCGCAGGTCCGCGCGCAGCTCTCGTTCGTGCTCGAAGGCGTTGTGACGCAGGCACTCCTCCCCCGCGCGGCGGGACCGGGGCGCGTGTGCGCGACCGAGGTGATGATCTGCACACCGGCGATCCGCGCCTGCATCCGGGAGAACAAGCTCCATCAGCTCTACTCCAACCTCCAGATGGGGAAGAAGTACGGGATGCAGACGCTGAACGATGCGCTCTTCGACCTGTACGTCCGCAAGGAGGTAGCTCTGGACGACTGCCTCAAGGCTTCCGGCGATCCCACCGAACTCCAGCGAATGGCGACCGGCCCGTCGCAGGGCTGAGCCCCTGGAACGCCAAGAGCGCCAGGGAGCCTCGCGGGGTGAGGAGGAAGTCGCGCATGGATGGGGGGACTCACCGCGAAGAACGCGAATAACGCTAAGTAACTGCAGATAATTGGTTTGGGGGACATGTCCCTTCACTCGTCGCTTAACCCTTCCCTGGTTTCCATCCAGGCGCCTCCACCGCTTCGTCCGTATCCCACCATGCCCATCTACCTGTACTCGGCGCGCACGCCGTCCGGCGAAGTGCGTTCGGGTGAGGTCGACGTCGCGACGCGCGACGACGTCGTCGCCCATCTCCGTCGCCAGCGGCTCATCCCCGTCTCGATCCGGCCACGGCCGCGGGAGATCTCGTTCACCATTGGCTCCGGAGTAAAGACGAAGGAGGTGGTCGTCTTCACGCGACAGTTCGCGACTCTCGTCAACGCGGGGCTTCCGCTCCTGCACAGCCTCGGAATCCTTGCGGAACAGTCCGACAACCCCCGGTTCCGCGAAGTGATTCTGGCCGTGCGAAGCGACATCCAGGCGGGGCGTACGCTCGCGGAGGCCCTTCGGCGGCATTCGAAGGTGTTTGGCGACGTGTACGTGAACATGGTCGCCGCCGGAGAGGCCGGCGGCGCTCTCGATACGATCCTCCTGCGGCTCGCCGGGTTCCTCGAGAAGAGTGACACCCTGGCGCGCAAGATCCGGGGGGCGATGGCCTATCCGGCGGTCGTCCTGTTCGTGGTGCTCGCCGCGACGGGGATCCTCCTCTGGCAGGTCGTGCCGATCTTTGCGGGGATATTCGAAGACGCGGGGATGGTATTGCCGGCCCCGACGCTGGCAGTGCTCGGAGTTAGCGAGTTTCTCCAGAGCTACTTCCACCTTCTCGTCCTCGGCGTGATCGGCGCGGGCGCCGGGGTCGCGCGAGCGTACCGGACCGCCGACGGCCGGCTCGCGATCGACCGGCTCGTGCTCCGGCTGCCGATCGTTGGCGATCTCGTCCGGAAGACCGCGGTCTCTCGTTTCACCCGAACGCTCGGAACCCTCGTCTCGTCCGGCGTGCCGATCCTGGAGGGCCTGGAGATCACCGCGTCCACGGCCGGAAACCGTGTCGTGCACGATGCGGTGATCGCGTCGCGTGGGTCGATCGCCGGCGGTGCCACGATCGCGGAGCCGCTGCGGTCGTCGGGCGTCTTCCCGCCGATGGTCGTGCAGATGATCAACGTCGGTGAGCAGACCGGCGGCCTCTACGAAATGCTCGGGAAGATCGCCGACTTCTACGACGAGGAGGTGGATGCGTCTGTCGGCGCGCTTACCTCCATCCTGGAGCCCGTGATGATCGTGGTGATGGGCGTGGTTATCGGTGGGATGGTGGTGGCGATGTACCTCCCGATGTTCGATCTGGTGCAGACAATCGAAGGGTGAGGTCGGCCTCTACGGCGCCTCCGCCCACGCCGACCCCGCCGCGGTCGGCCCGTTCGCCCGCGGCCATCCCGGGTACGCGGCCTCCTACCTCCGCCGCGAGAACACCGAGCCCGGCCGCTCCCAACCGTCGCCACGCGTCAGGTAGACCAGCAGCGTCTCGCCCGTCCCCACGAAGCACGCACCGATGGTCACCGCGAAGAACCACGGCTCGTAATCCCCCCAGTACAGCAGCAGAACGACGAAGATGTACCCGAGGGTCATCGCCGCCTTCGCGGAATAGAGATGCAGGTCCCCGATCCGCCGGAAGCGCGCCCACCCCACCGCCAGCGTCACCAGACCAAGCGCCAGCCACGCGAGCAGCACTCGAGCGTTCTCCCTGAAGAACTCCGGCTCCAGCCAGATGAGCCAGACGACCACCGACGCGGTGAGCATGTGGTCCGCGATCGAGTCGAGCCGGCTGCCAAGGTCGCTGCGCGCCTCGAACCATCGGGCAAGTGTGCCATCCACCAGGTCCGTACCGATGACGACCGCGAGCGCGATGGCGAGGATCTGCGCGCGCCCCTGCGCGGCCAGCACCCAGAGCGCCGGAAGCGCCACGATCCTCGTCGCGGTGATGATGTTGGGGATCCGGGTGCGGTCGAGGTCGCGAGTCGCCATTTCCGGTACGACTCCGGGGGGCGGGGATTGGATCGAGCCGTTGACCTCGTTTGCGCCGAGTCAGCGAGAGGCGTAGTCAGCCCGCAAGGGCGGAGCCAGCCGTGGAGGGCTGAGGTACACGCCAACAATCCGGCCCTCCGCCGTCAATTGCGCCCCAATACCTCCAGCGCGTGCTCCGTCTGATCCGTGAAGAATCCGTCAATCCCGATTTCGTGGAGGCGTCGCATCTCAGCCGGGTCGTTGACGGTGTAGGGATGGACGACGAGCCCCGCCGCGCGGGCGGCGTGCACGAGGGGTTCATCCACCGAGGAGTAGTGCGGTCCCAGGCCGTTCGCGTAGGTGGCAATCGCAGGCAGCCGGACCTGGATCTCCTCGCTGGTCATCCGCCCCAGGAGCTGGACGAGGAATGCTCCCGGCTCGAGTGCGCGGATCTTCCGCAGGCTCTCGGGGCTGAACGACTGGATGATCACGCGCGGCGGATCTTCGGCGCGGCCGAGCAGACCCTGTTCGCGGAGAAGGCGGAGCAGCTCTTCCTCCATCCCCGGCGCCTCCTCGGGGTTCTTGGTCTCGATGTAGTACCGCGCCGAGTCGCCGTACCGCGAGAGGACTTCTTCGAGGGTAGGAATCCGGAGGCCGACGTACTCGTCGCGCGCGAGCGCCGGGTTCCCTTCGTTGAACCACCTCCCCGCGTCGCACAGGCGGATCTCTTCGAACGTCCGCGAGATCACGAGGCCGGTGCACGTCGTGGCGTTTCCCCGCGTGGTCCGATCCAGCGTCGCGTCGTGCAGGACCACGAGGACGCCATCGGAGGTCATCTGCAGGTCCTGCTCGAGGTAATCCGCGCCGGCCTGGTGGGCGAGGTCGTACGAGGCGATCGTGTGCTCGGGGGCGATCCCGGAAAAGCCGCGATGGGCGATGACGAGCGGGCGGTCACCGCGCGCGGTGGGTTGCGGAGTGTCCATGACAGGCGACGGATATGACGGATATGAGGCGGTAGCGAAGAGCGCGAGCCCGATGATCGTAGCGGCGGGGCCGGACGCCGGCAAACCCGGAACGCCGCCTGGTCACCGCCTGGCCTCTTGATGCTCCCAGGTCGCGGTCGGCTGCGATGAGGGAACTCACCGTGTGGCGAAGCCCCTCCGGACAAGGTGCTGCCCGAAGCGCGGGTCGACCGCCTGCGGGATACTCCACGAGGTCGCCCGCGCGAACGCGCCGGCCGTGTCAGGGTATTGGATTCTCCGACGGCCGTGACCGTTCTCTGGATTCCTCCGTCGTTCCCCTAACCGCCAACACCGTGGTCCGACGCCTGGTCGCGCTGCTCATGCTCCTCGCCGTCGCCTTTTCGCTGGGCGAGACGGTGACGGGTCAGCTGCGCGATGGCGAGGTCCACCACGAGAGCAACGCCGAGGCCTCGGCGCATGCGTTGGCGTCTCACGGCGAGCACGGCCACGAGGACGGTTCGTCCCACGGGCCCGGCCATCAACACGGCACGGCGGCGGACCACTGCACCCACCAGCACGGGACGCTGATCTCCCCGGCGTCGCCCGCCCTCACGACTTCCGCGGCTGACGCCCCAGCGGCGTTCCGCGAGACCTCCGCCTGGCTCGACCGGCACGTCGATCCCTCGTTCCGCCCTCCGCGAGCGTAGCCTCTTCCCGCGGCCGCGGGCACTCCCCGCCGCCGTATCCCGAACGTTTCCTGACGATCCCATCCCGGGGCGACATGCGCCCGGCCGGCGCGTATTTCGCCTCCGGTCGCGTGGGCGCGGCGCCGGGTTACACGGAAGAGGCGAAAATGCGACGAACCTGGTTGCCGCTCGCCCGCGTGCTGTCGCTCGGAGTGCTTCTGGTTGGAGCCTCCGGCACTCCCGCGCGGGCCACATCCCCCGAACCCGCCGCGCGGGCCGCCGGGGACACGCTCACCATCTCACTCCCCGACGCTCACCGCCGGGCGCTGGGGGCGAATCCCGACTTTCTCGCTGAGCGGCAGGCGCTCGCGATCGCTCGCGGTCGGCTGTCCGGCGCGCGGTCGTACCCGTTCAACCCGGAGCTGGAGTTCCGAGCGCCCGGTGTTAGCGCGCGTGACGGCATCGGCGAATACGAGCTGTCGCTTTCGCAGGAGATCGAGTGGGCCGGGCAGCGTGGGCTGCGTATCGGAGCCGCGCGGGCCGGGCTCGACGGCGCGGATGCCGCCGTCAACGACGCGGCGCGGCGCACGCTCGCCGCGGTCAGCGATGCCTTCTACACGGCGCTCGCGGCGGAGCAGCGCCTCGAGGTGACCCGAGAGCTCGCGCGGCTCAGCGAGCAACTGGTCACGGTGACGCGGATCCAGGCGGCGGAGGGCGAGATCAGCGTCATGGACGCCAACCTCGTGGAGATCGAGGTCGGCCGCGCCCGCGCGGCGGTTCTCTCCGTGGAGCGCGAGTACGCCAGCGCCCTGATCGCCTTCCGGCGTCTCGTCGACATCGGCGCGGACCAGCCGATCCGGCTCCGCGACGACGTTCCCGACGCCCCAACCGCGGCCGCGCTCGATATCGACTCACTCGTGACGATCGCCCTCGCCCGACGCCCCGATCTCGCGGCGCGGTCGCGCGAGGCCGAGCAGGCCGACGTGCTCATCCGGCTCGCCCGTCGCGAGGCGATCCCGAATCCGCGGCTTGGAGTCTTCGTGGAACGCGAGGAGCGAGACGCGTTTCTTTCCGCCGACACTCCGGGCGATCCCGGCGTTCCTGGCGGCGCGATTCGATCCGAACTCCGCCCGGCCCGTTTCGGTCTCGGCGTCACCTTGCCGCTTCCGGTCTTCCACCGAAACCAGGGCGCGATCGAGGAGCGCATCGCGGAGTCGGCACAGGCGGGTCTCGCGCGCCAGGCCGCGGAGGTCGCGATCCGGGCCGAGGTCGAGGACGCCTACCAGGCCTATCGATCGGCGAGCGAGGAACACCGGGTCCTGGAGGAGGAGGTCCTGCAGCCGGCCCGCGCGAACCAGCGCCTGCTCGATACCGCGCTCCTCGCCGGGAAGGTCGGTCTCCCGACGATGCTCCTCCTGCGCAACCAGTTGCTGGACGCTGAGATCACCCACTGGGACGCGTGGCTCGCCGAGCGCCGCGCCCTCGTGGCGCTGGGCGCGGCCACCGCCACGGTGAGCGCGGACCTCATCCTCAACCCGGCGGAGGCCCGATGAACCCGACCGACCGTACCCGGCGCGCCCCGCGCTTCGCTGGCGTAGAGGCCGACGCACCGCGCCTCCCTGTGTCGCCGACCAACCCAACCGGGCGCTCTCGGCACCACAATCCGCTCAACCCGGCCGTGCTCGCCGTCGCCCTTCTCGCTGCGCTCGCCATTCCCGGTTGCGGGGATGACGGCCGCGCGAGCGAGACGGCCGACGACCATGCCGACGCGGCCCCCCACGATGTCGTCGTTCTCGATTCCGCCGCGATCGCGATCGCCGGAATCGTCGTCTCGCCGGCCGAATCGGTTGCCACCACCGGGCTCCCCGTCACGGGGACGATCGCGTACGATGGCAACCGCGTGAGCCACATCGGCCCGTGGATCGACGGGCGTATCGTCAGCCTCGCCGCCGACATCGGCGACCGCGTCGACGGCGGCCAGACACTCGCGATCCTTGAAAGCCCCGAGATCGGCCAGCTCCGCGCCGACGAGTATGAGGCCGGCGTCCTGGCCGCGATCGCCAGCGAGAACCACCAGCGCGAGCTGCGCCTCGAAGAGCAGGGGATCTCCAGCCGCAAGGAACTGCTCGACGCCGAGGCCGCCCTCCGCCGCGCCGAGGCGGCGCTCGTCAGCGCCCGTCAGCGACTTCAGGTGCTTGGCGCCGGGCCGGGCGAGGGAGGTCGCTACGCGCTCACCGCGCCGTTCGCCGGCGTCGTCGTCACGCGCCAGGCGAGCCTCGGTGAGATGGTGAACCCCGCCGCCCGACTCTTCACCGTCGCCAACCTCGACCGACTCTGGATCGACCTGGACATCTACGAGCGCGATCTCGCCCGCGTCGCGCCCGGCCAACCCGTGGACGTGACGACGGCGGCATACCCCGGCCGCGCCTTCCCCGGCCGCATCACGCATGTCGGCGACATCGTCGATGCCACGAAGCGCGCCGTGGGCGCACGGGTGGAGATCGACAACGCGGACGGCGCCCTAAAGCCGGGGATGTTTGCGACGGCCCTCATCCGCATCGACGGGAGCGCCGCGGTGTCCGTCGCCGTGCCCATCGCGGCGGTTCAGGAGGTGGAGGGCCGCTCCGTGGTTTTCGTCCTCGGTCGCGAGGCCGGCGAATTCCGCGCGCACCCCATCGAAGTCGGCGAGGCGATCGAGGGCGGCCGGGTCATGGTGCTCTCCGGCCTCGACCCCAGCGACCCCGTCGTCACGACCGGCGCCTTCGCGCTTCGCTCCGAACTCGCCCGGAGCGAGATCGGCGAAGCCGGGCACGCGCACTGAGGGGGGCGGCCATGAGAAGCATCATCGCCTTCGCGCTCGGCAACCGTCTCCTCATCCTCGCGCTGACCGCCGTGCTCGTCGGCGTCGGCGTCTGGTCGATGCTGCGGCTGCCGATCGACGCCATCCCCGACGTCACCAACGTGCAGGTGCAGATCAACACCGATGCACCCGCGCTCTCTCCGCTCGAGGTGGAACGCCAGATCACCCTGCCCGTCGAGATGGCGATGTTCGGCCTGCCAGGCCTCGAGGAAGTCCGGTCGCTCTCGAAGTTCGGCCTTTCACAGGTCACCGTGGTGTTCGAGGATGGCACCGATCTCTACTTCGCGCGTCAGCAGGTCCAGGAGCGTCTTCGGGAGGCGGGCGAACAGATCCCCGACGGCGTGGGGACGCCCGAGATGGGTCCGATCTCCACCGGCCTGGGTGAGATCTTCCAGTACATCGTGGAAACCGACGCCGGTTCGGACATCGACGCCACCGAGGTCCGCACGATCCAGGACTGGGTCATCGCGCCCCAGCTTCGCGGTGTTCAGGGCGTGGCGGAGGTCAACTCCTTCGGCGGGTTCTCCAAACAGTACCAGGTGCTCGTCCGCCCCGACGCGCTCGTCCAGTACGGCGTCACGCTCGAACACGTACTCGACGCGGTCGCGGCCAACAACATCAACGTCGGCGGCGGCTACATCACGCGGGGGGCCGAACAGCTCATCGTCCACGGGGTCGGTCAGGTGCGTGATCTGGATCAGATCCGCGGTATCGTCGTCGCCAGCCGTGACGGCACTCCGGTCCGGATCACGGACATCGCCGACGTCGCGATCGGTCACACGATCCGGCAGGGCGCCGTGACGGCCAACGGGGAGGGGGAGACGGTCATCGGCATCGTGATGATGCGGATGGGTGAGAACTCCCGGACGCTCGTCGGCGCGGTGAAGGAGCGGTTCGACGCCATCTCCGCCACGCTTCCCGACGGCGTCCGGTTGCGCGAGTTCTACGATCGCTCGGAACTGGTCGACCAGACGATCGCGACGGTTCAGCGCAATCTCTTCGAGGGCGCGATCCTCGTGGTCGCGGTCCTCTTCCTCCTGCTCGGCAACCTTCGCGCGGCGCTGATTGTCGCGCTCGCCATCCCGCTCTCCATGATGTTCGCGTTCAGCGGGATGCTCCGCGCGGGCATCGCCGGCAGCCTCATGTCGCTGGGCGCCATCGACTTCGGCCTGGTGGTCGACGGTTCGGTGGTGATGGTCGAGAACTCCCTGCGACGCCTCGCCGAGCGCGACGGGAAGAAGAACGATTTCATACGCACGGTCCTCGATTCCTGCGCCGAGGTCGGAAGACCCATCCTCTTCGGCGTCGGGATCATCATCGTCGTCTACCTGCCCATCCTCACGCTCGAGGGGGTGGAGGGGAAGATGTTCCGGCCGATGGCGCTTACCGTCGTCTTCGCGCTCGCTGGATCGCTGATCCTCACCTTCCTCCTCACGCCGGTTCTCGTGTCACTACTGCTGAAAGGGGATGTTCGGGAAAAGGAAGTCCGGGTGATGCGTGGCGCGCGGCGTGTCTACCAGCCGGCGCTCGAATGGTCCATCTCGCACTCGAAACGCGTGCTGGCGGGTGCGTGGACGTTGGTCGCCGCAGCGATCATCGCGATCCCGTTCCTCGGCTCGGAGTTCATCCCCCGACTCGACGAGGGCTCGCTCGCGATTCAGGTACTCCGCCTCCCCAGCGTCTCGCTCGAGGAATCGGTCAGGCAGTCGACCGCGATGGAGGCGAGGCTGCGCGCCGCGTTCCCGGACGAGATCCGGGACATCGTCTCCCGCACCGGCCGCCCCGAGATCGCGACCGACCCAATGGGCGTCAACATCAGCGATGTCTTCGTCATGCTGAATCCCGAGCGGCAGTGGACCCGGGCGAGCGACAAGGCGGATCTCGAGGCCTTGATGACCGTGGAGCTGGAGCGGATTCCAGGGCTGGTCGCGAGCTTCAGCCAGCCGATCGAGCTCAGGGTGAACGAGCTCGTCGCGGGCGTGCGAAGCGACCTGGCCATCAAGGTCTTCGGGGATGACCTCGACGTGCTCGCGGCTACCGCGGAACGCGTCCTCGCGGCCGTTGCGGGGCTGGAAGGCGCCGCCGAGTTCCGGGCGCAGCAACTCTCCGGACTTCCCCAGCTCGAGATTGCCGTTCGGCCCGACCAGCTCGCCCGCCACGGAGTCAACGCCGGCGATGTGATGCGCACGGTGGAGGCGGTCGGCGGCATTGAGGTGACGACGGTCCTCGAGGGACAGCGGCGATTTCCGCTGGCCGTCCGCTTTCAGGACGACGCTCGCGCGGATGCGCGCGCCATCGCCGGCCTGCTGGTGAGCGCGCCGGAAGGCGAACGGGTGCCCCTCGCGCAACTCGCCCGGATCAGTGAAGTGCAAGGCCCGTCCGACATCAGCCATGAGGGTGGAAGCCGTCTCGTAGTCGTCGAGGGGAACGTGCGGGGCAGGGACATCGGATCGTTCGTCGCGGATGTTCGGCGCGTCTTCGACGACGGTACGGTCACGCTGCCGCCCGACTACCGCGTCGAGTTCGGCGGACAGTTCGAGAACCTGGAGCGGGGAACCCGGCGGCTCATGCTCGTAGTTCCCTTCTCGCTACTCCTGATCTTCGTGCTGCTCTTCGCGACGTTCAACTCCGCCCGCCAGGCCGCGCTCGTATTCACGGGGATCCCGCTCGCCGTCGTGGGCGGCGTGTTCGCACTGCTCGTTCGCGGGATGCCCTTCAGCATCTCCGCGGGCGTCGGCTTCATCGCGCTCTTCGGGATCGCGGTGCTCAACGGCGTCGTGATGGTGAGCTACATCAACGACCTGCGCCGGCGCGGAGAGTCGCTCGATGATGCCGTGAGAAACGGCGCGACCACCCGGCTCCGGCCGGTGATGATGACGGCGCTGGTGGCGAGCGTGGGCTTCCTGCCGATGGCGATCTCGACCGGGCCTGGCGCCGAGGTCCAGCGGCCACTCGCGACAGTCGTGATCGGCGGGCTCGTGACAGCGACCATGCTCACGCTGCTCGTGCTCCCGGTGCTCTACCGGCTCTTCGAGCGTGGCGCGGCGGGCGCGGCACCGCCACGGATCGACGCCGATGAGCCGGAGGTGGCGCTCTCGTGATGCCGCGCGTTCGGGGCGAGCTGTTGTCCAACAGCTCTTGCCCGGCTCTCCGTGGCTTCATATCATCAGTTGCTGATATGTTGGGTTTGGGTTCGGGAGATCATCCGGTGTAACGCCTTCGCGGCTTCGCGTGAGCCCCGCCTGAAATGCTCACGCGAAGCCGCGAAGCCGCGAAGGGGGACGGAGCCTTTCACCGGATACCTCGGATACGGGAATGACACGCGACGCAGGGAGTGTTCATGACGACTGATCTGGCGAGCCCGCTCGCGTTGCGGGCCAAGCTCTTCCGGGGTCTCTCCGATCCATCACGGCTCGCCATCCTGGATGCGGTTGGGGATGAGCCTCGAAGCGTAACGGAGGTGTGTGAGATCACCGGATTGACGCAACCGAACGTCTCAAATCACCTCGCGTGCCTTCTGGGCTGCGGCCTGGTGGTGCGCGAACAACGCGGCCGGTTCGCGTACTATCAGCTTGCGGACCCCCGGGTCGCGTCGCTTCTCGAGCTGGGCGAGGAGATTCTGGACGAGGTCGCGCGCGGGGTGGACTCCTGTTCCCGCAACGAACCGGCGGAGGCGCGCGTTACAGGGATTTCGCGAACTCGAGCCGTCGGAATGGGCTGAACGGATGGCGAAGCTTACGCGACACATGCCATGGCGGGCGGCATGGAGAACCGCCGGAGCGCTCACGTGCCTGGTCGGACTCGCGCTACTCGACCCCGGGCTCACAGCCGCGCAGGACGCCGAAGGGACCGTCGTCGTTCGAGTCGTCTCTGACGCCGGCCCGGTCGCCGGGGCGACAGTGCGATCGGGCGAGGTGGGTGCCATCACCGATCGGGAGGGCGTGGCGGTGCTTCGCCTCGCGGCGGGCGATCGGGAGATCTCCGCGCGCCGGGTCGGTTTCGAGGAGGGCGCGGCACGCGCGACCGTCGTGGCCGGCCGCGAAACCTCGATCGAGATCGCGATGGCGGAACGGGCGGAAGAGCTCGAGGCGATCGTCGTGACTTCCACGCGCACGGAGAACCGGATCGAGGACGAACCGGTCCGCGTCGAAGTCCTGTCGCGCGAGGAAGTCGAAGAGAAGATGATGATGACACCCGGCGACATCGCGATGATGCTGAATGAGACGAGCGGGCTGCGTGTGCAGAACACGTCGCCGTCGCTCGGCGGCGCGAACGTGCGAATCCAGGGGCTCCGCGGACGATACACGCAGATACTGTCGGACGGCCTCCCCCTCTACGGCGGACAGAGCGGTTCCCTCAGCATGCTGCAGATCCCTCCCATGGACCTGGAGCAGGTGGAGGTGATCAAGGGGGCGTCATCGGCGCTGTACGGTTCGTCCGCGCTCGGCGGGGTGGTGAACCTGATCTCGCGCCGCCCTTCCCCGGAGCGCGAGCTGCTGCTCAACCAGACCACGTTGGACGGGACGGACGGCGTCCTCTGGCTCGCCGACGAACTGGGGGAGCGGTGGGGATACACGTTTCTCGGTGGGCTGCACCGCCAGCGCGAGGCGGATGTCGACGACGATGGGTGGTCAGATGTGCCGGGCTACCGCCGCGCGGTGCTTCGCCCGCGACTCTTCTGGAACGATGGCGCGGGGAAATCGTTGCTGGTTACGGCGGGTGCGACAATGGAGGATCGCGCCGGGGGAACGCGAGGCGTGAGCCTCGCCCCCGACGGAACCTCGTTCGTGGAATCGCTCGATACGCGACGCGGTGACCTGGGCCTGATCGGCCGCTTCCTCATTGGCCAGGACCGCCTCCTCACGATCCGCGGATCCGCGATGCTTCAGCGGCACGGGCACGTCTTTGGTGACCAGCGCGAGGACGATGCGCACTCGAACGGTTTCGGCGAGGTCGCCTACGGCGGGTTGGCCGGTGGCCACAACTGGCTGGTCGGGGCCGCCTTGCAGGTCGAGGACTACCGAGCTGACGACTTTAGCGACTTCGACTTCCGCCACACCGTTCCCTCGATCTTCGCGCAGGACGAGTACGTACCCGTGGATTGGCTGACAGTAGCGGTGAGCGCGCGACTCGACCGGCACAACGAGTATGGCACGTTCGCGAATCCAAGGATTTCGATCCTCTTCCGGCCGGGCGAGTGGACGTCCCGTTTCTCGATCGGGACGGGATACTTCGCTCCCACCCCGTTCACGGAGGAAACGGAAGCCGTTGGACTCTCTCGCCTGGCGCCTCTCGGCGACCTCGAAGCCGAGACGGCCCGCGGCGTTTCACTGGACGTGGGCCGGGAGTTCGGCGAGGTGGAGGTCAACGCGACTCTTTTCGGATCGCTCGTGGAGAACGCCATCCAGGGAACGCTGGTGGACGACCGCCTTCAGCTCGTGAACGCGACATCCTCGACTCGCACGGCCGGCGGAGAGATCCTGGTCCGCTGGCACGTGGAGCCTTTCCACGTGACCGCGACGTACACGGGGATTCGCGCCACCGAGCCCGACCCCGGTAGCGGCGGACGCCGGGAGGTGCCGCTCACTCCCCGCCACGCGGCGGGAGTCGTCGGCATGTGGGAAGAGGAAGACCAGGGGCGAATCGGTCTCGAAGTCTACTATACGGGCCGACAGGAACTCGACGCGAACCCGTACCGAACGTCGAGCCTACCTTATGTGGTTACCGGCCTTCTTGTCGAGCGGCGGTTTAGTGGCGCGAGAGTGTTCTTCAACGCCGAGAACATGCTGGATGTCCGGCAAACGGGCTACGATCCGTTGACGCTCCCGGCGCGTTCGCCGGAGGGTCGTTGGACCACGGATGCCTGGGCCCCACTGGAGGGCAGGGTCTTCAATGTCGGGATTCGATACGAATTCTGACACGCCGGGGCTGTCCGCACCGCCCGGGGGGCGCCTGATGCCGCCGCCCTCGGGACGCGCTGATCCACCGTTCGCGCACGAGAGGTTCCGATGACCAGACGGGTTCGCCTCGAACTCCCGCTCCTGCTACCGGAGGTCACCGACACGCGCGACGACTGCGTCGCGCGGCTGACCTCGCAGCTCGAGGGGAATCAAGGGATCACCCGCACCCACGTCGTCGACGCCGATACGCCGGGCGGCGCGCGGCTCTGCCTGCACTACGACCCCGACATCCTGCCGCTCGGCGAGGTCGAGCGCCTGGCTGCCGCGGCTGGCGCGAACGTCACGCAGCGCTACGGGCACGCGGTCCTGTCGATTCGGGCGGTTGACGGTGAGGATGCGGCGCGGCGGATTGAGAGCGGGTTCAGGGCGGTTCCCGGCGTGCTGAGCGCGTCGGTGAGCCTGCCTGCCCAGCTCGCGCGGCTGGAGTACGACCGGGAAGTGGTCACGCTCGGCGCGATCCGGGTGGCGCTGGAGGAGATGGGCTACTCGAGCGCCGCGCCGGCCCCCGCGCACGGGCCGGGCTGCTGCCATCCCCGCGAGCCGCTCCCCGAGCAGGCGACCTGGTACCGGCGCAATCGCGAACTGGTCTGGAGCCTCGTCGCCGGCGCGCTGCTCCTCGCGGCCTGGACGGGCGAGCGATGGCTCGCGGCGCCGGCGGCGGCGACCGGGGTCCTGTACGCGGCGTCGTACGCGTTCGGCGGGTTCGACCTCGTGCGCCACTGGGCCGCCGCCGCGCGCCGCGGCCGCATCGCGTTCGACATCGACCTGCTCATGCTCCTCGCCGCCCTCGGCGCCGCCGCGCTCGGCGAGTGGGCGGAGGGCGCCTTCCTCCTCTTCCTCTTCTCGCTCGCCCACGCGCTCGAGCATTACGCTCTCGGCCGTGCCCGCAACGCGATCCGCGCGCTCGCGGACCTGGCGCCCGCCCGCGCCCGCGTCATGCGCGGCGGTCGCGAAGTCGAAGTGCACGTGGAGGATGTACTGCCTGGCGAGACCGTCGTCGTCCGCCCCGCCGAGCGGATCCCTGTCGACGGCGAGGTCCGGCAGGGCCGATCGGCGGTGAACCAGGCGCCCATAACGGGCGAATCGGTCCCCGTAGAGAAGACCGGCGGCGACGAAGTGTTCGCCGGCAGTATCAACGGCGACGGCGCGCTCGAGGTCATCACCACACGCGCGGCCGGCGACCGAACCCTCGACCGCGTGCTCCGGCTCGTCGAGGAGGCGCAAACGCAGAAGGCGCCCACCCAGCTCTTCACCGAGCGGTTCGCGCGCATCTTCGTCCCCGCCGTCCTCATCGCGGACGCGCTGCTGATCGTGGTGCCGCCGCTGCTCGGATTCTGGGACTGGAGCACGAGCTTCTACCGCGGGATGGCGCTGCTCGTGGCGTCGTCGCCGTGCGCCCTGGCGCTGGGCACGCCTTCGGCCGTGCTCGCCGGGATCGCGCAGGCGGCGCGGCGCGGGGTCCTGATCAAGGGCGGCGCGCACCTCGAGAACCTCGGCGCGATCCGGGCGATCGCCTTTGACAAGACAGGTACCCTCACGACCGGAGAGCCGACGGTTACCGATGTTGTCCCGGCCGCCGGTGTCAGCGAAGCCCGACTCCTCGGCGCCGCGGCGTCGGTCGAACGGCGGAGCCAGCACCCGCTCGCGCGCGCGGTCGTCCGGCGAGCGGAGTCGGAAGGGCTGCCGTTCGCCGCGGTCGCCGATGTCGAGAGCGTGACGGCCCGCGGCATTCGCGCCACCGTCGACGGCGAGTCGGTGGAAGTCGGGAGCCTGCGCCTGTGGGAAGGCACCGACACGGAGGTGCCCGAAGAGATCACGGGAGCGGTCCGGTCCCTGGAGATGGACGGCCGCGGCGCGATGGCAGTCCGCCAGGGCGATCGCTGGCTCGGAGTGATCGGGGTCGCCGACCGGCCGCGCGAAGGAGTCCGCGAGGTGCTCGATCGCCTGCGTGGCCTGGGCGTCGGCCCGCTCGTGATGCTGACCGGCGACAACCAGGGCGTCGGCGAGGCCATCGGCCGGGAGGTCGGTGTCGACGAGGTGATGGCCGGCCTGCTCCCCGAGCAGAAGATGACCGCCGTGCGCGAACTCGTCCGCCAGCACGGCCACGCCGCGATGGTGGGCGACGGCGTGAACGACGCGCCGGCACTCGCCCACGCTACCGTCGGCATCGCGATGGGCGCCGCGGGCACCGCTGTCGCCCTCGAGACCGCCGATGTCGCCCTCATGGCCGACGACCTCGGGCGCCTACCCTTCGCCATCGGCCTTTCACGCCGTGCCCGTCGGATCATCCGCCAGAACCTCTTCATCGCCCTCGCCGTCATCGCGCTGCTCATCGTTGCGACCACCACTGGCGTGTTCGGGATCGGTCCGGCGGTCGTGATCCACGAAGGGAGCACACTGCTCGTGATCGCGAATGCGCTGCGGTTGCTGGGATACTCGGGAGGGTGAGGCAGGGTCGGCCACCGGCGCGAGCCCGCGACTCCCCCAGTCAGGACCAACCGACCGATCGCGGGTGTCGCGGAAGGATAACCAACCGTCGCTACGCGCCGCTCGGGGTTCGTTCGAGCCGATCGACCTCCCCGACGGGTCGGAATTTGCATGTTGATAAGTATGGCGCTATATTTAGCATCATACTTGTACTCCGAGGCTCTCTATGTATCAGGTGAGTGAAGGCGCAACCATCGCGACCGTGACGGATCTCCGGCGTAGAACGAGTGACGTGATGGAGCGGGCAGAGGACGGATCCGTGGTGGTCGTGCAGAAGGACAACGAGCCGCAGGGAGTCTATCTCAGCTATCGCCGGTACGAGGCAATCATGGCGCGGCTCAACAAGCTCGAGAGTCTCGAGTTGGCCCAGGTTGCAGTGGCGCGAAAGGAAGCGATCGATCGTGGTGAGATGGGCACGACCTCCCTCGATGACATGATCGCGGAATTCGCCCCGGAGTTGTTGCCTCGGGAGCGAACGGGTGCCTGAGGAAGAGGGCGAGTACAAGGTCCGGTTTGCGGACGAGACGAAAAAGGAGCTTCGCAAGCTCGGCCATGCGGCTCGGGTCGACATCCTCGCGGCCGTCAGGAAGAAGCTCACCACGAAGCCCAATGAGTACGGTGAGCCGCTCGTCCGCGAACCTGCCGGATACCGCAAGCTGCCGGTGGGTCAGTGGCGTGTTGTCTACTACGTGGAGGAGGGGGACGTTCTCGTGCTCGTTCTCGCTGTGGGCAAGCGCGCGGAGGGAGACAACGAGAACATTTACGACAGAATCACCCGAGAAGATCTGGATCTCCGCCGCGACGAACTCGCGCGCATGATTGTAGAGGAGCAGAAGCAAGGCTAACGTCTGGAGAGTGGCCGTCATCACCAGGGAGCGGTCGACCCTCGCTCCACGCCCCTTCGCGGATCTCGTGGATTGACGACGACAGCCCCGGAATCGGGTCCCTCAGCGTTCTCCGCGAGAACCCGCGGTTACGCCTCCCGCCGTCCCGCCTCCAGCCGCACGCCCGGTCCGTGCCGGCCCGGCGCCAGCAGCCGCACGCCGAGGGCCTCGAGCGCGCTCACGAGCTGTTCCTCGGTCGCGCGATGCAGCTCGTGACGATGACACTCGAAGTCCCGAACCGTGCTTCGGGAAACGCCAGCCAGCTCCGCCAGGCTTTCCTGGGTCAGGTTTACCAGACCTCTCGCCGCCCGACACTGTTCCGGTAGCAATTTCAACGCGACAATCCCTTGCGCGCGAGGCGATTCTCAACCATTGTGGCCGAACTTTAGTACAGGGTTCAATTCTTCTGGTTCCAGAACACACCAGCATTATCGATGTCGGACGGCCTGCTGCTCGTCACGATCGTCGCCGTCCCATTCCTGGGGAGCCTGATCGCTGCCCTGCTGCCCGCGAACGCGCGTAACGCGGAAGCGTGGCTGGCGGGCACGGTATCGCTCATCGGGCTGATCGGGACCTTGACGCTCACCGCCTCCGTTCGCGGGGGCGGTATCGTGCGTCAGCGGATCGAGTGGATCCCCACCCTGGGGCTCGATTTCACCCTGAGGATGGACGGCTATTCGTGGCTGTTTGCCGTGATGATCTTCGGGATCGGCGCCCTGGTGGTGACGTACGCCCGGTACTACATGTCGCCCGAGGACCCGGTCCCGCGGTTCTTCTCGTTCCTGCTGGCGTTCATGGGGTCGATGACCGGCCTCGTCCTCTCCGGGAACCTGATCCAGCTGGGGTTCTTCTGGGAGATGACGAGTCTCTTCTCGTTCCTCCTGATCGGCTACTGTTACCATCACCCCGCGGCGCGCGACGGCGCGCGCATGGCGCTGACGGTCACGGCGGCGGGGGGATTCGCGATGCTCTGCGGATTCCTCCTCCTCGGTCACATCGTCGGCGGCTACGATCTCGACCTCGTGCTCGCCTCGGGCGACGCGATCCGGGGGAGCAGCCTCTATCTCCCGACGCTGCTGCTGATCCTGCTCGGCGCCCTGACGAAGAGCGCCCAGGTCCCGTTCCACTTCTGGCTGCCGAACGCGATGGCCGCGCCGACTCCGGTGTCGGCGTACCTTCACTCGGCGACGATGGTGAAGGCCGGCGTCTTCCTCCTGACGCTGCTCTGGCCCGTGATGTCAGGCACCGAGGCGTGGTACTGGATCGTCTCGACGGCGGGGGTCACGACGCTGCTCGTCGGAGCGTACGCGGCGATCTTCCAGCAGGATCTGAAAGGGATTCTCGCGTACTCGACCATCAGCCACCTGGGGCTGATCACGCTCCTGCTCGGGCTGAGCACGCCGCTCGCCGCGGTCGCGGCCATCTTCCACACGGTCAACCACGCGACGTTCAAGGCGTCGCTGTTCATGGCGGCGGGCGTGATCGATCACGAGACCGGCACCCGCGAC
>CAZUVK010000022.1:13168-24810 GCA_964623785.1 uncultured Gemmatimonas sp. | reverse complement strand
CGCTGGCCGAGGGGGGCGCGAGAGTCGCCATCGCCGCGCGGGACGAGGACCGGGCCCGGGCCGCCGCCGCGGCGCTTCCAGGCGACGGGCATCGCGGATTCGCGGTCGACGTGGCAAGCTCGGAGAGCGTCGACGCGCTCGTGAAGACGGTCGAAGCGGAGATGGGCGGTGTCGACGTCCTCGTCAACAACGCCGGCGTCACCCGCGACAACCTGCTGATGCGCCTGAAGGACGACGATTGGGACGCGGTGATCGACACGAACCTCCGCGGCGCGTTCAATGCGATTCGCGCGGTGTCGCGCGGGATGATGAAGAAGCGGGCGGGCCGCATCATCAACATCACGAGCGTGGTGGCAATCAGCGGCAACAAGGGGCAGGCGAACTACGCAGCCTCAAAGGCGGGCCTGATCGGGCTGACCAAGTCGGTCGCCCGGGAGCTCGGCTCCCGCGGGATCCTCGTAAACGCGGTCGCGCCGGGTTACATCGAGACCGACATGACCGCCGAACTCCCCGTGGCGGCGCGGGAAGCGCTGACCGGAGAGATCACTCTCGGACGGCTTGGCCAGCCGGAGGACATCGCTGGCGTCGTCCGATTCCTCGCGGGCCCGGCGGCCGCGTATATGACGGGGCAGGTGCTGGTGGTGGACGGCGGGATGGTCATCTAGTAGTATCACGCGCGCCGCGACTGGCGCGATCAGGTTTTCGAACTTTCCATAAGGAGTTACAAGCGATGGCGGACATCGAAGCGAGGGTCAAGGATATCATCATCAACGAACTTGGCGTTGAGGCCGAAAAGGTTACGGCGGACGCGTCCTTCGTTGAGGATCTTGGTGCTGACTCTCTGGATACCGTCGAACTGGTCATGGCCTTCGAGGAGGAGTTCGGAATCGAAATTCCTGACGAGGACGCCGAGAAGATGCAGACTGTCGGCGACGCCGTCGAGTACATCAAGCAGCAGCAGGCTTGAGCCCGGCCAACGGCGCCGGGAGCGGTTCGATGATGATGCGCCGCGTCGTGGTAACGGGTACCGGGCTGATCACGGCGGTCGGGAAGGACGTCCAGAGTACCTGGTCGTCACTTCTCGCCGGTCGGAGCGGTGTCGACACGATCCAGAACTTCGACCCGTCGGACTACCCGGTACGCTTCGCGGGCGAAGTGACCGACTTCGACCCATCGGAGTACATCGACCGCAAGGAGGTGAAGCGAACCGACCGCTTCGCCCAGCTCGCGATCGGGGCGTCTGTCCAGGCGATGCGGGAAGCCGGCCTGGACCCGGATGCTCCGGGCGTCGATCCCGATACGTTCGGTGTCATCATCGGCAGCGGAATCGGCGGCATCGCGACCTTCGAGGAGCAGCACGGACGGTTCGTGGAGAAGGGACCAAGTCGGGTCTCGCCCTTCTTTGTCCCGATGTTCATCGCTGACATCGCGTCCGGTCATGTCTCCATCCGGTACGGCGCGAAGGGGCCGAACTACGCGACGGTTTCGGCGTGCGCGTCGGGGGCGCACGCGATCGGCAACGCGTTCCGTTCGATCGCGACCGGGGAATCGGACGTGATGATCACCGGGGGAGCTGAAGCGAGCGTGACGCCGATGACGGTTTCGGGGTTCGCCGCGATGAAAGCGCTCTCCGAGCGGAACGACTCGCCATCCACCGCGAGCCGGCCGTTCGATGCCACTCGCGACGGTTTCGTACTGGGCGAGGGGGCGGGAATCCTCGTGCTCGAGGAGCTGGAGCACGCGCGAGCGCGAGGAGCAACCATCATCGCGGAGGTCGCGGGTTTCGGCCAGACCGCGGACGCATACCACATCACCGCGCCGGCAATGGGCGGGGAAGGCGCGGTTCGCGCGATGCGAGCCGCCATGCGGACCGCTGGCCTCTCGACCTCGGACGTTGCCTACATCAACGCGCATGGTACCTCGACACCGGCGAACGACGTCAACGAAACCGCCGCGATCAAGACGGCGTTCGGGCATGAGGCTCGAGGCATCGTCGTCGGTTCGACGAAGTCCATGACGGGCCATACACTCGGCGCGGCTGGCGGTGTGGAGGCGGTGATCACCGCGCTCGTCTGCAGGACCGGCCAGATTCCGCCGACGATCAACTACTCCGAGCCCGACCCGGACTGCGATCTCGACTACGCGACGGCCGGTGTAGTGGAGCGGCCCGTCGCCGCGGCGCTGTCGAACAGCTTCGGCTTCGGGGGCCACAACGTTTCCCTCGCCATTCGCAGGTGGGACGACCGCTAGTGCCGTGAGTCAGAGTCCCCATCATTCCTGACTCACGGTGCCAGGCCGGCCGAAGGATCATCCACCGAAACACGCGGGGCGCAACGCGAATAGCCGGGTGACGCCGGCTCTTCGTTTGCCCCGTTCTCTCTTCCTCTCAAGGCGACTCGCGCTCCCTGCGAAATGAGGATAGGCCACGGTTACGACTCGCACCGTTTCGCCGAGGGACGGCGACTGGTGCTTGGCGGGGTTGAGATTCCATCGGACCGGGGGCTGATTGGCCACTCGGACGCGGACGCCGTTGCGCACGCCGTGATCGATGCGATGGTGGGTGCGGCCGCCCTGGGAGACATCGGGACCCATTTCCCGCCCGACGACCCGCGCTGGAAGGACGCCGACTCGATCGCGCTGCTCGAGTCGGCCGTCGCGCTGCTCGAGGGTGAGAACTACCAGGTCGTCAACGTCGATGTCACGATTATCGCGGAGCGACCGCGGATCGGTCCCCACGCGGAACCGATGAGGCGGCGCGTCGCCGAAGCGATCGGGATCTCGCCGAAGAACGTCTCGGTCAAGGCCAAGTCGAATGAAGGGATGGGGTGGGTCGGAGCGGGCGATGGCATCGCGGTCCATGCGGTGGCGCTCATCGACCGGATCGAAGACCAGGATCGGGTTCATGCCCGGCACTTCCCGGCACCAATCCGGTCCTGACCCGCTCCGCGCGCGGGCCGGCGACGCGCCGTCGATCCAATGAACGAAGGCGCCGAAACGGTACTGCGCTGGCTCCTCTCGATCCCCGAATGGCTGCTGTACCCGATCGCGGGCTTCGCGGCGGCGATCGAGAACATCGTCCCGCCGTTCCCTGGCGACCTGGTCGTCGTGATCGTCAGCGTGATCACGGGAGCCGCGGGCGCCAAACCCATCGGCATTTTCCTCGTCGTCTGGCTCTCCAATGTCTGCAGCGCCATGTGGGTCTACGCGCTCGGGCGGCGACTCGGCCCGGACTTCTTCGCGCGCCGACCCGGTCGCTTTCTGCTCGCACCGTCGCAGTTCGACGGGCTGTCGCGGGCCTATCGCCGATTCGGCATCCCGATCATCTTCTTCAGTCGCTTCCTCCCCATCTTCCGACCGATCGTCCCGGTGTTCGCCGGCGTCGCGGGGGTCGGCTTCCTCGCGACCGCGATCCCGATCGTTCTCGCGTCAGGGATATGGTACGGGCTTCTGGTGTATCTCGGAACGGCGGCGGGCGCGAACCTCTCGACCGTGCTCGACACACTGGACCGCGTGGGTGGGTGGATGTGGATCGGCGCGGGTGCGTTGGCGGTCGCCCTGGCCTGGTGGTGGACCCACACACGTCGAACCGATCCAGGAACCCGCCCTGGACCGAATCCTCGAACCGGGGGCGACCCCAAAGAAGCGGGGGGCGACGGCCCGGACGCATGACTCAGCTTCTTTGACGATGCAGCCACCACCGACCGGCGACAAGGATCAGCTTCGCCGCGACTTCCACCTCGAGCGGTTCATCGACTACCTGCGTTTCGAGCGCGGTGTTTCGGAACGCACGCTCGAAGCGTACGATCATGACGTAACCCGTCTTGCCGTGTTCCTGGCCGCGAGGGGAAAGCGCGCGGCCGAAACCGCCACCTCGACCGACCTTCGCGCGTTCGTGATGCGCCTGAAGGACGTGGGGCTCGAAGCTTCCTCAATCGCGAGGAACATCTCAGCGGTTCGCGGCTACTTCGGATTTCTCGTCGCCGAGCGCCTGACGACGGCGGACCCGAGCGAGAAGATCCAGATGCCGCGTGGAACGCGGACGCTGCCCGAGGTGCTTTCCGTCGAGGAGATCGACCGGCTGGTCATGGCACCGGACCTCGCGGAGCCACTCGCGTGGCGTGACCGCGCGTTGCTCGAGACGATGTACGGAGCGGGGGTCCGGGTCTCCGAATTGATTGGCCTGCGGATCCTGAACCTCTCGCTCGAGAACGAGGTCGCCTCGGTCCGGGGGAAGGGCGGGAAGGAGCGGATCGTTCCGATCGGGCGCCGCGCGATTGGCGCGCTCTCGATCTACCTTCGCGAGACGCGACCGCGGATCGAGAGAGGCAAGGGAGATGGTCACATCTTCCTCAACGCACGCGGCGGCCCGTTGAGCCGCATGGGCGTCTGGAAGATCCTGCGCCGCCACGCGGAAGCCGCGGGAATCACCAGGCCGGTGAGCCCGCACACGCTTCGGCATTCGTTCGCGACCCACCTGCTCGAAGGTGGCGCGGACCTCACGGCCGTACAGGAGATGCTCGGACACGCGGACATCTCCACGACGCAGATCTACACTCATGTGGACCGGCGCTACCTGACCGAAGTCCATCGAACCTTTCATCCGCGGGCCTGACTTCGAACGGGCTTGATCGGATTTTGCCGGAATGTGACGAGCATGATTCTCGTAATCGACAACTACGACAGCTTCACCTGGAACCTCGTCCAGTACCTCGGTCAGCTCGGGGCGGAATTGGAGGTCCGCCGGAACGACGACCTCACCGTTGACCAGATCGCCGAAATGCGACCGGCCGCGGTCGTCATCTCGCCGGGACCGTGCACGCCGGCCGAAGCTGGCGTCTCCGTTGAACTCATCCAGCGGCTCGGAGTGGACATTCCGATCCTCGGCGTGTGCCTCGGCCACCAGGCGATTGGCGCCGCCTACGGCGGCGACGTGATCCGCGGCGACCGCCTCATGCACGGAAAAACGTCGCCGATCTCGCATACCGGCACCGGAATCTTCGAGGGCGTCCCATCGCCCCTGACTGTCGCGCGCTACCATTCTCTGGTCATTGACCCCATCACCCTGCCCGCGGACCTGGAAGTGCTCGCCCGCACCGCGGAAGAGGGGTTCGAGCATGAGATCCAGGCCGTCCGGCATCGAGTCCACCCGGTGTGGGGCGTCCAGTTCCACCCCGAATCGATCGCGAGCGAGCACGGCCTCAAGCTCCTGCGCAACTTCCTCGAAAGCGTCTGAAGTCCGTTGCGCCTACTCATTGTTGCGCTAACGGTTGCGGTACTGGCGCCGAGGCCGGCACAGGCGCAGTCGATCGCGATTTACGGATCGGCGGACGACGCGGCGGTGGCGGTGCTTGAGGGCATCTTCGAACGCGACGATTTCGTCCTGATCGACCGAGACACCGTGCTCGGCCCGGCCGTCTCGATCGCCGGCGACGTCGTCGTCGCGCGGGCGCGGGTGTCGGTGGAAGGCCGGATCGCCGGAAGCGTCGCCGTCCTCGATGGCGAACTATTCGTCTGGCCGGGGGGAACCGTGGACGGCTCGGTGGCGGTCCTCGGATCCGGGGGCGCGTTCCCATCCGGCCTGGCAACCGCCGGCCCGGTGATCGAGCAGGACCCGCGCGTCTTCGTGAGCGTTGGTCGAACGGCAACCGGCTACAGCGTCACCATCAGCCCTCGTCCCGAGCCGCCCACATTGCGGCTTCCCGGGTTGTTCGGCTTTACGGTGCCAACCTACGATCGCGTCAACGGGGTTTCGCCGCGATGGGGTGGAATCGCGGGATTCGGCGGCGGCGACACGGCGACCGTCGCTCTTCGCGGGAGTGTCGCGTACCGCGCTCTGCGGAGCAGCGTCGACGGGACGGCCGAGGCCAGCTACCGACCGACCCCGAGAACATTGATCTCGCTCCGCGCGGGCCGGGAAACGCAGACACCGGACTCCTGGATCCGGAGCGACCTCGCGAATACGCTCTCGACGCTGGTGAAGGGATCTGACGTCCGCGACTACTTCGAATCCGACGTCGCCGCCTTCACGGTAAGGCGTCTTCCGCCACCGCCCATCGTGCCCGGCGAGGCGTTCATCGTGCCTGGCCTGACCTTCCGTGCCTCCCGCGACCGATCGCTCCGGGCAGAGAACCCCTGGTCGTTGATGGGTGACGACGATTGGCGGCCGAACCCGCCGATTGACGAGGGCACGCTCGCGTCGATCGTCGCCCGGGCCGACCTGGGCTGGCGGGCCGAAATTGCGGCGCTCGAGGCGGCCGCCGCCCTCGAGTGGGCGCCGGCCGGAGTGGGCGACCTCACGTTCGCGCAGCTGGCCTCAACGTTCACCTGGACCGCCGATGCGATCGCGAATCATCGGATCGGGGTGACCGGCTATGGCCTGATTCCGATCGGCCGGCGCGAGGCGCCCCTGCAGCGATGGAGTCACGTGGGCGGCCCTGGCACCCTCCCGACGTTCCCCACCGCATTCCAGCGTGGCGATCACGTCGGGTACGTGAACGTCGCCTATCTGGTCCCGATCACGCGGATCCGGCTACCGCTGGCCGGCACGCCATTGATCCGACTTGAGTACATGGCGGGTGCGGCGTGGCGCACCGGGGACCCTGTACCGACGCCCCTGCAGAATGCCGGCGCGGGGATCCAGTTCCTCGTCTTCAAGGCGATGTACTTCGTGGACCCGGCGAGCGGGTTCAGCGAAGGAACGATCTCATTCGGTACGCAGATCTCCGGTCCGATCCGCCTTCCGACGTTTTGACAAAGCGGGAGAGGTCGTTTAGATTCGCTGGCGTGATTATTGCTAAATTCAGCACTCACATCCCCCCCTTCGCCCGATGAGTGGCGAGACCCTGGCGGTGATTCCCGCCCGGCTCGGGTCGACCCGCCTCCCTCGCAAACCGCTCCACATCATCGCCGGGAGACCGCTCGTCGAGTGGGTCTGGCGACGGGTTACCGCGTTCGACTTCTTCGACCTCGCGGTCATCGCCACGGATAGCGAGGAGATCGCCGAGCATGCGCGCTCGATCGGCGCGGTGGTGGAGATGACATCTTCGGCGCACCCGTCCGGTACTGACCGCGTCGCCGAGGTCGCGCGCCGGATCCCCTACCAGAAATACCCATTCATCGTCAACATACAGGGCGACGAGCCGTTCATCGAAACGACGCACCTCACCGAAGCGGTTCGGCTCGTGCGCGACGACGGTTGGGACGTGGGGACGGTTGCCTCGAAGATCGCGAGCCGCGAGGAGTGGAAGTCGCCGACGGTGGTCAAGATCGCCCGGGGAACGGACGGTCGGGCGCTGTACTTCTCGCGCGCGCCCATCCCTCATCTCCGCGATGGCGAACCGGGGCCGGTTGAGTTCGAAAGCGGAGATTTCCTCCGTCACATAGGGGTCTACGCCTACACGGCGGACGCGCTGCAACGCTGGGTCGAGCTGCCGGAAGCGCCACTCGAGCGGCTGGAGAAGCTGGAGCAACTCAGACCCCTCGGCGCGGGCCTGCGCATCGGCGTCGCGCTGGCGGAGAGCGCCGATACGGGCGTGGACACGCTGGAAGATGCTCTGAGAGCCGAGAACCGCCTTCGGGCGAGCTGATGATTCGCGCAACGCTGACTGGAACCATACGCATTCCAACGGAAATTCGATGACTGAACCGACATCCGCACCGACGAAGTACATCTTCGTGACCGGCGGCGTGGTCTCTTCACTTGGGAAGGGAATCGCCGCCGCGTCGATCGGAAGGCTCCTGGTCGAACGGGGACTCAGGGTCACCATCCAGAAGTTCGACCCCTACATCAACGTCGATCCGGGCACGCTCTCTCCGTTCCAGCATGGCGAGGTTTACGTCACGGACGACGGCGCGGAGACGGACCTCGACCTGGGTCACTACGAGCGGTTCATCGACCAGTCGCTCTCCCAGGCGAACAACATCACGACCGGACGGATCTATCAGGACGTGATCACCAAGGAACGGCGCGGCGACTACCTCGGCGCGACGGTTCAGGTCATCCCCCACATCACGGACGCCATCAAGTCCGCGATCCGGCGGCTCGGGCCGAACCACGATGTGGTTATCACCGAGATCGGCGGAACGGTCGGCGACATCGAGAGCCTGCCGTTTCTGGAGGCCATCCGGCAGTACCGCCAGGAGATCGGGCGGGAGAACACGCTTTTCGTGCACGTCACCCTCGTCCCGTACATTGCGGCGGCGGGCGAACTGAAGACAAAGCCCACGCAGCACTCGGTGCGGGACCTGATGGAGATCGGAATCCAGCCCGACATCCTCGTCTGCCGTTCCGAGCACAGGCTCGAACCGGAGGTCCGCCGCAAGATCGCGCTCTTCGCGAACGTCGACGTCGGCGGGGTCATCGAGGCGCCCGACGTGAAGTCGATCTACCAGGTACCTCTCGTCTTCCGGGAACAGCATCTCGACGACATGGTGCTCTCGAAGCTCCATCTCGACGCCCCGAAGACGGACCTCAGCGCGTGGAAGGACCTTGTCCGCCGGGTCTATGAGCCGGGGAACGGAAGGGTGCGAATCGCGGTCGTCGGCAAGTACGTCGCGCTCGTCGATTCGTACAAGTCGGTCCAGGAAGCCCTGATCCACGGCGGCATCGCGAACGACGTGGGCGTCGACATCGACTGGCTCTCGTCAGAAGACTTCGAGAACGGGGGGTCGACAGACAAGCTCTCGGCCTACCACGGCCTCCTCATCCCGGGCGGGTTCGGTGTCCGCGGGGTCGAAGGCATGCTGGACGCGATTCGGTGGGCAAGGGAGAGCGGACTGCCCTTCTTCGGTATCTGCCTCGGGTTGCAGGCCGCGATCATCGAGTACTCGCGAAACGTCTGCGGGCTGACGGGCGCGCATTCGACGGAATGGTCGAGCGACACCAGCGATCCCGTCATCTGTCTGATGAATTCCCAGCGCGAGGTGACGGATCTTGGCGGGACGATGCGGCTCGGCGCGTTCGTCGCGCGACTCGTCAGCGGCTCGCGCGCGGCTGCGATCTACGGTACGTCGGAAACGAGCGAGCGCCATCGCCATCGGTACGAAGTCAACAACGCGTACCGTGATCCGCTGACGGAGGGCGGAATGCGGGTCAGCGCCACTTCGCCCGATGGTGATCTCGTCGAGATGATCGAACTGCCGGACCATCCCTGGTTCCTGGCGACGCAGTTCCACCCCGAGTTGAAGTCGCGGCCGACGCACCCGCACCCGCTCTTCGCCTCGTTCATCGAGGCGGCGGCGCGGAAACGGGACAGGCTGTCCGGGAACCGGGCGCGCGAGGCCCCGGTCGCGGAGGTCGTCTCCTGAGCGGCCCCGAAGCGACGCTGCGGCCGGCTGTGGCCGAGCTGTTCCGCGACCGCCAGCGGTTCTTCCTCATCGCGGGCCCGTGCATGCTCGAGGATGACTCGCTCAACCTCGGGATCGCCGAGCACCTGGCGCGGCTTTCCAGCGACCTCGACATACCGGTCGTATTCAAGGCGTCGTTCGACAAGGCAAACCGTTCGTCCGCGGGATCGCCGCGCGGGCCGGGCCTCGACCGCGGTCTCGCCCAGCTCGCGACGGTCCGTCGTGAGACCGGACTGCCCGTACTCACGGATGTCCACGAAGTCGTGCAGGTCGCCGCGACGGCGGAGGTGGTCGACGTGTTGCAGATCCCGGCGTTCCTCTGCCGTCAGACGGACCTCCTGGTGGCGGCGGGATCCTCGGGCCGGCCCGTCAACGTCAAGAAGGGTCAGTGGATGGCCCCGGCGGAGATGAAGGGAGCGATCGCGAAGACGGTTGCCGCCGGCGCCCCGGGCGTCGCCGTGACCGAGCGCGGGACGTTCTTCGGATACGGCAATCTCGTGGTCGACATGCGGTCGTTCCCTCAGCTCCGGGAGATCTGTGACGGCCCGGTCATCTTTGACGGAACGCATTCCGTCCAGCGCCCGGGGGAGGGCGGGGGAGTGAGCGGCGGGCAGCCCGAGTTCATCCACACGCTCGTGTTCGCGTCCGTGGCGGCGGGCGCGAGCGCGCTCTTCCTCGAGGTTCACCCGAACCCGCGATCCGCGCCATCGGACGCGACGAACATGCTTCCGCTTCACGATCTCCGACCCCTACTCGAAGACGTTCTTGCGCTGCGGGCGGCCCGGGGGGCGGTCTGATGCAAGTGATCCCGGCCGGCATCGCCGCGGCAATTCGCCTGGTGATCCTGGACGTCGACGGGGTGATGACCGACGGCGGAATCTACCTGGGCGCGACGGAAGGTGGGGAGGGGGTGGAGTTGAAGCGGTTCGAGATCACCGACGGCCTCGGGATCCGGCTGCTGCTCGAAGGAGGTATCGAGGTCGCGATCATCACGGGTCGCGAATCGGCCGCCGTCCGGCTGCGCGCGGCTGAACTGGGGATCCGCGAATGCCATCAGGACCGCGGAGCCAGAAAGCTCCCGATCACGTCGAAACTCATGGAGCGGCTTGGCGTGGATTGGTCCCAGGTCGCGTTCGTCGGCGACGACCTCCCCGACCTTTCCGTGATGCGACGCGTCGCGCTGGCCGCCGCGGTGGCGAACGCGTCCCCCGACGTGAAGGCCGTCGCGCACTGGACGGCAACGAAGCCGGGCGGGTCTGGAGCAATCCGGGAGTTCGCCGAGGCCCTTCTGCGCGGGCGCGGTGACTGGAACGAGCGTGTCGAGGCGTACCTTCGGTCGCGGGAAGACGCATGAACCCGCCGTCGCGCCTCCCAGCGGTCGACGGGCCGGTGACTCAGAGCGCAGCCGACGAAGTGCTCGCGGAGGCGCGTCGGGTGATTCGCCTCGAGGCGCGCGCCGTCGCGGGCCTCGAAGGCCGTCTGGATGGAACCTTCGTCGGCGCGGTTGAGGCGATCCTGGCGTCGAAGGGGCGTGTGATCGTTGCGGGGATCGGGAAGTCGGGGATCGTCGCCAGGAAGATCGCCGCGACCCTGACGTCGACAGGCACCCCGGCGACGTTCCTCCATCCGGTTGAGGCCCTCCACGGCGACCTCGGGATCGTCGATGCGGAGGACGTCGCGATCCTGCTCTCGAAGAGCGGCGAGTCGGATGAACTGCGTGGGCTGGTGGAATACTTTGCCCGCACGGGTGTACAACTGATCGCGATGACGGGCGGAAGGGGATCGACGCTCGCGCGGCACGCGGCGTTCATTCTCGACTGCGGCGTTGACGAGGAGGCCTGCCCCCACGACCTCGCGCCGACGGCTTCCACGACCGCGGCAATGGCGCTCGGAGACGCGCTCGCCGTCGCGCTGCTGACACGGCGGGGCTTCGGGCGCGATCAGTTCGCTCGGATCCATCCGGGCGGGGCGCTCGGCCGACGGCTGCTTCTGCGCGTGGCGGATGTCATGGTGACTGACGACCTTCCCGTCGTCCGCCCGGAGGCGGCGATGCGCGAGGTCGTCGTTCTTCTCGCCGGGAAACGCGGTACCGTCGCCGTCACCGACGAGAGCGGCGCCCTCGTGGGCGTCGTGACCGCTGGTGACCTTACACGATTGATGGAGAGCAACGAGAAGTTCTTCGACATCCCCGTCGCCGGCGTGATGACGAAGTCGCCAAAGTCGACCCGCGCGGACGAACTCGGCGCCACGGCGGTCGGCCTCATGGAGCGCCATGATGCCGGTGCGCTCCATGAGGC
>CAZUVK010000022.1:0-13158 GCA_964623785.1 uncultured Gemmatimonas sp. | reverse complement strand
CCGACCGCCGTGGCGCCGAGTTCGTCCGCGCGGGTCGGCCTCATGGAGCGCACCGGCATCATGGCGCTCCCCGTGCTGAATGACGATGGATTGGTGATCGGAATGGTACACCTACACGACCTGATGCGAGCCGGAGCCGTCTGAAGTGAATCGATCGATCCTGTTGTGCGCGTTCGCGCTCGCCGCCTGTGGGTCCGGGTCCGGGACGCCGTCGGCGCCGACGGAGGCCTTCGATCTCCCCGCCGACATGGTCGCGTTCGGGTTCCGTGAGAATATCCTCACGGACGGCGTCATCGCTGGCGTGTTGACCGCCGATACCGCGTTCGTGCATCAGGACGGCCAGGAGCGATTCGAGTTGTTTGGCGTCGACGTGGTTTTCCATGACGAACGCGGTGCACGGGCGGGCACGCTCAGGTCGCGGACTGGCGAGTTCACCGGTTCGTTGTTCATTGCTCGCGGGGACGCGGTGCTCGTCACGGACGGCCCCCAGGGCCCGCGCGAACTCCGGACCGATGAACTTCACTTCGACATGCGCGAGGATCGCATCTGGACGGATGTGGAGTTCACGCACGTCGAGGCCGGACGCACAAGCCAGGGAACGAGCTTCCGCACCGATTTCCGGTTCGACTCGTGGGTCGTCACGGGTCTGCAGTCGACGGGAACGGTGGCCACGGACGCCGCGACCGAGTTCTGATGCGAAGGCTCCTCGTCGCGCTCGCCGTGACGTGCGCGGGGGCCGGAAGCGCATCGGCCCAGGAGC
Source organism: uncultured Gemmatimonas sp. (assembly GCA_964623785.1). Taxonomy (GTDB): domain Bacteria; phylum Gemmatimonadota; class Gemmatimonadetes; order Longimicrobiales; family Longimicrobiaceae; genus WHSP01. Next base: position 12,398 of record CAZUVK010000022.1, on the reverse strand, counting down.
GAGTGTGCACCTTCGCGACCGAGGGACGGAGCGAGACTTCGCCGATGGAACCGGGGGTTATCGTCATCCATAGCCCCTTCACTTTCACCTGCGACGACGGCGCGATGCTGAGCGCCAACTCGGGGCGCGTCGACCAGTTGACCGGGATCGCGAACTTCGTCGGGAACGTCTACTTCCAGGACGCGCAGAACGCGTTGAACACGCAGGATGCCACCTACGATTCGCGGACCGGCTACCTGCTCGCGGTCGGGGACGTGCGATTTGAAGACAGGCTCGACGGGTCGACCCTCGTTGGTCCATACCTGGAGTACTATCGCGCGACGGAGACCCGGCCAGTCGCGCGCATGGCGGCCAACCAGCGGCCCCGGTTGACGCTTCGCCGGCGCTCCGCCGGCAGCACGCCAGACCCCATCGTGCTCGTCGCGGACCGGGTGGATATGCAGGGGCAGGACGACCTCGCGGCGTTCGGGTCAGTCGTCATCACCCGGACGGATCTCAACGCGACGAGCGGCGAGGCAACCTACAATTCGCTGACCGAAGTGCTCGAGCTCAGGGAAAACGCGATCATCATGAGCGAGAACAGGGAACTGACGGGCGACGAGGTACTCATCCGGCTCGTGGAGAATGAGATCGAGTACCTGCACGCGCGGACGCGCGCCGGGCTCGCGAGCGAGGAACTCAACGTCGCGGGGCACGACCTGCAGCTATTCTTCGTCGGGGAAGAGCTTCAGCGAGCGGTCGCGGTTGGAATGACGAGCGAGGACTCCGTGGTTCGCGCGACGGCGGCGTCACCAACCTTCCAGCTGGTGGCGGATTCGCTCGACGCGAACTTCGTCGCGCAGCGGTTGAATGAGGTCCACGCGATCGGCGACGCGCGCGGAACTTCGATCGATACGACCACAGCGGTCGCGACGGTCGCCATGCCGACGGATTCCGCGGCGCTCGCGGAGGCGGACGCTGACCCCGTAGCCGCCGCCTTCGCCAGCGACTGGGTTCGGGGCGACACGATCATTGGATACTTCGCGCCCGCTGGGGCCGATCCCGCAAGCCTGGACTCGCTCGCGGCCGATCCGGACCTTCAATTGCTTGTCGTCGGTGACGACTCGAATACCGCCGTGGACCTGGAACGCATCGTGGCGATCGGCGGAGCGCAGTCCGTCTACCGGCTCGCGGGAGAGAACGATCTCCCCGGCGAACGGCGCAACCTGAATTTCCTCGTTGGTGAGCGGATCGAACTGGAAATGGCGGACGGGGAACTGAAGGTAGCGAGCGTGGAAGGGCTGCAGTACGGTATCTACCTCGAGCCCAATCCGCTGGCACCCGCGCCGACGCTCGAGGACGTCGAGCCGGACCCGGACCCGGTGCCGGATACCACGCCCGACTCCGTCCCGGCGCCGGTGACACCGCAGGTGAACCGATGATGGTTGGCGATTCGCGGTCCGACGACCGATTCGAGCGCGACGACCTGGTTGACTCGGATGCTTCCGCCGGTGTGAACGACGAGGACCTGGACGCCGCCGCCGCCGCGGCGGCCTCCTTTGTCAGCGCGGAGGCCGACATTGACGGGGCGGATGGGCCGACGACCGCCGCCGAGGAGAGCGCTGAACTCGCGACGGCGACCGCGCTGGAAGCGGGCGACCCGGCGCCGGCGGTACGGCCGGATCGGATCGTTCCGGGGAACGCCACGCTCCAGGCCCGGGGGCTCGTGAAGGTCTATCGGAAGCGGCGCGTGGTGAGCGATGTCGACCTCCATGTCTCGCAGGGGGAGATCGTCGGACTTCTCGGCCCGAACGGTGCAGGGAAGACAACCACGTTCTACATGATCGTGGGGCTGATCCCTCCCGATGAAGGACGGGTGCTACTGGACCGGGAGGACGTGTCGAAGGTTCCGATGTACCGGCGCGCGCGGAAGGGGGTCGGCTACCTCTCCCAGGAGCCCTCGGTGTTCCGGAAGCTCACGGTGGAGGAGAACATCCTCGCGGTCCTGCAGATGATGGGGATCTCCCGGCGGGAGCAGCGCGAACGCCTGGAGCTTCTCCTCGACGAGCTCGGCCTGAAGCACCTGCGCGCCTCGAAGGCGTATTCGTTGTCGGGCGGCGAACGACGGCGCCTCGAGATTACTCGAGCTCTCGTTGGCCAACCCAAATTCATGCTTCTGGATGAGCCGTTCGCTGGAGTGGACCCGATCGCCGTCCACGACATCCAGCAGATCGTCTCGGAGCTCAAGCATCGCAACATCGGGGTGTTGATCAGCGATCATAACGTCGAGCAGACGCTCGACATCGTCGACCGGGCCTACATCATGTATGAGGGTGGCGTTCGCGTCTCTGGAACGGTTTCTGAACTGGTATGGAACGACGAAGTCGCCGAGATCTATCTCGGTCCGACTCTTACCGCTCGAATGAGACAGCGCTATGGCTATCCTGAGCCGGGGAATGATTAGATGAAGACGGGCCTCTACCAGGGGACGCAGCTCAAGCAGGAGATGAAGATCAATCCTCGCCTCTATCAGGCGATGGATCTGCTCTACATGCCACTCCTCGACCTGCAGCAGCATCTCAAGCAGGAACTCCTGAACAATCCGTTCCTCGAGATGGCGGAGGAGACGGAGGTCGAAGAAACTCCGGAGGAGCCTGAGAAGGAAGCGGAGGAGGAGATCGACTGGGAAGAGATCCTGCTGAACGGTTTCGAGACCGGCGGCCGACGCGAGGAGTACGAGGAGCGCGAGCACTTCGAGCCGGTCTCGGTCGCGACCCGTGACCTATCGGATCATCTGCATGACCAGCTGACGCTCCTTCGGCTCTCCCCGCGTGAGCTCCTGCTCGGCGAGGAGATCATCGGGAACATCAGCGACGAAGGTTACCTCGAGTGTTCGCTGGCGGAGCTCGTATTCTCCCTGAATGAGTTCCTCGCGGAGAACGGGGCGGAATGGGGAGAGACGTCGTCGGAACGCATGCCCTTCACGCTGACCGAAGCCGAGTGCATGCTGCGTACGATCCAGGGCTTCGACCCGGCGGGGATCGCCGCGCGCGATCTGCGGGAGTGCATCCTCCTCCAGATTCGCGACTTCGTCACGCAGGAAATCGCGATGGCGACCGGGAACGCCGAGCCCCTGGACGCGGAGGTGACCGAAGCTCTCGAGACCCGGCTATCCTTCAGAATCTCACGTGACTATTTCGACCAGCTCATCAACCATCGCTGGTCGGAAATCTCCAAGGAGCTGTCGATCACGCCGCGTGACGTCCAGGACGCCGCGGACGACATCGCGAAGCTGGATCCGAAGCCGGGCCTTAAGTACGGAAGTCACGGCGACAACTACATCACGCCGGACCTCGTCGTGGAGAAGGTCGCCGAGGAGTACCTCGTGTTCCTCAACGACACGAATCTCCCGCGGCTGAAGCTGTCGAAGACGTACAAGGAAATCGCCATGGACAAGAAGAAGTTCGTTGGCGAGAACAAGGAGTTCATCTCGAACAAGTTGAACTCGGCCAACTGGATGATCCAGGCGATCGAGCAGCGACGTCAGACGATGCTGAAAGTGATGAACTTCATCGTCGACCGGCAGCGCGACTTCTTTGAGCGTGGCGTCCAGTACCTGAAGCCGCTGACGCTCCGGGAGGTCGCTGAGGTGATCGACATGCACGAGTCGACCGTTTCCCGGGTTACGAATGAGAAATTCGTGCAGACGCCCCGCGGAGTCCTTCCGCTGAAGTTCTTCTTCTCCTCCGGGCTGTCGACGACTTCGGGTGAAGAGGTTTCGGCGCGCGGCATCAAGGCCCAGATTCAGAAGCTCGTTTCCGAGGAGAATCCGGCCCGTCCGCTGACCGACCAGGCGATCGTGAATATTCTGAAGAAGGAAGGGATCCAGATCGCGCGCCGCACGGTGGCAAAGTATCGCGACCAGCTCGGGATCCTTTCGGCGAGAATGCGCAAGCGGGTGTGAAAACGGCCCCCACGCTGTCGGAGGCGGCCGCCGTGGCCGCCGCACCCCGCTTGCTCGACCTTCCCCCCGCGCTCCGCGAGAACTTCGCCGTCGTCATTCCGGCGTACAACGAGGTCGAGAACGTCGCCGCGCTCTTCGAGGCACTCGCGGAGACGTTCGCGCGCCATGGGCTCAACGGCGAGGTGATCCTCGTCGATGACGGGTCCACCGACGCGACCTACGAGGCCGCGCTGCGCGAGTCCGCCCGCATGCCGCGCGCGAAGGTTCTCCGGCATCGGCGAAACTTCGGCAAGACCGAGGCGATGGTCACCGGCGGCTCGGCCGCGACCGGCGAGTTCATCATCCTCTTCGACGCGGACCTCCAGCACTCTCCCGAGGAAATCCCTCGCTTCCTCGAGAGGCTCAACGAGGGCTGGGACATCGTCGCCGGGAGGAAGATCGGAACGTACGAGAAACGCGCGGTAAGTTCGGTCTACAATCGTCTTTCGAATCGACTCTTCGACGTTCCCGCCCGCGACCTCAACTCGATGAAGGCGTTCCGGCGGCAGATCCTCGATGAGGTTCCGCTCCGCCACGACTGGCACCGCTTCTTCATCGTGCTGGCCTACTCCCGCGGATACACGGTAACCGAACTCGACATCGAGCTGTTTCCGCGACGCGCCGGCGTGTCGAAGTATACGGGCGGTGGGCGCGTGCTCGTCGGCGTCGGCGACCTCCTGGTCGTCTGGTTCTACCTGAAGTTCAGCGAGAAGCCGATGCAGTTCTTCGGGGGGACGGGGCTGGTCCTCATCGCGCTCGGACTCCTCGTCGGCCTGGTCGCGATCGTCCTGCGCGTGGGGGCGTGGATGCCGCCGTTCGGGTACCGGCCCATGCTGACGCTCGTCGTCCTGCTCGAGACGATCGGGTTCGTCCTGTTCGGGTTCGGATTCATCGGGGAGATGATCGCGATCCTGCGCACGGAGGTGGATGACCTCCGGCGCCGGAGGGGTGGGGAACGGGAGCCGTGAGGCGCCCGGTTGAGCCGTCTACTGTCCGTCCAACATCTCGTGCAGGGTGATCACCCGTTCCACCCGCAGCATCCGCGTCGCCCTCGGCAACCGAAGCTCGATTTCCTCGCCCACCCTCCGCCCAAGTAGCGACTGCCCGAGCGCCGACGCCATCGAAATCTGACCGGTCTCGATGTCGATGTAGTCGCCAAACACGAGGGTGTACGTCTCCTCGTCGCCAACCCGCAGGTCCACCACCGTCACGCGCGACCCGAACCCGATCCGATCCGCGGGAATCGCGGAAAGGTCCACATTGGAGATCTCGCCACGACGGCGCGTCAGGTGGTTGAGCCGCGCCTGGACAAACTGTTGACGCTCGAGCGCGGCCTTGTACTCGGAGTTCTCCCGGAGGTCCCCATGCTCGACGGCCTTCTGAATCGCCTTGGGAAGAGAGATCTGGAGCTCGTGGGTGAGGCGGGAGATCTCCTCGTCGAGCCTGGCCTTGATTTCGTCGAGCATGACATCATCCGGATCGAATTGGGTACTTCGTGGGCACCAATTCGAAATGTAACGACGGACGCGAAAGGAAGCTACGGAATTCTGGACTCAGGATCGGCGGGCGCGGGCCGGCGTGGGCCGGTCGCCGGCACCAGCAGCAGGACGAGAGCGGGGATTACCTCGGCGGCAATCGCCCAGAGCCGGGTCGCGATCGCGACGAGGGCCGCAACCGGCGCGGGCATGTAGAGCGAGAGCATGGCCGCGAGCGCGCCTTCCTTCGCGCCAAGGCCGGCGGGCGCGATGAACACGACGTAGCCGGCCACGAAGGCGAGCGCGTTGATCGCGATGATCTCGCGGACCGTCGCACCCTCCAGAGGCGTGATCGACTCAAGGAAGAGATAGAACCCCACGCCCGTCAGCACCCAGGACCCCGTGGCCAGAACGACGAGCCCGATGCCGTCGATCCAGCGGCCGTTCCACTCGCCGAGGTCGCGTCGCGTAAATCGCCGAACCAGCGCGAGGGCGGTCCGGATAACGGCGGGATGAACGAGCAGAAGGAGCAGGGGAGCCACCCACCGAGCGACCCGGACGGCGACCCACGCTGGATCGCCGAGGGTCGCGGGGAGCAGATACACTCCGGTGACCGTAGCGGCGATGACGAAGATCCCCGTATGTACGGCGAGCGAGGTGACGGTGACGGCGGCCGGAAGGCCAGCGCCCGCCCCCAGGTGCGCCGCGCCAACAAACTGCCAGACCTTCCCGGGGATATACCGACCCAGACCGGAGATGAACCACACCCTCGCAAGGTCGAGGAAGCCAACGCGCGCGCCAATCCGCGCCAGCAGCAGCCGCCACACGGCAACACCCCACGCGAGGCCAGCGACGTGAAAAGCGAGCGATATCGCGAGCAGTCCCGGCCGCAGCGTCCATTCGTGGGCGCGCAACTCGGCTGAGTTGCGGCTGACGACGTAGAAGAGAAAGCCAAAGGCGACCGCGACGAAGGCGAACCCTACGACCCGGCGCCACGCCAACCGCTCCCGGCGTGGATCATTCACGTCGCGGCAACGCCTCCCTCGGATTCGATCCCGACCCCGCCCTCGCGCCCGCGCCGCCTGCCGACGGCGATGAGCCACACGGCATACCCCACCAGCGCCGCCATACCCGCGATATAGACGTAGAACCCGGTGTCCAGCCCCGCGGGGTGGAACTCGAAGACGACCTCGGATTCGCCTGACTCGACCCGCACGCCACGGAAGGCATGGTTGGCGCGATACACGGGCACCTCCGCGCCGTTCACGGTGGCCCGCCATCCGTCATAATAGTTGTCGGAGAGAACCAGGAGGGCCGGGCGATTCGCGGTCGTTCGAACGACGACCCGATCGGGCTCGGCCGATACGATCTCCGCCGAGCCATCCAGCGGCCCGGAAGGGAAGGCCACGTCCGGGCCCGCATAAATGATGGCCGACCGGCTCGGGTCGAAATCGGGCGCCGCGAATACCTGCAGGGCGATCGTCGTATCGGAGCTGACGGTCACGTCCTCGGCGAGGAACGCCCGCGGCAGGACGCCGATGTTCTCGTAGACCAACGCGCTCCCCCTGTGGACCTCGCGCAGGTGCGGGGCGTTCAACTCGACCATGCTGATGACCTGGCCGATGTTCGCGGCGTTCATGAAATTCGGGTTGCCGAAGAAGTTCGACCAGTCCACGTACGTGTCCTGGCCCGCGCCCACGAACTCATGGAAACGCTGCAGGGAATTGCCGTGCTCTCCGCCGGCCTGTTCGATGCCGAAGAGCATCAGGTAGTTGCCATGGTTTCGGTACGCGCCGCCTGGCGGAACCGGAAGCACCCAGACCCGGTCTGGCCTATCCCGCGCCTGGAGGAATCTGACGACATCGTCGGGCGCGAAGGTGACTTCGGGAGAGTCGACCGTCTCGAAGAAGTTTCGGCCCACGACCCAGAGATCCGCGACAGTGACCAGCCCGAGGAGCGCGACGAGCCCGATCGTCCGCAATCGGCCCGACCACCAGAGCCAGAGCGATCCACATACGAGCGCAGTGAAGAGCGCGAACCGGCCGTAACCCGCGACGGCCGCGGCGTCGCGTGGCGCGCTGCCCGCCGAACCCGCCGCGACCACCGTGGCCAGGACAGCCACTCCCACCACGGCGCCGAGCCAGATCCCCAGCCGCGGGGGTGCCTCACCTGAATCCGGGCGTCGCGGCTCCTTGCCCCGCGCCGGAACGCCGCCCGGCAGGGCCCGCGCGGAGGCGAGCCGATCGAGCGTGATCGCTCCCATCGCGACGAGTGACATCGCAAAGACGAAGAACGAGAGCGACGGCGCGCGGAATCGCACGGTGCCCGGCAGATACTCGTAGTAGAGCCGGTAGATCGGTGTGTGCCCACCGAACGCGATCGTGAGTGCAAACAGCCCCAGCGCCCCGAAGAACCACCAGTACCTGCTCGCGCGGGAGACTCGGAACCCCAGTACGAGGAGGACCACAACGAGCGCGCCCATGTACTCCGAGTGCAGCTTGAAGGGGTTGCGCCCCTGGTAGTTCTCCAGGATCCCCGCCTCCTCTGGCACCGCGATCGACAGGATCTCCTCGGGCGGCATCGAAAAGCTCACCGCGTACTCATACCCACGCCCGCCCTCGGCCCCGCGAGGGGATTGCGCGACGTAGTCGAGGAATGGCAGGAAGTTGACCGCCGCTAGCATGAAGCCGAACCCGACCGCCAGCAGGCCAAGCGTGACCCGGGTCGCCAGGGCACCCCTGTTCTTCACCACACCCGTTTCGATCAGGCAGTAGATCGCCCAGATCGCACCGGCAATCAGCAGGTAGTAGTTGTTCTGGATCTGGAACGAGAGCAGGGAGAAGCCGATCGTCGCCGCCGCCCCGATGAACGGACCGACCCGGCCGGTCCGTATCCCCCGGTGGAGGAAGAAGAAGAAGAGCGGCGCGAAGGTCGCGACGATCACGCGGCCGTCGTGTCCCGCGTACACCGACGAGAGCGTGATCCCGGTGAACTGGAACGCGAGCCCCGCCAACAGCCCCACCCACTTCCGGCACCCCAACTCGGTCGTGAGCAGGTACATGCCGAGTCCCGCGAAGCCGAACTGAACGACGAAGATTAGCGGCAGGATCCAGGTCGTCGGCAGCAGGAGATCAGCGATGAGCCGCGTGGGGAAGAAGGTGCTGCCCGGGTTGGCGAGCATCGGGAGACCGCCGTACAGGTACGGCACCCACTTTGGAAGCGACCCCTCCGCCAACCGGTCCGACACGAACTCCGTGAAGAAATAGCCGCCCGCCAGATAATCGGTACCGAAGATGTGCCGCCCCGGAAGGAAGGCGGGGAAGAAGTAGACGAGCGATAGTCCGAAGAAGACGAGCGCGGCGATGCCGAGACCGATCTCCGGTTCCGGATCAAGCGCGCCTGGCGTCGCTGGAACCCCTCGATTCACTGGTTTCTTCACCATGCCTTCGCCACGCCTCCCATCACACGTTAATCATCTGGCGATCACCACCTGGAGCGCACTACCTCGAGAAAGTCGAGGTGAGCGTCCGCCACCCTGGACCACCTGAACCGCTCGGCCGACACACGGGCCATTCGACCTGCGCGGTCACGCGCATCCGGATCGGCCAGCAACTGAAGCGCGGCCCGCGCAAACCCCTCCGTGTCGCCGGGTGGAATCAGAACACCGCCCGCCGGCGGGTCGACCACTTCCGGCAAAGAGTCCACATCGGATGCGACCAGGGGAATCCCCGCCGCCATCGATTCGGCCGCAACCATTCCGAATCCCTCGAATCGCGATGGCATCATCATGAGCGAGGCCCCCGCGAGGAGGTCGTCTCGCTCCTCCGACTCCACGGCGCCGAGCATCTCCACATTCTTCGCGATACCCAGCGTCCGCGCGCGTTCGACGACTCGCTCCGCGTCCCGACCACGACCCGCCAACCTGAGTCGGGCGGCGGGCCGCTCGCGCACGACAATCGCCATCGCCTCCAGCAGGGTATCAAGCCCCTTCTGAAACCAGTCGAACCGGCCGAAGTAGAGGATGTACCCGGCGTCCGCCCGCGGCAAATCGAAGAGTTCGTCCGGAACCCCGGCGCCGACCGGCACGATCGTGACGCTCTCGCCCAGCATTGCGCGTAACCGTGCTTCCGTGGCACCAGAGGTGGCGGAGAACACCCGCCCTCGCTGTAGTCGCAGCCGTTCCTGTAACGCAACCCCGCGACCGATCAGCGCACCCCAGCGATCTCGCGCGCCCGCGCCGGTCACATGGTGTACCGTGATCCCGACCGGTCGGTCGGTCGGGATGCGGATCGGCGCATACGTGGAAAAGTCGAAGACGGCGACGTCGTATTCGCCCCTCGCCAGCAGCCGGCTGGCCATCCACGTGTACGTGGCGCGGCTCCAGTAGTAGGGAGTGGGAGCCCCAAGCCGAATGTAGCGTATCCCCCCGATCGTCTCGTCGCGCGAGCCAGGATACGCGCCGGTCGCGACGGTGACGGAGGCGAGCCGGTCGGCCAGGCGCCGGTAGATCTCGAATACCCGGACGGAGCCACCACCGGCGACCCACGGGTTCCGGGGATCGTCGTAGATGAGATGGAGGACCCGCAACGGTGCGCTCAGCGTGGATCCACCGCGACGAGAACGCTGAAGCTCCCGAGCGGATGCCTCGCCAGGACCGAGTACTTGAGCGCCTCGAGATCGAGGCGGTAGTAGCGGGCGCGCACGCGATAACGCGCGAGGTCGGTCGCGCGCTCGACGATCCCGAGCCACCGGTCGGGCGTCATGAGTCGTTCATCTCCAACGTCCTGACGCGGGTACCGGTCCGACGGGATACTGAACACCATGGATCGGCACACGCGAAGTTGCTCCCGCACGAGGCGGATGATGCCTTCGTCCGCGAAGTGCTCCATCAGTCCCTGGGAGGTGGCGACGGCAAAAGTCGCGTCGCGGAAGGGAAGGCGAAACCCGTCGGCGGCAACGGTGGTCACCTCGCGACCGAATCGCCGCAGGTTTGGGCGCGCGGCGTTCAGGATTCGCAGGCTATTGTCAACCGCGACGACCGACTGACCCAGCCGACTGAGGGCGGCGCTCTGCGCACCGCTACCGATACCCACTTCGAGGATCCCTCCACCGTCCGCGCGTCTCCGCGTAGCCGCCAGCAACTCCAGATGGATGAGGTTCCGCTTCAGGAAGGTCGGCCAGGAAATCGCCTCGACCCGGAACTTCTCCCAGTCGGTTTGAGGCATCCGTCATCGAGATGGCGGGATGCGCCGACCCGCCGGATCCGTGGAAGAGACCTCCGCATACAGGGAGTGAAGGTCTTCCACGATCCGAGTCCAGGAGAAACACGCGTCGACGTGGGCACGTCCGCCAGCGACGAGGTGGGAGCGAAGCGCGGCATCGTCCCGCAGTCGCGCGATCGCGCCGGCGAGCGCCTCAACATCTCCGGGAGGTGTGAGCAACCCGGTTTCACCATCGATCACGATGTCTCCAATCCCGCCAGAATCGCTTGCGATCACGGGTCGGTCGTGCAGTATCGCCTCGATCAACACCACGCCCAACCCCTCCACATCACCCTTGGAGTCGCGGACCGCGGGCAGGACGAGAGCGTCAGAAGCCGCAATGCGTCCCGACAGCTCCCCGGACGGCACGAATCCGGTGAACTCCACGGCATCCGCGATCCCCAAACCTTCCGCCTCGGCATGGAGCGCGGGCGCAAGCGGCCCATCGCCGACGATGATGAGCCGGACGTCCTCACTCTTCCGACGCAGGAGCGACACCGCACGCAGAAGGTACGTCACACCCTTTCGTTCCACGAGCCGCCCCACGAACAGCAGGCGGAACGCGCCCTCGGCCCCGCGTGGCACGGCGGCGGTCTCGCCGTCTCCCGCGCGACTCGTGGACACGGCCGCGCCGAAAGGAATGACGCGCGCATGCGCGTCGCGCACCAACCGCGTGACCTCGCGCGCCGTATGACTCGAAATCACGGTTACCGCATCCGACCGCTCAATGATGCGACGCGCGACGGGTGCCAGGAAAGGAAACTGCCTGCGCAACCACGTCAACTCCACGCCGAAGAACGTCGACACGAGCGGCACGCCGGAGAACCGTCGCGCCGCCAGGCCCAACAGACCGTGCGGGATCGGCCAGAACGCGTGGACGGCGTCGAACCGGCCGCTCCGGGCGAGACGGATCGCCGCCAGACTGCCCGCGGCAACGTAACCCGGGAGAAGCGAGACCAGATAGGGCCGATCGCGAATCCGGTCCGGCGCGGTCTGATCGTGCGTCAGCGTTTCGATGCCCGCCGGGGCATACCGGAACCGGTGGACCGGAATGCCTTCGAAGTTCCCGGAGGCCATCCCCCGATAGCTCGGAGCCAGCACCTCGACCTCGACGCCACGCTCCCGGAGCCGCGTGATCGTCTCCGTCAGCCACGGAGTGATCACGTCTCCAGACCACCGCGGAAAGGCCGTAACGATATAAAGGATTCTCACTTGTCGTCCGGCCGAAACCCGCCTATCTTGCGATTTTTCGCAACTTACGGCCCGGATTTGCCGATTTCAAGCCGCCCCTCGCATTCCGGTCCCGCCCGCGCGCCTCGCGGTCCGAACCATCAACCCGAACGACCGCTGGTCTCCCGGGAAGTGAGCTGACGTGCCGCGCGCTCTGGTCATCATCCCCACCTACAACGAACGCGAAAACCTGCCGCGGATCGTTCCGCTCATCCTCGCGCAGGCGCCCGAGATCGAGATCCTCGTCGTCGACGATGCGTCGCCCGACGGGACCGGAGAGCTCGCCGACTCGATCGCGGCGGAGGAACCGCGAGTTCACGCGATCCATCGGGCGGGGAAGATGGGCCTCGGCACCGCCTATATCGCCGGGTTCAAATGGGGGCTGGAGCACGGTTTCGACTATCTCCTCGAGATGGATGCCGACTTCTCCCACGACCCCACGCATCTTCC
>CAZUVK010000021.1:0-25226 GCA_964623785.1 uncultured Gemmatimonas sp. | reverse complement strand
CGCCCTTTCGCTGGGCATCGCGCGGGGCGCGTTCGAGCAGGCACTCGCGTACGCGCACGAGCGGCGCCAGTTTGGACAGCGGATCAGCGAGTTCCAGGGCATTCAGTTCATGCTCGCTGACATGAAGACCGAAATCGAAGCCGCGGCGCATCTGGTCTACCACGCCGCATGGCTGAAGGACCACGACCGCCAATATTCGCGCGAGGCATCGATGGCGAAACTGTTCGCTTCCGAGCTCGCGATGAGAACGACTACCAGAGCCGTCCAGATCCATGGCGGCTACGGATATACGAAAGAGTACCCTGTCGAACGCATGATGCGGGACGCGAAGATCGGTGAGATTGGCGAAGGGACGAGTGAGATTCAGCGACTCGTCATCGCCCGCTCGCTGATTCGCGACCTGGACGGGGCAACCGGGTGAACACATTTGACACGCAGACAGGACGGGACAGCCCCTCGAGTTGATCGGGCTTCGACCGCAGCCGCGCGCCGGAATCGCGGGGTGGGGCAGTGAAGCGCGAGATTCTCATGAACACCACTGCAAACGAGACGCGGGTCGCTATCCTCGAGGATGGCGACCTGGTCGAGTTGATGGTGGAGCGGCCCGATTCCAATCGCCTCGTCGGCGACATTTACCTGGGACGGGTCGAGGCGGTGCTGCCCGGCATCCAGGCGGCGTTCGTTGACATCGGCACGGAGAAGGCGGCGTTCCTCCACGTGTCTGATGTCGCGACCGAGGATGACGATGACGATGACATCGATGAGGAGGCGGGAGCGGAGATCCCCGAATCCGACGATGGCGGTGGCGGGGGAGACAAGCGGCGACTGCGTCGGTATCCTCCGATCCAGGATCTCGTCCAGAAAGGTGAGACGCTTCTCGTTCAGGTGTCCAAGGAACCGATCGGAACGAAGGGCCCGCGAGTCACCGCTCATATTTCGCTTCCTGGCCGGTTCCTCGTCTACATGCCTCAGTCCGATCACGTCGGTGTTTCGCGAAAGATCGAGGACAAGGAGGAACGCAACCGCCTGCGTGCGCTGGCGAAGTCCATCCTCCCCGACAAGTCTGGCGGAGTCATCGTTCGCACGGTCGGTGAAGAACTCACCAAGGAGACCTTCGAGCGGGAATTGAAGTCGCTGCTCGGCACCTGGAAGCAGATTCAGCGCCGGGCCGCCCGGGGACGCGCCCCCGCGCCGATCCACCGCGAAGCGAAGCTTACCAAGGGCATCATCCGCGACCTGTTCTCCGGGAAGGTCGATTCCCTTACGATCGATGACCGGCCCGTATACGACGAGGTCAGGAACTATCTGGATCAGGTCGATCCGACGCTCATCGACAGGGTCAAGCTTTACGAGGATCCGGTCGCGCTCTTCGACAAGTACGAGATCGAGGCGGAGATCCACGAGGCCTTCCAGCGCAAGGTCGCGCTGCCCTCGGGCGGCTACATCATCATCGAGCCGACCGAGGCGCTCGTCTCGATCGACGTGAACACGGGTCGGTATACGGGGAAGAAGGATCCCGAGAAGACCATCCTGAAGACCAACCTGGACGCCTCGCGCGAGATCGCCCGGCAGCTGCGCCTTCGTGACATCGGGGGAATCATTGTCTGCGACTTCATCGACATGGAGTCGAAGCAGAATCGGGAGCGAGTGCTGCAGGAGCTTCGCACCTATCTTTCCCGCGACCGCGCGCGTACGAAAGCGTTTCAGGTCTCGGATCTCGGCCTGATCGAGATGACGCGCCAGCGGGTGCGCCCATCGCTGTACCAGTCACAGACGCGCGGCTGCCCGTGCTGCGGAGGGTCGGGCCGGATCTTTACTCCGGAGACCGTGGTGCGCCGTATTCAGCGCGCCGTCCGACGCGCCGGCGCCGAGTCGCGGGACCGTTCCCTGGACGTGCGGGTTCACCCTGAAATCGCGCTCTACATCCTGGAGGAGGAGCCCGGTTTCCTTCGGGGGCTTGAGAAGGACGTCAAACTGCAGCTCAACCTACGCGACGACCCGTTGATGCAGCAGGATGAGTTCCGGCTTCTCGCGGGGCCTGGCAAGCAGGACGTCACGCAGAAGTTCGCGCTTGGCTGAGGGCGCTCTTCGCGATCGGCTCCGCGTTCGCCGAGGGCGCCAGGTGCGCTAGCGCACTCTCAGGATCTGCTCCACCGCGAAGCTCCCGGATTCTCCCACACGCAGAACGGCGTCTCCTGGGCGGTCGGGCGTCGTCCAGAGGAAGTCGTGCGTCTCTCCTACGCCAACAGGCGCGGCTCGCGCCGTTTGTTCGCCCTGGAGGCTCGCGGGCAGGGCAGCGCCATCCTTGCTGATCGGCCGCCAGACTCCCGCGGCCGCGTCGACGTCGATTTCGACGAAGAGCGGCTCGGCCGGGAAGATGTTGATGAATCGGAGGCGGTAGGTCGTTCCGACCCGAAGATCCAGAGGCGGTGGGGCGTGTAGGCCATTCAGCGCCGGGCCGTTGACGCCACTGTCGACGGCCCTCGCCGCGACGAAGACGAGGTCGGTCGCCGGATCGAAGACCTCACCCGGCTCCATGACGAGGAGCGGCCCATACGCTCCGGTGAGCAGTTGCATGCTCTCGTCAACGTGTGAGTGGTAGATGAACGTGCCGGCGCGCGGCGGTGTGAAGGAGACGGTGAACGAGTCGCCCGGTGCAATCAACGGAGCGACGCTCGAACCGAGTCCACTCCATCCGGCGACACCATCGAAGTAGCTTTCCAGCTCAATACCGTGCCAGTGGACGGTCGTCGCCTCGTCCGTGCGATTTACGACGGTGACTACCGTTGTCTCTCCGCGCGTGAGCACGATCGGTGGGCCCGGCGTGGTTGGCGATGCCGGAGTCGGATCGCCGAGCGAGTACCCGGTGGCGCGTATGTCGGGCCGCTCCGTCGGTGGCGCCTGATGGGCGATCAACCGCATCCGCCGGGAAGGATCCACCGACACCGGAGGCCCGCCTCCTTCCCCTCCAGTGGTCGTGATACCCAGTACCAGACCGGCCATCCCGTGCGTGGCATGCATCAGGGCGTCCCCACCCTCGTGTTCCCTCTCGCTTACCACTCGCGGCGGGAACGGGACGATGTGGGGCGCCATGTGGCAGTGAAAGATCCAATTCCCTTCCCGCGTCGGGGTCCACTCCATCGCGAACGTACTCCCGGGACTCATGAACTCCGTCACAACCTCCCGTTGCGAGTCGGCGTGATAGGTCACGTCCGTCGTACCGTCACCCTTCGCGGTTACGCGAAAGTGGAAGCCATGGAGGTGCATGGGGTGGGGCAGGTAGCTTCCATTGAGCCAGCGCCAGCGGACTGTCTCTCCAACCGCGTACGCGAGCCGTTCGGTATGCGGCCAGGAAAGGCCGTTGACCGCCAGCTCCCAGATGTCCTCGAGTGGTGGAGGCAGGGTTTCGTCGGGAATGATGTCGATGACCGTCATCACGAAGATCCGCTCGGCCTGATCGGGCGGAGTCCCAGCGGGATCAACCACGATCGCTCCCGTGAGCTGGCTGTCGCGGGCCGTGCGTTCGGCGATATCGGTTGTGCCGGTCGTGCTTCCCCAGTACAGGTAAGTGCCTGGATCGTTGACCCGAAAACGAAGTTCTCGCGTGTCGCCGCGGGCGACCTGGATCGTGTCGTCCGATGCGGGGACCGCGCCCGCGCGCAGCCCGTACACGACAAGCATCGAGTCCGGAAGCTGGTTTGTCACCTTCAGATGAATCTCGGTTCCCCGTGAAGCCCTGAGCAGCGGGCCCGGGATGCGGGGAGCCCCGCCCGCGCCATCCGAGAAGGCGGGAACCGTCACGGCGGAATCGACGTCGAGGTCCGGCCGCCAGGCACCAAGGTTCGCAAGCAGATGCAGTTCGACGGCGCCTTCGATGACGACACCGCCGGGGGCGCGATTATCGTTGGGGGCGATGGCGGGGAGCGGATCGATCCGGATGGGGGACTGGCCTGCCGCGGAGACTGTAACCCCGGCAACGGCCATGAGCATGGCTATACCGAGCACCGAACGATGGGTGGTCGCCAAGCTGCAATCCTCCGGTTCGGACCGGAATAGCGATCGGATTCCGGATGGCTTCGGAATGTGGACGGAGGTGCCCGGCAAACACCGCGGGCACCTCCGTTCGGATCCGGCCTGACAATACGCTGGCTGCGTGGGCCGCCGGGCAGCCAGCGTACGAGAGCTACTCGGTTACGTTGACTCGAACGTAGCCGTTGGCCCAGCAGCAGTTGTGGCCGTGGGCGCTGTCGTTGGTGCCGGTATGATTATCGACCCGCACGCGAAGCAGGTACTCGCCCGGCGCGGAGAAGGTGGCGGAGGTCGTCGCATTTGCGCTCCCCGGCGTGTCCGACGTCGCTCGCTGGGGCGAAAAGGTGACTTCACCGCCAACGGGTCCCTGGTGCTTGAACCAGTTGAAGGCGGTCGGAACCGGGTCGCGCTCGCCGCGGTCCTCCATCCAGAAATCGATGCTCACCGGCTGCCCGACCCGCGTGCTGAGAGGGCCCGTGGTGACGCCTTCACGACCCTGGGAAGGCGGACCATTCTCGGCGAACCGCACAACCGGCATCAGGGAGCCGGAAGCCTGCGGCGAATAGCTGAGCTCATACGCGGCGAGGCCGGTGCGCGCTGGCACCGAGTACGTCTTGTCATTCGCCGTCAACGTCCAGACGAGATCTCCGGTGAAGCCGGCCGGGACCCGGACCGTAAACACGCCACGCTCGCGTCGACCACCAAATCCAGGGTAGCTTACCACGGGGAAGTAGGTAGGCTGCATGCCGTTGAACTCGGCGGGCTCGAGCCTGTTGTTCGGGCCAATCGGAATCTCGATCAACTCTTCCTGATTCCGGTTCATGAAACCGAAGGAATAGGTGACGGAGCCATCTTCGTTCAGATAGAATCCGTCGAAGAACGGCGCGACGCCTTCGCCGCGTTTGATGGCCGGGGCAAGCGGATAGCGCTCGCCTCCGATCGGTTGTGCCGGTTGGGCCTGAAGCGGGGTGTAGACGAACCCGGCAAGGACACCGGCAACCGCGATCTGCAAGAACCGCCTGCTCATCTGAAATCCCTCCGAATGCTTGTTGGAGATGACCGCTCGACTACGTGGTCCCTGACACCGGAAACATGGAGTGTTGTGGGAGAGTCGTCGGCGGACCGTGCTTGGTTACCCCTTTCGGGAGCGGTGGCAAGGCGCTCACCGCTCCCGAAAGGTCAGATCGGAAGCCCTCAGTTGCTGCTGGTCCCGGTCTGCTCCGCAAGCGCCGCGCGCTCCGCAAGCAATTCCTGGTACCGGGCCTCGTCGAGGTGCGTCACCGCGATCCACTGGTGCGACATCTCGTCCGCCGTGCGGTCACCCGTGCCGACCCACATGTCGGGATCGCCGCCGAGCTTCTGCATCCAGTAGTTGTTTTCCGTGTTGTCGTACCACTGCGTCCGGATGAGGAGATGGCCGGCCGGGATGAGCGGCGCGACATGGTCCTCGAAGACATGGCTGTGGTGCCAACCGGCGTTCCAGTTGGAGACCATCGCGAGCAGTGTCTTCCGGCCGTTCTCGGGGTTGAGCACTTCGAGCTTGGCACCGACGAGGCGCAGGTGGCCGTGCGGCTGCCAGCTGTCGATACGGACCGGGTAGTCCCACCGCGAGATGCCCTCGGTCATCAGCGTGCCATGAGGCGGAATCTCAAGGTCGCCCGAACCGCTCTGCGTGCCGTAGAGCGTCAGGTTCTGACGGTACTTCGGCTGGTGCGTCGGCGGGTGAAGCCAGATGCCGACGTCGACCGTGGCGCCCTGGACTTCGGTGCCGTTCGGATAGTAGTGAATATCGAACGAGACTTCGCCGTTGGCCGGCGCGCGTCGGCACGCATCGGGCGGAACGATCTCGCCGATCTTGCCCATCGCGTACTCGCTCAACTGGCTCTCGGCCCGCGCACCGTCGAGGCCGTCGCCGGCGACCGTTCCGCCACTGAATGACGTATTGGCGTGGTGCGAGACGGTGCGTCCTTCAAGTGAAGGCTTCGTCTCGACGCCCGCGATGCAGAGCGACTCGGAGATTCCGCTCGCCACGGTCGGGCGCCACCAGCGATCCGAACCCATCGCCGGCACGTCGTACGGTGTCGACGACACGATGACGTCAGGCGGACGGCCGAAGTAATCTTCGAGACGGAATTCCGACCCGTCGGGGAAGGTGACCGGAGGCGGCATATGCGCCGGGTCGCCCAGCGGCGAGCCCGCGTCGACCCAGGCGGCGATCGTCGCGATCTCGGCGTCCGAAAGGCGCCAGTCATTCTTGATCTCCTGAATGCCGACGTCCGTGTCGTAGTGGTACGGGGGCATCTCGCGCGCAACCGTCTGCATCTTGATCGCCGCCGCCCAGGGACGGATCTCCTCGTACGTCGTCAGCGACATCGGCCCGATCCCGCCGGGCATATGACACACTTGACAATTCTCCTGGATGATGACCGCCACATCTCCGGCGAAGGTCACCTGGTCAGGATCCGGATCCACCACGTTCGGCGTAACCATCGCGAACTGCGCGGACGCGTTCCCCGCGCCGAGCGCCGCAACCACCGCCACCGCGGGTACGAACCACAGGGCACTGCGCTTCCCGGACCTCGCCCACTGTGATGCTGCCATACCGCCCTCCTCTAGATTGGTTAGCGACGTCGGTGCTACCGCGGCCATTCCGCACCACGGTGATCCATCGACCCAACAGCCCGGGAGCCCGGGGGATCCGCCGCTGCGGGTCGCGCCCCATGATCCCGAAACACTCGTTTCGATCCCTTCCTTCCCCTCAGACCTTCGCAGTACGAACGCCGCACCCACAAACACCCATTACCGGATGCTTACTCATCACACGCGGGATACAGCCAGCCGGACGGGTTCGTTGGGTTACTGGTTCCTTACGGAATCCTTACGAAGGGTGGGATCTGAATCTTTTCCGCAAGCTACACATTAAGCAGTCTCGCCCCTCACGTCCATGTTCATGAGGACCGATCCGACGACCCGATGCGACTTTCGGTCCGCGAATGGTTCCCGAGCTGGCGTACCGTTCCCGTCACGAACCCGCGAGCCCAGCCGCGTTACCCGTCGTCGATCGCGCGAAAGGCAACGTCCATGTAACATGGCATCCCGCGCCCGGGTTCCGCCAGACCATGCGATGGGTGGCTTCGATCTCCAGCTCCTCGTCGCCCGGTCCCGGCTTGACATCGATCCATGGGTCGGACATAATTCATGCTTGTGATTTTTCTGTGAGAACGGTCTTCCCAGAGGGCTTCAGGATATGTACGCGATCTTCCGAACCGGGGGAAAGCAGTTTCGGGCCGAGCACGGCGCGACGATTCGGATCCCGAGTATCGTCGCCGAGCCGGGCGACTCGATCACTTTCGACGAGATCCTGCTGGGCGCGAACGACGGTGATTACAGGGTGGGGGCGCCCCTGGTCGGCGGCGCGGCGGTCACCGCCGAGGTCGTCAAGCACGGCCGGGGCGAGAAGATCATCATCTTCAAGCACAAGCGCCGAAAGAACTATCGCCGCAAGCTCGGCCATCGGCAGGGTTATACGGAAGTTCGCGTGAGCGAAATCAATCTGGGCTGAGGGTATCGACAATGGCACATAAGAAGGGCGGCGGCTCAACGCGGAACGGGCGCGATTCCAACGCGCAGCGGCTCGGGGTGAAGAAGTTCGGCGGCGAGCGTGTGCTGGCGGGCAACATCATCGTCCGGCAGCGGGGCACGCGGATCCATCCGGGCGACAACGTTGGAATCGGTAGTGACGACACGCTGTTCGCGCTTGTCGAGGGGGTCGTTGAGTACCAGCGCAAGGACCGAAATCGAAAGAAGGTATCGGTCGTCGCGGCCTGAGGAAGGGCGCGGGGATCGGCGGGAGAGCCCTGGCCAGCGCCGGGGCTTTTTTTCGTACATTCCACCGCTGGCCATGCACGCGTGCGTCGGCCCGGCGGCCCAAGTCGGACAACAAGGAACCGCATGAGCGAGATTGCGGCTGGCGGCTGGCCGCCAGCGACCAGCGACGCGTACCCCAGGATCCAGCGGCTGCCGGCCTACGTGTTCGCGCAGGTGAACGAAGAGAAGCGCGAGCGGGAAGAAGCGGGGGTCGATGTGATCGACCTGGGGATGGGGAACCCGGATCTGGGCACCCCGCCTCACATCGTCGAGGAGATGGTGCGCCACGCTCGTGACCCGCGGCACCATCGGTACAGCGCGTCTCGCGGTATCCACGGCCTGCGCGAGTCCATCGCCCGGCACTACGGAGACCGATACGGCGTCGAGATCGATCCCGATAGCGAGGTGGTGGTGACGATCGGGGCCAAGGAGGGTATCGCGCACCTGATGCTGGCGCTGCTGGACGTCGGGGATCGGGTGATCGTGCCCAGCCCGTCCTATCCCATCCATGTGTACTCGGTGGTCTTCGCGGGCGGACAGGTCGTACCCGTTCCTCTCGTGGCCCGGGCCGATGGCTCGGTAGATGGCGATGCGCTTC
The DNA here is from genome assembly GCA_964623785.1 of uncultured Gemmatimonas sp. Taxonomy (GTDB): domain Bacteria; phylum Gemmatimonadota; class Gemmatimonadetes; order Longimicrobiales; family Longimicrobiaceae; genus WHSP01. Next base: position 16,732 of record CAZUVK010000021.1, on the reverse strand, counting down.
TCGAGGGCGTCGAACGGTCGGTCGCCGAGAGTCCGGTCAAGCCGAAGGGCCTGTTCCTATCCTTTCCGCACAATCCGACCACCCTCGTCGCGGATCGCGCCTTCTTCGAACGGGCGGTCGAGACGTGCCGACGGAACGAACTCCTGCTGTTTCACGACTTCGCGTACGCCGACACGGGCTTTGAAGAGGAACCGCCGAGCGCGCTGCAGGTCCCGGGCGCCAAGGAGATCGGGGTCGAGCTTTTCTCGATGTCGAAATCGTACTGTATGGCGGGTTGGCGTGTGGGGTTCTGCGTGGGCAACGCGGCGATCGTTCAGGCATTGACCCGGATCAAGAGCTATCTGGACTACGGGATCTTCCAACCGCTGCAGATCGCGGCGGCATTTGCCCTGAACGGGCCGCAGGAATGCGTCGCGGAGGCGCGGGGGATCTACCGGACGAGGCGGGACGCGCTGGTCTCGGCGCTCCGTGAGAATGGATGGGAAGTGAATTCGCCGCGCTCCACGATGTTCGTCTGGGCAGCGATTCCACCCGCATTCCGTCACCTTGGCTCGGTGGATTTCGCGCGGTTGCTGCTACGCGAGACGGGGGTGGTGGTGGCGCCGGGATTCGGTTTCGGGGATGATGGCGAGGGATTCGTGCGGTTCGCGCTCATCGAGGATCCTGAACGGCTCGCGGAAGCCGGCCGGCGGATCGGCGGGGTGATCGGCTAGCGGGTTCCGCGCCCCGAGACGGGCGTTCCTCCCGGTCAGCTTCCCAGCAGGTATCCGATCAGGAATCCGGTCCCGCCCGCGGCGGCGGCCACGACGAGTACGATGAGTACCCACCGGAGATTCAATATCGGATTGGTTTTCTGCATCGTCGGCTTTCAGGCGGCTTGCATGTTCTCGACAATCATCGCGATCCCCTGGCCAACGCCGATGCACATCGTCGCGAGGCCGAACCGGGCGCCCTTGCGCCGGAGCCCATGGACGAGGGTCGTAAGGATCCGGGCACCCGAGCACCCGAGCGGGTGACCCAGAGCGATCGCGCCGCCAGACACGTTTACGATCTCCGGGTCGACGCCGATCTCCCGAATGCAGGGCACGGACTGCGCCGCGAAGGCCTCATTCAGCTCGACCAGCCCCAGGTCGCGAACGGACAGCCCCGCGCGGCGTAGCGCCAGTCGGGTCGCGGGAACGGGGCCCATGCCCATGTGGGCCGGGTCCACGCCAGCGACCGCCGACGCGACCACGCGCGCGAGTGGGCGCCGATTCGATCTCGCGGCGGCTTCGGCCGACATCACAAGAAGTGCCGCCGCCCCGTCATTCAATCCCGAACTGTTTCCGGCGGTCACGGTGCCATTCTGGCCGCGAAACGCGGGGCGGAGCGCGGCGAGGGCCTCCGGTGTTGTGTCTGCTCGCGGATGCTCGTCTGTGTCGACGATGGTCGTCCTGCCCCTGGATTCTATCGTTACCGGCACGATCTCGTCGGCGAACGCATCGCTCCGGATGGCCGCCGCCGCCGAGAGCTGACTCCGCAGCGCCAACTCGTCCTGGTCCTCGCGAGTGCAGCCCCACTCCGCCGCGACGAGTTCGGCTGTCTCCCCGAGCGAGACCGTCCACTCGGCCTGCATCCTGGGGTTGATGAACCGCCATCCCAGGAGTGAGTCGGCCACTTCCGGCGTCCCGCGCGGAAAGGCAGACTCCGACTTGAGCGTCACCCACGGCGCGCGAGACATGCTCTCCACTCCGCCAGCCACAAAGATCTCGCCCTCGCCCGCGCGGATCGCGTGAGTCGCGGCGACAACCGCCTGTAGGCCCGAGCCGCACAATCGGTTGACGGTCTGGCCCGGTACGGTGACGGGGTACTCTGCAAGGAGCAGTGCCATCCGCGCCACGTTACGGTTGTCCTCGCCCGCCTGGTTCACGCACCCGAGTATCACGTCGTCCACGCTGGCGGGGTCGATACCGGTTCGCGCGACGATCGAGCGGAGGACGAGGGCGGCCAGGTCATCGGGTCGGACACGGGAAAGGGCGCCGCCGTATCTGCCGATCGGCGTTCTGCAGGCGTCGACGAGCACGGCTTCGGTCATCGGATGTGGACCCAGACGCTCTTGACCTGGGTGTAGAGATCGAGTGCGTGCCGGCCGAGTTCGCGGCCGAACCCCGAATGCTTGTAGCCGCCGAACGGCGACCCGGTATCGGATGTGAGGTACATGTTCACCCAGACGGTGCCGGCCTTGAGCGCGTGCGCGACGCGGTGCGCGCTCGCGATGTCACGCGTCCAGACCGCGGCGGCGAGCCCGTAGACCGATCGATTGGCGATGTCGATCGCCTCATCGATGCCGTCGACCTCGATGACCGAGAGCACGGGTCCGAAGATTTCTTCCCTCGCGATCGTCATCTCCGGCGCCACGCCGTCGAAGATCGTCGGGTTCAGGTAGTAGCCACCGTTGCCTGGATCCGGACGGTCGCCGCCATGGACAATGGAGGCGCCTTCGCGGCGTCCCGTCTCGATATAGCCGATCACGCGGTCCAGCTGCTCGTGGGAAACGAGGGGGCCCATCCGGGTCTCCGGAAGGAGCGGGTCGCCCGGAACAAATTTGCAGGCGTGGTCGATCACCCGTTCGAGCAACTCCTGGTGAATCGACCGGTCGACGAGGAGGCGCGAACCAGCGGTGCAGACCTGCCCGGCGTTGTAGAAGATCGCGGCGGCGGCCGACTTCGCCGCCGCTCCCAGGTCTGCGTCGGCGAGGACCACATTGGCGCTCTTGCCACCAAGCTCAAGGGAGACGCGCTTCAACGACGCCGCCGCCTCGCGCTGAATCTCCTGGCCAACCGGAGTCGATCCGGTGAAGGCGATCTTGTCAACCCCGGGATGGCGCACGAGCGCCGCGCCGGTGGTTTCGCCATACCCTGTCAGGACGTTCAGAACGCCTGCGGGGAGGCCCGCCTCCGCCGCGATCCGGGCGAGTTCGAGCGCGGTCAATGGCGTCTGTTCCGCCGGTTTCAGAATGACCGTGTTGCCGCAGGCAAGGGCGGGCGCGACCTTCCACGCCGCGGTCTGGAGCGGGAAATTCCACGGCACGATCGCCGCGCAGACGCCCACGGGCTCGCGGCGGGTGTAGTTCAGGTAGGGTCCGGGAACCGGCAGAACCTCGCCCTCAATCTTGTCCGCCCAGCCGGCATAGTAGCGGAAACACTCGATCGTATGGCGGAGGTCCACGCCACGCGCCTCGCGGAGCGGCTTTCCGTTGTCGAGGGTTTCGACGCGAGCGAGGTGATCCGCGTCACGCTCGATGAGGTCGGCGATCCGGTAGAGGATGCGGCCGCGCTCGCGCCCCGACATCGAGGCCCATGGCCTGGATTCAAGCGCGGCCCGGGCCGCGGCGACGGCCCTGTCGACATCCGCTTCGCTCGCTTCAGCGACGCGCGCGAGGACATCCCCGGTTGCGGGATTCCGGGTCTCGAATGTATTCCCGTCACTTGCCTCCAGCCACTCACCCGCAATGTGGAAGCGCGCGGTCTCGGATATCGCCGCGGTCTGTCCGGACATTGTCGATCTCCTGCTTCGTGGAGGATGGCCCGCGCCTGGAGGGTCACGCCTCGACCGTCCAACGGGCATGCCGCTTCAGCCTCGGGACCGCGGAACCGCGCTCAACTCCAGCGACGCGCTCTCCGGGTCTCCTGCAAACCCGCCAAGGAAGATGGCCGTCATGTCGCCGACGAGGCGCGCAACCGGTACGTCGCGTTCCGGGCGGTACCAGTTGTAGATCCAGTTCATCATGCCGAACAACGCGAAGGTCGCGACGCGGGAGTCGTACTCGGAGCAGGGCCGGAGGTCGCGGAGGATATCGGTGGCGATGACGGTGAGCTGGCGTTTGCGCGCGTTCACCTGGCGTCGGTAGTCGCCTTCGAGCGACCCCGCCTCATGCGAAAGGACCTTCATCTCCGCCATATTGCTGACGAAGTATGTCAGCTGGTTCTCGATGAGGATCCTGAGCCGGCGTTCCGGGTCGGTGACACCCTTCAGCCGATCGACGAGACAGCCGATGAGGCTCTCCAGGGCATGGTCCTGGACGAGATAGAGGAGTTCTTCCTTGCTCTGAAAATAGTAGTATAGGCCCGAAAGGCTCACGGAGGAAGCCCGGGCGACTTCACGAATGGTCGCGTTGTGATACCCTCTCTCGGCGAAGACGACCGCCGCGGCGGAGAGGATTGCGCCAAGTTTTTCGTCGAACGGCGATTGATCAGCTTGCATCTCTGGGACGAACGGAAGGGACGGCGTGGTTAATCCCCGCTCGGCCGATGGCTTAGCGCCTGGTTCGAACGTTCGTTCAAACGTACCCCGCTGGTCCGGTGGGTGCAAGCGCGAGCGTGGTCGTCCGGTCCGTCAGACGGCTTGAGGAAAGCCGCCTGATCCGGTACCTTTCCGCGTGTCGTGGGCGGTCGCTGGCAGCGTTCGCCCCAGGGTGTCGCCGGGATGGCGGAATGGTAGACGCACTCGACTCAAAATCGAGCGCCGCAAGGCATGGGGGTTCGAGTCCCCCTCCCGGTATTGGAAAGGGCCGCAACCAGTTACGAGGTTGCGGCCCTTTCCAGTACTGGGGGACTCGAAGGGAGAGGTGTGAAGGGAGAGGTATGGCGGGCATCCGCGGCGGACTCGTGTGTGATCTCCGAGGGCGGGCCTGACCCGAGGAGACGCAAGCACTTCACCCTTCTGATTCGTTGTTCACGCTTCGTCCCCGGTATGTCATGGGCACGGAGCTTGAAAGTCCGGCGGGCGACGAAGCCGGACGGGCGGATTCCCGGACGGTGCCGAACGTACATCCGAAGTAGCAGGAAGGCGCAGGATGCTCACCCCCCAGGAACGCGACGAGCTGGAACGAGGCCTCCAGAATGAACGGGCTCGGGCGATGGACGCGATACGGGACTTCGACCGATCGCGGGAGACCTCGATGCTCGAGGATACGGGCGAACTGACAATGTACCGGCTCCACCCTGCCGATATCGGGACCGAGGCAATGGAGCAGGAGAAGCAATTTCTCCTGGCCAGCGTGGAGGGCCGACGCCTCTACGACATCGACGAAGCGTTGCGCCGACTATACTCGGAGCCGTCGGCGTTCGGGATGTGCGCGCGCTGTGGCGGCGAGATCGGTTTCGAGCGGCTGAGCGTGCTCCCGTACGCGGCGCTCTGCGCAAGATGCCAGATCGAGGTTGAATCGGCGTGGTAGAGGGTCGCGGGCGCATCGTTGATGACGCGCCGGCGGCCCGGGTCTGAGTCGCTCCCGGTCCTTCCAGCCGCGAAGGTGGCCGTCGGGACACCCGCCTTCGTGACCAGCCGCCCGTTACTTGCCTCTGTGGGCCCGGAAACCTATACTGCCCGCCTCGATTCAATCCTTTTCCTGTCGCCGCGACGCGGCCGGGGAGGCGCCCCCGCATGAGCGATGTCACGTTCCGGAGTCGGCGGTGAAGACCGTCGGCGCCGACAGGTTCAATTAAGGTTCAGGAACCAGAAGATGACCACGAATACCGGCCTCGAAGGCGTCGTAGTCGGACAGACGAAGTTGAGTTGGATCGATGGCGAGAACGGCGAGTTGATCTATGTCGGTTACGATATCGACGACCTCGCCCGAAACACGACCTTCGAGGAAGTAGCGTTTCTCCTCTGGAACCTGCGGCTTCCGAACCGGGCGGAGCTGGAAGAACTGAACGGGCAGCTGGCGGCGCAAAACGACCTCGACGACTACGTCCTGGGGATCGTGCGCGGGTTCCCGAAGGGCGCCGAACCGATGGCGGCGCTGCGCACGGCGGTCTCCGCGATGGCGCTGACCGATCCCGAGGCGGACGACAACTCGGAGCCGGCCAACCGGCGCAAGGCGATCCGGCTGACGGCGCAGATTCCGACGATCATCGCGGCGTTCGACCGGGTGCGCAAAGGCAAGGACCCGGTGGCTCCCCGGAAGGACCTCTCCACGGCGGCGAATTTCCTCTACATGTTGAACGGCGGACTGGCGGACGACCTTCGGGTTCGGACGCTGGATGCCGCGCTCGTACTCCACGCGGAGCACGGGATGAACGCGTCGACGTTCTCCGCCCGGGTCACGGCCGGGACGCTCTCGGACATGTACTCGGCGATCGTTTCCGCGATCGGAACGCTGAAGGGTCCGCTGCACGGTGGGGCCAACACGCGGGTCATGGAGATGCTCGACGCGATCGAGACGAGCGGCGAGGATCCCGCCGAGTGGGTCAAACGGACCCTCGAGGGCAAGGGCCGGGTGATGGGATTCGGGCATCGCGTCTACAAGGCGACCGATCCGCGCGCCACCGTCCTCCGCGAGCTTGCTGACCAGATCATGGCGGGGCAGGACACCAAGTGGCTCCGGCTTTCCGACCGTGTTCGCGAGGCGATGGCGGTCGAGATGGAGGCACGCGGCCGGAAGGTCTATCCCAACGTCGACTTTTTCTCCGCCTCGGTCTACACGACGCTGGGGATCGACATGGATCTCTTCACGCCGATCTTCGCGCTTTCGCGGATCACCGGCTGGACGGCGCATCTCTTCGAGCAGTACGCGAACAACAGGTTGATCCGGCCGCAGTCGGATTATCAGGGCCCGCGCGGACAGCGAGTCGAGCCGATCGACGCGCGCTGATCACGGCGCCGATGTTGATTCGGGGCGCCGCGGTCTGCCCGCCGCGCCCCGAATTTCTTTTGAACAGAGAGTTCATTCCTCCACCCGGCAAGTAACGACAAATGACCAACGACTGGCGTCCTGTGGTGCCCGCCGAGGGTGCCCGGATCAGCATAAGCGACGAGCAACTGCAGGTCCCTTCCAACCCGATCGTCCCGTTCATCGAGGGTGATGGCACCGGAGTCGACATCTGGGCGGCATCACAGCCCGTCCTCGACGCGGCGGTGGAGAAGGCGTATGGCGGCGAGCGGAAGATCCAGTGGATGGAGGTTCTCGCCGGCGAAAAGGCCTTCGACCTCACCGGCAGCTGGCTCCCCGAAGCGACGCTCGATGCGTTCCGCACGTACCTCGTGGGGATCAAGGGGCCGCTCACGACGCCCGTCGGTGGCGGAATCCGCTCGCTGAACGTCGCGCTCCGGCAGCAGCTCGACCTCTACGCCTGCGTCCGGCCCGTCCAGTGGTTCAATGGCGTGCCATCGCCCGTGAAGGCTCCGGGAGACATCAACATGGTGATCTACCGGGAGAACACGGAGGACATCTACGCGGGGATCGAATTCCAGGAGGGAACCGCGGAGGTGGCGCAGTTCATCGAACTCTTCCGCGAGCATTTCCCCGATCTGTTCAGCAAGGTGCGATTCCCGGACACGACGGGGATCGGGATCAAGCCCGTATCGCGCGAGGGCACGGAGCGTCTGGTCAGGGCGGCGATCCGTTTCGCGCTGGACAGCGGCCGGAAGTCGGTGACGCTCGTCCACAAGGGCAACATCATGAAGTACACGGAAGGCGCCTTCAAGACGTGGGGCTACGAGCTTGCGGAGCGCGAGTTCGGCGACCAGGTCTTCACGCGGGCCGAGTACGATCGGATCAAGGATGCGAGCGGGGAAGGCGCCGCCAACGACGCGCAGCGGGCCGCCGAGCAGGCCGGCAAGCTGATCGTCAAGGACTCGATCGCCGACGCGTTCCTCCAGCAGATCCTTACCCGCGGTCGGGAGTACGATGTGATCGCAACACTGAACCTGAATGGCGACTACATCTCGGACGCCCTGGCGGCCCAGGTTGGCGGGATCGGGATCGCGCCGGGCGCGAACATCAACTACGTGACGGGCCACGCCATCTTCGAGGCCACGCACGGCACGGCGCCGAAGTACGCGGGCAAGGACATGGTGAACCCCGGTTCGGTGATCCTGTCGGGCGAGATGATGCTTCGCTACATGGGCTGGGGCGAGGCGGCGGACCTGGTGCTGAAGGGACTGCAGGGGGCGATCGACCAGGGAACCGTGACGTACGACTTCCATCGGTTGATGGAGGGCGCGACCAAGGTCTCGACGTCGGAGTTCGGCAGGGCGATGATCCGGAACATGTGATCCACGGGGAACACCCGACGCGGAAACGATGGAAGACAAAACGATCGAAGTCGTGGTGTCGCGGGCTGAGCCCGCGGCCCACGCGACGCCGCTCCTTGTCCTCGGCGCCTTTGAGGGCGACGGCGCGAGCGAGCTGACCGGAACACTCGCCTCGGTCGACGAGGCTCTGGGTGGCCAGATTCGTCGCGTGATCGAGCGCGACGACTTTGTCGGGCGCGACGGTCAGACGCTGCTGCTCTACCCCAGGGACGGCGAAACCTCGGCCGAGCGGATTCTCGTTGTCGGGCTGGGGGCGCGTGACAGGTTCGACGGGGAGCGTTTGCGACGTGTGGCGGCGGCCGCGGTCAAGCAGGGGATCCGGCTTGGGGTCGACCGCGTGTCGCTGGTCCTCCCGGAGACGCCTGACGCCGAGAAGTTGACGCCGGCGGCGTCCGGGCAGGCGGCGGCGGAGGGTGCCATCCTCGGCAGCTATACCTTCGACGAGATGCGCAGCGAGGTTCAGTCGGATCGAAAGCCGCGACGGATCGCGCGGGTCGAGGTCCTGCTGCCCTACTCGGAGGAGGTTCAGCCGGTCGAAAGTGGCGTCCGTGTGGGTCGCATCATGGCCGACGCGGAGAATCTGGCGAGGCGGCTGGGGAACCTGCCCGGGAACGTCGCGACTCCCACGTACCTGGCACACGTCGCTCGGGAGCTGGCGGCACGGCACGGAATGAAGGCCGAGATTCTTGGCCGGGCGGACCTCGAAAGGGAGCGGATGGGCGCCCTACTCGCGGTCTCACAGGGGTCGGAACAGGAGCCTTTCCTGATCGTTCTGGAGCATCGGAAGGGTCCTGAGGGCGGGAAACCGCTGGTCCTGGTGGGCAAGGGTCTGACGTTCGACGCGGGGGGGATCTCGATCAAACCCGCGCTCGGCATGGAGGACATGAAGTTCGATATGTGCGGCGGCGCGGCCGTGCTGGCCGCGATGTCGGCGATCGCGGAGTTCGATCTCCCGATCGACGTGGTCGGTATCGTTCCGACATCGGAGAACCTGCTGTCCGGGTCGGCGATGAAGCCGGGCGATATTGTCCGGAGCCATCTCGGAAAGACGATCGAGGTGGTGAACACCGACGCGGAGGGCAGATTGATCCTGGCGGACGCTCTCTCCTACGCGCGGCGTTTCGAGCCGGCGGCGATCATCGATGCCGCGACGCTGACGGGCGCGGTGGTGATCGCTCTCGGCGAGCACGCGACGGCGGGCCTGACCAATGACGAGTCGCTCCTGGCCGAGGTGCGGGCCGCGGGCGATCGGGTTCATGAGCGAGTCTGGCCGCTTCCGATGTTCGACGAGTATCGCGAGCAGCTGAAGTCGGACTACGCGGACCTGAAGAATACGGGTGGACGGCCAGCCGGCACGATCACGGGCGCATGGTTCCTCCGCGAGTTCGTCGGAGAGACACCATGGGTGCATCTGGACATCGCTGGAACTGCCGACGGAGACGGGAAGGTACCCTACCGCGTGAAAGGCTCGACCGGCGTGCCGACGCGGCTGCTGGTGGAGTGGGTGCGCAGCCGTGCGGGTTGAGATGATGGGTGTTGGACACGCGCGAGCCAGATCCCGAGGGCGGGTCTGGCTCGCCGCCTTTCTGGCGACTGCGTTCACGGCGGCGCTCGCGAGCGCGCAGGTGCCTGATACCGTCCCCCCGCCCCCTGACACGATTCCGACCGACACGGTTGAAGTGCCGATCCCGCCGGAGGAGGTCGGGAGCGACACGATCCCCGAGGCGATCCGGGAAGCCGCGGAATCCACGGCGCCGGTGCCCCGGATCCCGGATTTCCCGGAGCCCGCGGCGTTCGGGTGGAGTTCCGCGACCTGGAGTTGGGGGCGGGAGGAGCTGGCGCTGCTCCCGAGCCTCACGCTCCTCGACTTCATCGAGCGCCTCCCGGGGATGGTTGTCTACCGGGCGGGGGGCTATGGCCGGCCCGATGCCTTGACGGCCGCGGGGATGGGGGGCGGGCGGATCCGTGTACGGATCGACGGCTACGAGCTGGACCCGTACGACGCGGCCGCCTATCCGCTCGACGCGATCTCCATGGTGGATCTGAATCGCGTCACGGTCGAACGGGGTCTCTCGGAGATCCGGGTCGACGTGGAGAGCTTCCGGCTCGAGGGAGTCGAGCCGTACTCGATCGTGCAGATCGGGACCGGGCCGCAGGAGAATCGCCTCCTCCGTACGATGTTCAGCCGCGGCTTTGGCGCGCGCTCGGTCGGCACCGCCGCATTCGACCTCATTCAGACTGGTGGTGTGGGCGTTCGCGAGGCGTACGCCGCGCGGAACGTGAACTTCCGGTTCGCGACCGTTCCGACGGCGTCGACGGGTCTGCAGATCGAGTATCGATCGACGACGCTCGACCGGGCCGGATCGGAGTTTCCGCTGCAATCGACCCGTTCCGACCTGGTGTTGCGAGGAAGGGCCATGAGCGGGGAACGTCTGGTGTTCGAAGCGTTGGTCGGTACGACCAATGTCGAGGACGACCTGGCGGTGACTGACGATGGCGATGACGAGACGGACCCGCTCGTCGAGGCGGTACGGAAGGACGTGCAGGGCCTTGCGCGAGCGGCCTATACGACCGAGTCGCTGACTGTCACGGGTGGTCTGCGTTTTCGGGCCGCCCGCGAGGCGCCGCTGGTGTCAGTGCCGCTGCAGTTCGAGGCGCGCGCGGCGTATCGGCCGTTCGAGCGGGCGCGCCTGGAGGCGTCCGCCAGGATCGAGTCGAGTGAACCGGCGTCGGGCTCGGCCCTCAAGGTGACCGGGGCGTTCAACCCGCACCCGATTCTGGCCCTGTTCGGATCCGCGGAGGTGGGGTCCAGGGTTCACACCGTTCGGTACCTGCCGACACCAATCGAGGAAGAGGACCCGGAACTCGTATTCCAACCGGGCTCGGCCGACGCGAGATCGTTCCGCGGGGGAATCGAGTTGGCGGGCAACCTCGGGAGGGCGGGCGTGGCCGTATTCGATGCGGCATCCACCGAGGTCTCGGGTTTCGGCCTGCCGTTCGACATCGAGGTCGCGCCCTTCGCGACCGGTTCCCTGCGCGCGGTCGAAGCGTACTTTGACGTTCCGGTATTCCCTGGCCGGAACGCGCTCAGGGTCGATGGGTGGTATACGCGCTCCGTGGGCGGCGCCGATCGAGCGTATGCCCCGGCCGACCTCGGCAGATTCGGTCTCCGATTCCACGAAGTCTATATTGGCGGCCAGTTCGAGCCGTTCGCGCGAGTGGAACTCGTTCGCCGGGGCCCGGCGATCGTACCGTTCGGAACGGATACCGATCCGACGCTGCCGATAGCCCTGTCATTCAACCTCGATGTTCGGATCCGCATCATCGACGTCGAGGCATTCATCATCTGGGACAACATGACGGGGGAGCGGACCGGGTTGCCGCTCCCGAATTCGCCGATTCCCCAGCCGCGGATCATCTACGGCGCGAGCTGGCGATTCCGCAACTGAGACGACACGACCAGGCCGGAGCGACGGGAATGATTCGCAGCATGACGGGGTTCGGAGAGGCCAGTGGCCCGACGGCGGCGGGTCCGCTGCGGGTGGAGCTTCGAACGGTCAACCACCGATACCTGAACGTCAACGTCCGGGTGCCCGGGTCACTCGCGCGATGGGAGAATGACGTCCGCGAATGGCTTCGGGGACCGTTCGTGCGCGGCCACGTCAACTGCACGATCCGGTGGGACATCGATGGGGCTGCGGGCGGCGAGGTCAGATACAGGCTCGACGAACAGCGGGTGCAGGCGTACATGGGGATCTTCAGCGAACTCAGCGAGCGATTCGGAGTCGTCGGGACGCCCGACCTGGCCCTTCTAACGAGGTTCAACGACATCATCGTTCGTGCGGACGAATCGGATATCGTCGCGGAGGTCCAGCCGGAGGAGATCCGGGTGATCGTGGAGGGTGCGGCCCGTCAGGTTGTGCGGATGCGGGAGGACGAGGGCCTTCGATTGAGCATCGATCTCCGGGGCCGGCTGACGGCGATCGAGGCCGCCCTTGCCTCCATCGAGGGCAGCGCCCCCGAGCGCCTCGTCGCGGAACGCCGCCGCATCTCCGCCGCGGTGGCGGAACTGGCCGGCGGAATCAGGCTCGATGAAGGCCGTCTGGCCCAGGAGATCGCGCTCCTCGCGGAACGATGGGACGTCAACGAGGAGCTGGTCCGGTTCAGATCGCACAACGAACTCTTTCTCGAGCTTCTCGACGCGCCCGCGGAGGACGCGGTGGGCAAGCGGCTCTCGTTCCTCATCCAGGAGATGCACCGGGAGGCGAACACGATTGGATCCAAGGCGAACGACGCGGGGATCGCCCACCTCGTCGTGTCGCTGAAGGACGAGATCGAGCGGCTGCGGGAGCAGGTGGAGAACGTCGAATGAGCGTGTCGAGTCCGGATCTCTCGTACGAGCGGTTTCCGTTGATCCTCGCGGCGCCATCGGGCGCGGGGAAGACGAGCATCGCGCGCGAACTGGGGAAACGGAGATCCGATATCGAGTTCTCGACCTCGTGCACAACGCGGCCGCCCCGGTCCGGTGAACGCGACGGTGTCGATTACCACTTCCGCAGCGAGGGGGAGTTCCGTGAGATGGTCGCTTCCGGCGCCCTGCTCGAGTGGGCCGAGGTTCATGGCCATCTCTACGGCACACCCGCATCGAACCTTGTAGAAGCCCGTGGTCGGCGCCATCTTCTATTGCTGGACATCGACGTGCAGGGGTCGCGGCAGGTCAAGCAGTCGGTTCCGGAATCCGTGTCGGTCTTCGTTCTTCCGCCGAGCGCGGAGGAACTGATCCGCCGGCTCACGTTACGGGGGAGCGAGGACGCCGCGGTTCGCCAGCGTCGTCTGGCGGCGGCGCGAGATGAGTTGAAGGCGGCGGGAGAGTTCGACTACGTCGTCGTGAACGAGGACCTTTCCGCGGCGGTGGACGCGGTCGAGAGGATTCTGCTGGCGGAGGCGGGACGAGTATCCAGGATCTCCAACCTGAAGACGCATATCGCCGGGTTGGTGGACGGGATCGGCGCCGGCCTCGGCGAGCACCCTGAACAATAACCGAGATTCGAGGGAAGAACATGCACGTGGTTACGCCCGGGGCCCTTTCGGCCCAGACGGACAGCAAGTACCTCGGCGTTCTCGTCGCTGCGAAGTACGCGCGCAACCTCAATGAATTCCGGCGCGGTCAGGTGGCGGAGGAGCCCGTGGTCGGCGAGATGCGCGAGAAGTTGACGACGACCGCGCTGGAGGCGGTTGCTCGCGGTGAGGTGGATTACAAGCTCACCGCTCGCAAGGCGACGACCGAGGGGTAATGGCGGGGCGGCCCGCGAGCCTCGGTTCCCGGTAATGAGCGCGCCCGAGCGGTTCGCCAGACCGCCCTTCGCGGGCCGCAGGATCCTGCTCGGGGTGACCGGCGGGATCGCGGCGATCAAGTCGGTTGAAATCGCCCGGGAGTTGACGCTGGCGGGCGCCGAGGTGGATGTCGTGTTCACCCGCGGCGCGCTCGAGTTCGTCACGCGGCTCTCATTCGAGGCGTTGACCGGCCGAGCGACCTACTCCGACATGTACGAAGCGGGAGACCCGCTCGCGCACATCCGACTCGCGCGGGAGGCGGATGTGGTCGTTGTGGCGCCGGCCACCGCGAACTTCGTGGCCCGCGCCGCCGCCGGCATGGCCGACGATCTCCTGACGACGATCCTGCTCGCGACATCGGCCCCCGTGCTCGTCTGCCCCGCGATGAACGATCGGATGTACGCGCATCCACAGACTCGCGCGAACCTCGAACGCATCTCGCTGATCGGCTACGAGATCGCCGGACCCGCCGAGGGGTTGCTCGCCTGGGGCGAGGGACGCGGGCGGGGACGAATGGAGGAACCAGGGGTGATCCTTGCCGAGGTGGCCAGGTTGCTCACCGGGGATGCGCCGCTCGCGGGCCGGACCGTCCTCGTCACGGCCGGGCCAACGCGAGAGCCGATCGACCCCGTCCGGTTCATCGGAAACCGGTCATCCGGCAGGATGGGGTACGCAATCGCGGCGACCGCGCGCAGATTCGGGGCCGACGTTACGCTTGTCTCCGGACCCACCGACCTGGACACACCCATCGGAGTCCGACGCGTCGATGTGGAAACCGCCGCTGAAATGCACGATGCGGTGAGGTCGCTCCTGCCGGCCGCCGACGTACTGGTCATGTCCGCCGCGGTCGCGGATTTCCGCCCCGTGTCGTCGGCCCCGGAGAAGATCAAGAAGGGCGCTGGCGCGCCCCCGACCATCGAACTCGAGTCCACCGCGGATGTTCTCCGGTCGACTCGAGCCGAGCGGAGGCCTGGCGCGATCATCGTCGGGTTCGCGCTGGAGACGGAGAACCCGCTCGAGAATGCGCGGAGGAAGCTGGTGGACAAGGACCTGGACATCCTCGTCCTCAACGACGCTCGTGGGGCCGGGGCCGGATTCGAGGTCGTAACCAATCGGGTGACGATTCTGGATCGCGTCGGAACGACCGAAGAACTTCCGCTTCTCATGAAGGAAGAGGTGGCGGAACGGATCCTCCGCCGTGTCGCTGATCTCCGGACGCCGGAACCATGAGCGAGGCTGGCGAACTGCTCGCCCGCTACCTCCGTCAGCGCAGGGAACTGGGCGAGACCGAAGTGATCCTGAAGCGAACGGCGATTGACGCATTGCGCGTCGGTGAGATCGGACCGCCACCCGCCGAAAGCGCCGGCCCCGCGCGAGGCCGGACCACGGCCGATGCCCCGGCCCGCCCGGTGCCGCCTGAGCGCGCCTCCCCTCGCGCCGCCGGTACGGGCACGTATTCGGGCGAACCGGTCACCCTTAGCGGGATCCGGACGCTCGAGGAGCTCGGGGCTGTCGCGCGCGGTTGCGTCGCCTGTCGACTCTCCGAGACCCGCACGCAGGTTGTTTTCGCCGATGGCAGTCCGGACGCGCGACTGGTGGTGGTCGGAGAGGCGCCGGGCGCGGATGAGGATCGCGTGGGCAAGCCGTTCGTCGGCCGGGCGGGGAAGCTGCTGGACCAGCTGCTGCTATCGATCGGGTTTCCCCGGGATGCCGTCTACATCTGCAACGTGATCAAGTGCCGGCCGCCCGGGAATCGGAATCCCGAGGCGGACGAAGTGAGAACGTGCTCGCCTTACCTTCATGGTCAGCTCGACCACGTGGGCCCACGGGCGATCCTCGCCGTGGGGAGTTTCGCGGCGCAGACCCTCCTTGAATCCACGGAGCCGATCGGCAGATTGCGGGGATCGGTTCACGAGTATCGCGGGATGCCGCTCGTTCCGACGTACCACCCGGCCGCGCTGCTCCGGAATCCAGGCTGGATCCGTCCCGTCTGGGAAGACCTGCAGCGCCTGCGCGCCACGCTCGATTCATAGCGACGCCCACCGAGTGCCGTCAGTCGGTCGGCGCTCCGAGGCATTCAAGTGCAACCGCGGTATCCGAAATGTCGTCCGTCCCGTCCGCCATCACCTCTCCGACGCGAACATCCGCGGCGACAGCCGCGCTCGCCGAACGTAGGCCGCCGTACTCGCTCGAGGCGGAGATGTCCGTGCTCGGTGGAATGTTCATCGACGCTGACGCTGTCGCCGCCGCGATCGAGGTCGTCGATGACACCATGTTCTTTCGGGAGGCGCACCGACGTCTCTTCCGGGCGATGCGCCGGTTGTACGAACAGGGCGAAGTCATCGACTCGGTCACGCTCGCGGAGCAGCTCAAGTCGGCAGGCGATTTCGAGGCGGTCGGCGGCACGCCATATCTGGCGCAGCTCCTGGACGCGGTTCCGACGGCCGCGAACATCAAGTACCACGCGGAGATCGTACGCGACAAGGCCGTGCTTCGGCGGCTCATCGAAGCGGGCACCTCGATCATCCAATCGGCATATGAGCCGGGTGGTGAGGTGGAAAGCCTGCTCGACGAGGCGGAGCAGAAGGTTTTCCAGATCGCGCAGAGCCACGAGCGGAAAGGATTCGTCTGGATCAAGGAGCTGCTCTGGACGGCGATGGAGCAGATCGAGAAGCTCTCGCAGACCAACTCGTCGATTACCGGCGTGCCGACCGGTTTTGCCGATCTCGACGAGAAGACGGCGGGATTCCAGAAGGGCGACCTGCTCATCGTCGCGGCGCGTCCGTCGATGGGGAAGACCGCGTTCATCCTGAACGTTGCCCAGCACGCGGCGATCGTCGCGCAGCGACCCGTTGCGTTCTTTTCGCTCGAGATGAGCCAGGAGTCACTCGTCCAGCGAATGCTGACCTCGGAGGCGCGGGTCGACGCGGGCCGAGTGCGGACGGGTCGCCTGCGTGACGACGACTATCCGCGTCTCGCCCACGCTGCCGGCCTGCTGAACATCGCGCCCATCTACATCGACGATTCGGCCGCGATCTCCGTCCTGGAGATGCGCGCGAAGGCGCGCCGCCTCAAGGCCGACCGCCCGGATCTCTCCATGGTGATCGTCGACTACCTGCAGCTCATGCGGTCGAACGGCCGGACCGAGAACCGGCAGCAGGAAGTATCCGAGATCTCGCGTGGATTGAAATCGCTCGCGAAGGAGCTCGACCTTCCCGTGGTCGCGCTCTCTCAGCTCTCCCGAGCGGTGGAGTCCCGGCCGGACAAGCGTCCTGCTCCAGCGCGCCGCTCTCCCGGAGGTCGCTCATCATCGGACGCTTGT
>CAZUVK010000020.1:0-25810 GCA_964623785.1 uncultured Gemmatimonas sp. | reverse complement strand
TCATAGGTCACGCCGTCGCTCAATCCCTCGTCGAGGTACGACGCGACGTTGGCGGCGGTGGTGGTAACCAGCGAGAAGTTCGGAGTACCCGCGATTCGCCGTTCGATCTGGAACCCACTTTCGTTGACGGACCGGTCCTCCCAGACAAGCTGCACCGACTCCGGACTGCCGGTCGCCGCGAGCTGGCGCGGCGAGGCCGGCACCAGGGAGTTCACTCCCTCGAAGTACGAAACGGTCGGGTTGTAGTTGGGCGTGCCCCATGTGCCCACCCCGAGGTAGCCGTGCAGATCGTGGAGGTCGGTGAACTCATGGTCCGTCGTCCAATGCATCACCCAGTTCTGGCCGGTCGCGGACGTCTCGATGTAGACCATCCCGTTCTGCTCCCGGACCTGGTAGAACCGATGCTGCGCCGGGTTGAGCGTGAGCGTTCCCGGAAGCTGCGTGAAATTCTGTTGGTGCCGCCACTTGTACCAGGCGGTGATGGTGTTGTTGTGAATCGAAACCGCGACGTACTCCTCTTCGTCCGTCGAGTACACGCCCAGGAAGGTTTCGGTCGTGCTCGTACCTGTGGAGTACTGGCTCACCTCGACGTTGAAGGTTGCGCCTTCAAAGCTGTAAGGCAGGCGGTTGCGGGCGAAAACGTGTTCGTTCACTCCGGGACGCGTTACCAGCTCGAGCCGGTTGTCGAATGAGATGCTCGACTCGTGACCGATCACCTCCCAGAGGTCCAGGTCGATCGAAGACCCGTCAAAGGAATCGCTCAGCGTCGACAGCGACGGCGGAAGTGGCGGTGGCTCGCCGAGTGCCGTCGCTTCCGCTACGTGTGATGCGTCGCTGGTGCCGGAGGCGCCCAGTGCCCGCACGCGATACTCGTACGTGACGTCCGCCGTGAGGCCCGAATCCTGATAGCTCGTGGCGTTCGCGCCCAGGGTGGCGATGGTGGCGAACACCGACTCGCCGGCCACCCGCCGTTCGACCGCAAAGCCCGTCTCGTTTACAGAGTGGTCCTGCCACGACACGTCGAGGGTGAACGCGCCTCCAAAGGTCGCCGTCAGATCACGCGGTGCCGCGGGCGCCAGCGTGTTCACGCCCTCGAAGATCGCGCCTACCGGATTGCTGCTCGTCGCACCCCATGCCTGTACGCCGAGCATCCCACGCAGTGCTCCGACGTTGGGGAAGGCGTGCGTCACCGTCCAACGCGTCGTCCAGCTCTGTCCGTCGGGAGAAGTCTCATAGTGCACCGATCCGGCGCTCTCCCGAAGCCTCAGGAAACGATGCGCGACCGGATCGAGCGTCAGCGAACCTGAGAGCTGCACGGGCGCCTGGCCGGACCACCGGTACCACGCGGTCAGCTGCCCCCCGAAGGCGTTGAAGATGACGAACGAGAGCTCGCTGCTATCGGTCACCGCCAGGAAGGTCCCCAGCGTACTCGCGCCGGATGCGTACCTGCTGATCTCCGCGTGGAAGGACGATCCGCTGAAGTTCTGGTCCAGGCCGTACACCAGCTTGACCGCCTCCGCCGTACTCGGGGCTACCCCCACTTCCAGGCGATTGTCGACGGTTGCGCGGCCCGGTGTGCCCAGCACGACCCACCGATTGCCGTCCAGCGCCGTTCCTTCGAAGGAATCGACGTAGTCGCCGACCGGCGCGCCCCCGGTGCCCAGGAAAACCGACGGCGCATCCGCCACCGGCCCTGTCGGAGAGAAGTCGGCGCAGGAGACGAGTGCCCCGGCCAGAAGGAGCCAAGTGCTTGTGAAACGAATTTGGTTCTTCACGGTCACATCCGGGGACGAAGACGAGACGATCAGGCTGAAATCAGTCGGCGGTGTAGTGGCAGATCGTATGCCCGAATCGACAACCGCGCAGGTATCGAGTGGCGAGGCTGGGGATCGGCGTTCGCGGATAGCACTCGGGACACTGAATTCTCACCACCAAACAAGATTCCAGGCGGCCTTCAAAGCGTGAGCGTGAACGAGAGGGTTGATTGATAGGATTGGCGTAGGTGTGACGGCTGGCGGCGTTCGCAGTCTGGCAGTTGCAGCGAGTGCGAGGCGAATGTGTTCTCCGAGCCACACTCGCGGGAACCCGGCACAACGACATCGCGCCCGGCCTGCCGCGGGTGGAATTGATTCGGCGCGCACACTTTGGGATGCGGGTGCCGGGTGGCGCTCCTCACTATCCGACCGGTACCTTGCAAGGCCTCCTTGATTTGCTACGCCGCAATATACTTGACCCGCATGCGTATCCTTCACTTGCTTGCTCCCGCGCCGTTCGGAGGTCTTGAGCGAGTCGTTCAGTCGCTGAGTATCGAGCAGGCCACTACAAGTCATGAGGTTCATGTCGCTGCGATCCTCGACCCGGGGAACACCGGCGACCCGTTGATGGAAACGCTCGCCTCGCGCGGCGTTCACACACACCGCGTTCAGGTCGGTACCCGCCGCTATCGCCTCGAACGCGCGCTGGTGCGGAATCTTTGCGCCACCCTCAGGCCCGACATCGTCCATACACATGGCTACCGAACCGACGTCCTGCATGGGCCGACCGCTCGCTCGGCGGGCATCCCGGCCGTCGCCACCGTGCACGGCTTCACCGGAGGCAACTGGAAGAATCGACTTTATGAGCACCTTCAACGACGTGCCTACCGCCGAGCGGACGCGGTCGTCGCCGTCTCAAAACCCTTGCGGGAGAATCTGATCGCGCGCGGTGTGCCGCCGGAACGGGTTCATTGTGTGCCGAATGCCTGGGCAGACCCCATCCCCTTCCTCGATCGGGACGAAGCCCTTCGTGTCCTCAATCTTCCCGCGAGCGCCTGGCGCGTGGGTTTCATCGGCAGGCTCAGTCATGAGAAAGGGCCGGACATATTCCTCGAAGCCTTCGCGCGCCTGGCGGGTGAAAGCGCGAATAGGGTCGAAGCGATCCTCCTCGGAGACGGCCCCATGCGCTCCAGCCTGGTCGCCCGGGCCGGTATTCTCGGGGTGAGCGAGTCGACCCGGTTTCTCGGCGCGATCGACAGTGCCGGGCGCCTCATTCGCGCCCTGGATGTACTCGTGCTCAGTTCCCGGACCGAAGGCACGCCCATGGTCCTCCTGGAGGCCATGGCTGCGGGCGTTCCCATCGTCGCGACGCCCGTCGGCGGCGTTCCGGATGTCGTGTCCGAACGGGAAGCGGTGCTCGTTCCGTCCGGCGATCCCGAGGCGCTCGCCTCCGCTATTCTCGGGGTTCAGTCGGACCGCGTCGGCGCCTTCGAACGCTCGAAACGGGCGGTTGATCGACTCGGTACCGAGTTCAACGCAGTTCGGTGGCGTGAACGTTATGATGCAGTCTACGCCGGGTGCCTCGGAAACTAAACCGAAGTCGATTCGCGTTGTTGTGGGATCCCCACACTAGTCGTTGCCCCGCCACGAACCGCGCCCGGGTCCGAGTCCGGGGCGAATTCACAAGTCGTTACCGCATAAATATTTGGCTGGATGGGAAGCTCCGCGGCGGGCGAGCATGCGCGTTGCACCCGCCACTCTGCCGACCACCCGAAGTCTGCAGTCGGGAATTGTATCAATCATCGGAGTTCGAATGTCTAGTACCGTGCGCCTCGAACGCGATTCAACCGTCGCCGATTCAGTGAAGTTCGCCCCGAATCGTGCGTGGATCGTCCCTCGCGATCTGGTCGTATTTCAACCGGCCGCCGTTGGCCCTAAACGACGTGGTGACCGGGCCCGCCGGGTTCTGAACGTGGCCGTCGCTCTCGTCGGCCTGATCCTGGCGGCGCCGTTGATGCTCGTCATCGCGTTGCTCGTGAAACTGACGTCGCCCGGTCCTGTATTCTATACGCAGGAGCGTGTCGGGCTCGACCGCCGTTCGACGACCAGCGGTCACTTCCGGCGGCGGCGGGATATCGGAGGACGGCCGTTCAAGATCTACAAGTTCCGCACGATGCACGTCGCGCCGCCTGACGCAGGCCAGGTCTGGGCCCAGAAGGGTGATCCGCGCATCACACCCATCGGCCGCGTTCTTCGCAAGTTCCGGATCGACGAGTTGCCTCAGCTGATCAACGTTCTCCGGGGCGATATGAACGTGGTCGGCCCGCGACCCGAACAGCCGGCGATCTTCGAGGAGTTGCGGGAGAAGATCGAGCGGTACCAGGATCGTCAGCGGATCCTTCCGGGCATCACGGGTTGGGCGCAGGTCAACCAGACCTACGACGAGTGCATCGAGGACGTACGGCGGAAGGTGGAGTTCGATCTCGAGTATACGAAACGGCAGTCGGTGCGGGAAGACCTTCGCATCATGCTACGCACCGTGCCGGTCATGGTGTTCCGCAACGACGGAACCTGACGTTCGCCGGACTACGGATCCCGGGTGGCGGCGGAGGCGCGAGATGGAGATTCCATCTCGCGCCTCTTCGCGTAGCGGGCGACCAGCCCGCCACTGACCAGACCGGCGGCCGCCCCGAAGAGTTGGGGGAGGGGAGTCATCACAAAGCCGAGCAGTACGGGCACGACGGCCAGTGCGACCATCGCGAGGAGCGTTGCCGCCGCCAGCGTGCGCTTTCGTGTTGCGAGAAACCCCGCCGGAAGAAACACCGCCCATAACCAGATCGCCCCAATGGCGACGCGGCTCTCCTCGTCGAGGCTGACGGACTGGAGCAGGGACCACGTATCACCAGCCGTAAATCCCCGGCCGCACTCGCGTTCCCCCTCAACCTCGAAGCAGTATCCCTCCCTGCTCACCATGGACGTCAGACCGAAGGTGTTTCCCGCGGTCACGTGTCGGAACATGCCCCTGACGCGAAGGTCGGCGTGATCGAGTCGGAGATTGTCGGCCAGGGTCCGGTACTGCAGAACGAGATCATCCTCCACCGCGCCGAGCAGCATGATCCGACGCTGTGCGTCATCGTAGATACTGACGATCGGGGCCAGTGTTGGCGGTGGCGGACCAGCGGTGACGACTGCCTCCAACGGCTCGGAGAAGAGCATCGCCCGCACGCTGTCCGTCCGCTCGATGGAACCGGGTCCGGAGAGAATCAGCGGGCCAATCCGCGTGGAGCGCACCGCGCCGTCGTACACCGACATCCCGCGGAATCGCATCGTCCATTGGAGGAAATACGTCGAGTCAGGAAGGGAAGGGGTGAAGAGCGCGAGTCCGCCGGTGATTGAGGCCAGGATGATCGCCGTCACGCCGATGCATCGGCGCATCTCCCGATCGCGTCGCAGCCACCAGGCGCGATGGAAGCCGGCCGCCCAGCCAATGCACGCGCCCGTTGTGTTGGCGATCAGATCACCGAGGCTCGCGTCGCGTCCCGTGATCAGCGCGATCTGTGCTGTCTCGACTGCCAGCGAAAAGGCACCGGCGATCAGCGCCGCGCGCCAGAGGGGATGGCCTCGCCACGCCAGGGCAAAGCCGAACGGCGCGAAGAGGATGACGTTGGAGATGAAGTCGGAGCCGCCGAGGGTGCCGCAAATTACACAGATGCCGGGAACGGATCGCCCGCCCGGAATCGGGACGAGCGTGGCCAGCGTGATCGCCGCCACGCCAAGAGCGAGGAGCGCCACCGACCATCTCGATCTCGCTGGCGGTTCCGGATCTCGCAATCCTCAGTGTCCGTCGAGGAGTGCGTGATGAGTGGTCGCGGCACCGTCGCGCCGCGTGGGCTCCCATACCGCGTGACGCTCGCCACGCAGCGCCTTGATCGTCGCGTGCAATACCGCGACGTTGCCGGCCACGAGGAACGCGGGCATGCTGAGGAACCGGGGTGGCCTGCGACCCTCCGGCCAGCACCATCCCGTGAACGCTAGCGCCATGAGCCCTCCGGCGCCCACCACAGCCGCCATCGCCAGCGGCTCCGAGGGTGCCAGCAGTAGCAGGCCCACCAGACCCAGCACGGCCGCCCATGGCGCGGCCCACCGGCAAACCTTGTGGGAAAAGAGCATCCAGGAAAACACGCCGTAGCGCCACGGATTCAACAATCGTCGCTTGAAATGCAGCGTCCCCATCCCGCGGGCGATCGTCCGTACCTTCCGTCGGTATTCACTCTTCAGCGAAGGCACGCGCGGGACATAGCACACCGCCTCGTTCACCGTAACCGCGCGGTAACCTTCCTCTCGCGTCACGAGCGCGGCGGCGAAGTCGCGGCTCAGTCCCGGTGGAACCTCTGAGCCGTGCAGCTCTCGACGAATGGCGTAGAAACAGCCCGACGCGCCGACGATCCCCGACACCTCCGTTTCGAGCGCGCGCACCCACATCTCGTAGCCCACGTACGATGACTCACCCGCGTTCAACTCTCCGTCGACCCGCGTGACGCTCACATCGCGACCCGATGCAAGCCCCACCGTCGGATCGCGGAATTTCGAGATGAGCGGTTTCAACGCCCCCGGATCGATCCGGATCGACGCGTCCGTGTTCACCACGATCTCGCCGCGGAGCAGCGGGCGAGCGGCGTTCTCCGCCGCGCTCTTCCCGCTCCGGACCGGCATGCGAAGCAACTCGATCCCGCGGTCCGCGTATCCCAGTACGATCTCGTCGGTGCCGTCGTCAGAGGCGTCGGATACCACCAGTACCTGTATCCGGTCGCGGGGGTAGTCGAGGCGCAACACACTTTCGAGCAGTTCCTCGATCTGCGCCGCCTCGTTGTACGCGGGGATCGTCAGTGTGATCGCGGGCCAATCCTGGTCGCGTCCAACCGCGGCCGGAACCGCCCGCTCGCGACGGGCTCCGGCCAGCAGCTTGAGCGTGAGGGGATAGATCGCGTAGGCATAAACGACGACGAATGCCGCGAATGCGATCAGTCCCAGCGCGAGATACATCGACCCTCCATATCGTGACGCATGAGCGCGGGCCATTCGGAGAGGCGCCCGCCGCGATACTCGCCGTGCGAATTGAACAAGACAGCTCCGTCGCCGGACGATTCCTTTAGTATCGGCGGCAGTTCTCCAACCAGTGCTTGCGGGCCCCAATCGCGGGCAAGAGGGGTGCCCCGCGGTGGGCGTCGGAAACGAAGCGACAATGGGGACCTCGTGCCTCACTCTGCCGTTGCATGCTTGCCACATTCCGGGTGCTGTTCGGAGCCAACAGGGCCGCCATAAGCGTTTTTCCGGGCCGCCCTTGCGCTAGACACCGCATGATCGTGGCCTTGCACCGGACTTTCCGGCTCCCCGCTTGCGAGGGGACCAGCCTCATGAATCTTCCTCAGGGCAGTATCGAGCAGAAGGTCCTCGTGGCACCGCTTTCCGATCCGGCGGAGTGGGATCGTTTCGTCGAGGCGGCGCCCGGCGCGACGTTCTCCCATCTCCATGCATGGAGTGAGATTGCCGCACGCGTGATGCGCCAGGAACCGCGCTACCTTGCCGCGTGGGGCGCGAATGGAGCGATTCGCGGGGTACTCCCCCTCGTACGGCTGCGCAGTTTCGCGTTCGGCGAGCGGTACGTCTCGGTTCCCTTTCTGAACGACGGCGGTCCCATCGGCGATGGCGAGGCAGTGGCCGCCCTTCGGGACTACGCCATCGCGCTCACGGACGGTCCGAGTGGCCATCTCGAGCTGCGCTGTCGCGAACCGCTTGGAGGATCCTCGCCATCAAACCGCAAGGTGACGGTGCTGCTCAACCTCCCCCCGGACCCCGACACGCTGTGGACGGACCTTCCATCGAAGGTGCGCAGCCAGGTTCGGCGCCCGCAGAAGGCGGGGATGACAGCCGCGTTCGGAGCGGACCAACTGCCGGCGTTCTATGACGTCTGGTCGCGCAACATGCGCGATCTTGGGACCCCGGTGCTTCCGCGTCGCTTCTTCGAGTCCGTGGCGAATTCGTTCCCCGAGCGTTTCATCGTGGGTTGCGTATACAAGGAGGGCGAGCCCGTCGCGGCCGGCGCGGGTTTCCTCTTCCGCGAGGAGTTCGAGATCACCTGGGCCTCGTCGCTTCGGTCGCATAGCCGCGATGCTCCGAACATGCTCCTTTACTGGGCGTTCATGTCGCGCGCGATCGAGCGCGGCGCGCGGGTCTTCAACTTCGGACGGTGCACTCCGGGGGAGAGCACGCACCGGTTCAAGATGCAGTGGGGCGGCGAGAGCGTTCCGCTGGGGTGGATGGTCCACGGCCGATCAGGGGCCGATGACGGCGGTCCTGGTCGGATTTCCCGAATGGCCTCGTCCGCGTGGCGCCGTCTCCCGGTGCCGGTGGCCAATCTGATCGGGCCGGTCGTTGCGCAACAACTGCCCTGGTGGTAGACGCGGCCACGACCCCATGGCGGCGATCCATTGGCGGCAGTATTCTGCCACAATTGTAGTGACGTCCCTACAAGGGAACGTTGCGTGGATCCCGCGATTCATGTGAATCCCGCGCCGCGACCGCGTTCGGGCCGACGGTCCGATTCCCGCAAAACCGAAACGTCCGCCCGCGCGGGCCGGCTCGCTGGCGAACCGTTCCGCGACGTTGCCAGGCGATCCATTCGAATCATCCGGACACCATCATCGTATACATGCCTCGCCCCAGCCGCTTCGCGGCGCTGGCGGTCACCACCGCCGCACTGCTCTGCGCCACGCAGCTCGCAACCGCGCAGAGCCTCACCAGCGCCTCGACGACGCTACGCGTATCCGACGAGGCCGGGCAGCCGATCTTCGGCGCGATCCTGGTCCTCACGGAAGTCGAGGGCGGTGTCTCGCGGGAGCTGTCGGCGCCGCGCGACGGTGCGCTGAACCTGGCCGGTCTGTCGCCCGGCGAGTACTCGCTGCGTGTGGAGCAGGTCGGCTACGTTCCGCGGGTGGTCGTGGGGATCACGCTCCGGCCGGGCAACCGCGTGGACGTTCCCGTGGTGCTCATCGCTTCCACGGGTCCGCTCGAACGGGTCGACACTGTTGCGTTCGCCGGCGGGGCGCTCGCCGGAGTCGCGCCGGGCCGCGCGACCGAGTTGTCGGGCTCCCGCATCCAGGGCTTTCCATTCGAGGAGCGGCGGCTCGCCGACCTGTTCGGCTTATCCACCGCTGCCGGCGACGGGTTCGAGATCGAGGGCCTTCCGGGTGCCCTGAGCGCGATCCGCGTGGACGGCGTTCAGGTCGGCGCGCTCGACAGCTACGCGCTCGTGCCCGGTAGCCACCGGAGCGCGGCGTTGCCTCTCTCGATGTTCGGCCAGGCGGTCATCACGGCTGGCAACCCTGATGTCGAATGGGCTGGTCACGCCGGCGGCAGCATCGAACTCCTGAGCTCGACGATCCGCCAGGATGGCGGCCTGGATGTGTACGGCCGATGGTCGGGCGCTGGCCTCAGGCAGGAGGGCGACAGCGGGATCCGACCAATTGACCAGCTCCTGGAAGCAGGTGTCCGTTGGGCCGGTCCGATCGTGCCCGACTCCGCATATGTGTCCGCCGGCCTGGAGGTGATCCGCCGCATGGAGCAGCCGTTGATCACCACGAGCACGGCCTCCGACGACGTGAGCCAGATCGCGCGCGACGTCTATGGGCTTGCTCCTGTCGCGGATCGTTCCATCAGCCTGATCTCCGGCTTCGCGACCGCCGTATGGGAGATGTCGCCGACGACGAGACTTGACATCCGGAGCGGATTCGGCCTGGTGCCGACCCCTGCCGTGGAGGTCTCGCCCTCGGGCAACGCCTGGTCACGCGCGCACGAGGGATTGGACATCCTCGTCAATGGTACCCTCACCAGCCGGTTCAACGAACGCGTCTACCAGGAGGCGCGGTTCGGAATCGAAACGGTCTCGAGGACCTTCTCGGAAGCCGATCCGTTCGGCCAGATCGGGGCGACCCGGGTCGGCGCGGGCGGGCTTTCGCTTGGCCCCGCGGGAGGCGGCCCTCGCGATTTCGGCCGCTGGGTGCTGCGGATGAGCGAGACCGTACACGTGGAGGGTGGTGCGCACCGGTTCAAGGTCGGGATCGCGGGGAACGTCAGCGGCGTGGACGTTGGCCGCGGTCGGGAAACCGGGATCTGGGTCGCCAACGCGCCGGAGTTCGCGGCGGGCAACGGGTTCATCGTCAGCAGCCAGCCTTCCGCGCGTGACGCCAGCTACGTTGCCGGCGGCGGATCAGTCTACGCGCAGGACACGTGGACGCCGGCCGCGGGTTTCGATCTGCTCTTCGGCGCGCGACTCGATCTTGAGAGCCTCCCGAGCGCGGCTGGTGGACGGAACCTGCAGTGGCTCGCGGCCAGCGGGCTCGACAATACCAACGTGGGGAAAACGTGGTGGCGGCTGAGTCCCCGGCTCGGATTCATCTGGGACGTTCAGGACCGGCACACCTGGGTGGTCGGGGGTTCCGCTGGAGTCTATTCCGGGAGCGCCGATCCGGTCACCCTCGCGGACTGGCTCGCCAGCGCCGGCGGCGGCACCGTGCAGCGTGGGTACGGCTCGCTCTCGGGTTGGCCGGACCCCTCGCCCACACTGGCCGGCGGGACGAATGCCTCCACGCTGACGCTTCTCAATTCGGCGTTCGAGGGTCCCCGCACCGCCCGCGCGGATTTCGGCGTCGGCCGGGCGCTCGGTCCAAGCACCGTGTTCCGGCTTTCCGGCGTATTCCGGCGGACTGAGTTCCTGCCCCGCGTCTCCGATCTCAACCTGAACGCTGAGGCGAGAGAGTTCGACCAGTACGGGCGGCCGGTGTTCGGGCTGTTGGAAGCCCGGCAGGGTCTGCTCTTTCCCGCCGGCGACACCAATCGACGATTCAGCGGATTCGACCGAGTCCTGGCGATCGAGGTGGATGGAACCTCCACGTACAAGGGCGTAACCGCGGGCCTGGACCACCGGCTCGCGGGAGGTGCCGAGCTTTTCGCCAGCTACACGCTCTCGAGTACCATCGACAACCTGTTCGCGGGCGGGGGGTACGCGGCCGAGCCGACTCCAGCGCCGCGACTTCCCGAATCCGCGGGCGACTGGGTGGAATCGACGTCGGATTTCGACGTTCCTCACCGGGCTCTTGTCGGTGCGGACGTGCCGGTTCCGGTCGTGCCGGGGTCGAGGCTTGCGGTCCTGTATCGCTTCCGGTCGGGCGATCCGTTCACGCCGGGGTTCCAGAACGGGGTCGACGCCGACGGCGACGGGACGTTCGGGAACGAGCCCGCCTTCATCGACCGTTCGGTCGCCGGTTTGAATGACGTGGTCGGGAGTTGGGATTGCCTCTCGGCGGACAATGGCGACTATGCAACCCGGAACGGATGCCGCGGTGACGCTCTCCACTCGCTCGACGCTCGCCTTACCCTCGGCGTCCTCAATTCGGGTCGGTATCGCGGTGCGTTGCTCGTCGAGGCGCTCAACCTGCTCGGTTCCGAACGCTCAAGGCTCGATACGGCGCTCTATCGGGTGGATCCGGACGCAGCGCTCGTCCGTGGGGCCGGTGGCACCGTCACCGTGCCATTGTTGGTGAACGAGGGCTTCGGTCAACCGATCGAGTCGCTGAGCCCGGGGCGGGTCTTCCGCGTCGGTTTCCGGATGGAGTTCTGAGATGCGGATCGATTCGAAGAAGCACAGTGCCGCCTTGATCGCGCTCCTCCTCGTCGCGGGATGCGGCGAAGTCCCTGGCCCGATCGCCATCGACGCCATGGGTGGGATCGACGTCACGATGTACGTTGACCGAAACGGGAACGGACTGTTCGACAGTGGCGTGGACGTCCCCGCCACGGGTCTGGGGATCACGCTCCTCTCGAGTGCCAGTCAGGCCGTAGGGAACGCGACCGTGCAGGCGAACGGGACGGCGCGATTCGGTCCGGTCCCGGTGGGGAGGTACCGCATCGGTGTCCCCGCCTCCGCGCTCGGCGACTCGCTGGTTTTCGAGAGTGAAGGCTCCGCGTGGATCGATGTTCTGCCAGGAGACACCACGGCTGCACAGGTTGGAGTAGGGTATTCGACGCTCTCCCCCGCGCAGCTTGCCACCGCCCCGATCGGCAGGGTCGTCGCGATCAGGGGAATCGCGCTCAACGCAGTCCGAACCTTCAGCGATTCGCTTGTCCACCTGACGGATGACGGTGTCTCGGCTCGGGCCGCAACGCTGTCGTCGTCGGGACCACTGGCGGTGGGGGACAGCGCGAGGATCCTGGGGCGCGTCGGTGTGTTGCTCGGGAGGAGGGCGCTGCTGGATGCGACCGCGTACTCGCTCGGCGCCGGCTCGGCCCCGACGCCATCCGTGCGGACCGCAAGCCAGGCGGCTTCCGCGAATGGCGGGGCGTGGGATGGTGCGCTCGTTACGGTGGTCGGAGCGCGCGTGCTGAGCGTCACCAACCTCCCCGAAGGCGGCCGCAGAGTCAGGGTGAGCGACGCTTCAGGGGTGCTCGACGTCGTGATCGACCGCAGTGTTTCCGTGGTCACGGCGGACCCGCTGGTTCCCGGCGCGGATGTCACGGTCACGGGCGTGCTCGTTCCGATCGCCGCGGAGGGCCTCTGGTCGCTGCGGCCGCGCGCAAGTTCGGACGTGATTGTGTCGATTGCCCCTGTGACTGTGACGGCGGCCGTCTCGCTTCCGATCGGTAGCGCCGTGTCCGTGACCGGCGTCGCGCTGAATGGCGTCGCGGGCTTTGACGACAACAGTCTCCACCTCGCCGACGCGACCGGCGCGATCCGGGCGCTCTCGCTCAACACGACGTTTGTCTTCCCCGGCGATCAGGTCCGTGTCTCAGGCGTGACCGCGCTTCGGGAGGGCCGGGTGGTGATCGCACCCGCAAGCGTCGCGGTACTCGGCCAGGCCCCGGTGCCGCCACCCACGGTGGTGAACACGAGTGTCGCCGCGACGGCCAACGACGGCGCGCTCGACGCGGCGCTGGTCCAGATCCGGAACGCCCTCGTCGAGACAGTCAACCCGGTGGCGGGGGGTGTGGTGCTCGGGGTCAACGACGGGACGGGCGTCGTGACGGTCCGCATAGACGGAGGCACCGGCATCGCGACCAACGTGCTGCAGGTGGGTGCGCGCGCGAACCTGGTGGGTCTTCTCGTGCCACTCGGAGGAGGGACCTGGGTACTCAAACCGCGCTCGCCGGCGGATATCACGCCGCCCTGAACGGGATGCGGAGCCATTTTGTCCCTGTCGGGATGGCTTTGCTTCGATGACGTTCATGGTCGCCACCGCGACGGGCTTGCGTCCCGGCCGGGGGGTTCTGACTCGCTTCCAGCTTACGGCCCGAGCTCCGCCAGGATCGGCCGTGGTCGGCGCGCCTCGTACACCGCCCGCAGCTTCGTCCAGTCGACGGACGCGATCACCGCGTTCGAGGCGCCCGCGCCGATCGCCCGCGCCATCGCGTCGAGCGCCGCCTGGTTCGCCATCGGCCGGAAACCGGACCGCTCGTGGCGAATCGCGTCTTCCGTCCGCGCGAGACCCATCTCGTTCCAGAGCCCCCAATCCACGCTGAGCACCGGAACGCCTTCGCGTCGGGCTCGCGTGGCGATCGCGTCCAGATAGAGGTTCGCGGCGGCGTAACTACCGAGTCCCTCCACCCCGAGCAGCGCCGTCGTCGACGAGAAGAGGACGATGAAGTCCGGGTCGCGGCCTCGCATCGCTTCGATGAGGTTCCGCGCGCCGAACGCCTTCGGCCGCATCAACGCGTTGTAGCGCTCCTCCGTCAGCTCCACGAGTGGCGTTTCGTCGAATACCGCCGCGGCGTGGAAGATTCCCCGAAGCGGCGTGTCGTCCGTGTCGATCTCGGCCATCAGTTCGCGCACGGCGTCCGGGTCCGCGATATCGACCGAACGGAGCACGATCTCGGTGGGTAGCGCGCCGAGCTCCTCGAGCCTCGCCTGCCGCGGATCATCCCCCGCCCAGTCCGCCGGGTCCGCGGACCGGCCGACGAGCACCACGCGCCCCGCCCCCGATTCCGCGAGCCACCGCGCAACGTGCAGCCCGAGGCCACCCAGCCCACCCGTCACGAGGTAGTTGCCATCCGCGATTGTCAGCTCGTCGCCGGCCGGAGGGGTGGCGGGAATCAGGCGAGGGCGGTGGCGAACGTTGTCGCGGAACGCCATCTGGTCGTCGGCGGCGTTGGCGATGCCGACCTCGATCTGGCGGCGCGCGCGGGTTTCGTCGGTACCGGGCTCGAGGTCGATCAGGCCGCCCCAGTGGTCGGGGTGTTCGAGGGCGAACGTGCGGCCGAGGCCCCAGAGGGCGGCGGCGTCGGGGTCGGGGGAATCGTTGGCGGCGACGGACTGTGCGTTCTCGGTGACGACCCAGAGGCGTTCGCCCTCGCTCCCGTCTTCGGCAACTTGGCGCATGGCGGCCACAAGGGCGGCGGGGTTGCGATCCGCGCGCGCGTCGTGGACGCGGTTGGCGTCGTCGTCGCGGGCGGATGCATCGATGGCTGGACGCCGAGCCAGGAACATGACCTGGCCGGCGTTCTCCGCGAGTTCGTCCGCGGGGAGGCTGACGATCCCGGTGAATCCGGTGTCGGCGAGGAGCGTCGACCAGTCATCGACCCCAATTAGCGGATGGTCGGGCCGAAGCGCGTGATCGCGGAAGCGCCACCATCCCTGGGTAAGACCGAAGGTGAGGTCCACCCAGGGCTCGGGCCGCGTTCCCTGCAGGAGAAGGAGGATGCCGCCGGGGCCAAGCAACGAGGCGGCATTGCGGACCGCCGTGCCGAGATCGGCGGTGGCGCGGAGCGTGTTGGCGGCGATGACGAGGTCGTAGCCGCCAGCGTCGAATCCCTGCTCGACCGGATCCCTTTCGATATCGAGCACCCGGAAATCGAGGCCCTCGCGCGGAGCGATGTTTCGCTTCGCGAGGTCCACCAGGGAGGGGGCGAGATCGGTGAACGTGTAGAAGGCCGGGCGTCCGTCGAGCGCAGCGAGCACCGACTCGGTCGTACTCCCGAATCCCGCGCTGATTTCAAGCACGCGGAGCGGCGGGTCAGTGTGTCGGTCGCTGACGAGTGCGCGAACCGCGGCGTGTACGGCGCCGTTGAACGCGCGGCCGAAGGGCGTGGTGCGGTAGATCGCGCGGGTGACGTCGGCCCCCGCGTCCTGAAACAGGATGGTGATCGGGTCGACGGCGCCGGTGAGGATGCCGTCGAGCACTGCGCCGCAACGATCGACGAGATCCATAACGGGCGCGCACCCGTCCGGCGCGTCGCCGACGGCCCAGGGCGGGGCGGCCACGGCACGCCAGCCGTCGGCTTCCCGGCGGAGCACGCCGGTCTCGCCGAGCACTTCCAGGAGCCGGGGGACGAGCCGGTGGTACCGCGGGGCGATCCCGAGGCGTTCGACGAGTCCTTCAGCGGATCCGACGTCGCCCGCGGTGGGCATGCCGAGCCGGGTGAGCGCCCACCAGGCGTGCCCGGCCGCTCGATCCCGAAGCGAGGGGAGCCAGTCGACGTAGTCGGCCAGCCCGGTGGTGGCCGCGAGCCTGGGCCAGGCGGTGTTGACCGCTCCGATCGCCGACTCCATGTCGGTCGAGGCGAAGCCACCCGAAGTATCGGCGATCGGACGCCAGACGAGTTCGTGGAACCACGACAGGTTCGGCGCGGACATCGCGCTCACCACGCCAAGCATCGCATCGCGGACGCTGACGACGAGCCGGCCGCTCGCGTCGAACAGATCGACGTCGCCGAGCATCGCGCCATTCTCGCCCGGCCTGAGCCTCGCGGTGGCCGTCGCCGCGGTCAGCGGATCGCCCATGTAGTCGATGCGGCGGATCGACGTGAGGATCCGGGTCTTTCTGGCGTCGGTGGAGGCGGATATGGCGCCCAGGAGCTGGATGCCCGCGTCGACGAGAAGCGCGGTGGCCACCGGCCCCGCGGTGCCGTCCGCGGGTGGCCGGAGCGTTGCGCGGCCGTGTCGGCGCGCGATCTCAAGGCCATCGTAGAGCGCGGCGTCCGGGCCCAGGGTAAAGCCCAGCCGGTGGACGAGAGCGAGGTGGGCCTGCACGTCGACGCGGGAGAATCCCCCGGGCGGCACCGCGAGCGGGGTGGTCTCGGCCGAGCCACTCGTCGAGGTGGTGTTCGAGATCAGGCCAGTGGCATGTTCGACCCAGTCGACCTTTCCGATGGCATCCGGGCTCACACCTCGGGGGATTCCGTTCCGACCCGCGGCATCCGTACCATTCAGGTTACCCGCGCCGTCATTGCCTTCCGCGTTCCGCGCGGAGAGCACGCGGAATCGGGTTCCGCCCGCGCCGTGCTCGATCACCGTCTGGACGCGGACACCCTCGTCGGGGATATCAAGCGCGCTCAGGATCCTGAGATCGCGCACGGTGCCGCCCGGATGCCCGGCCGCGGTGGCGGCCCGGCGACCCAGCTCGGCGAAGAACGGCCCCGGGAGGATCGGCGTGCCGCGGAATCGGTGCTGGTCCAGGCACGAGGGTTCCCGCGGAGTGAGCACCGTCTCGAAGATCGGGACCGCGGTGGAGAGCCGGCCCCCGGGGATCACCCCGCGCGGTGCCGTCCCGCCGACGGTTACCGGATCACCGCGCGCCTCCCGTTCGCGGTCGAGTTGCTCCTGAAGCTCGAGGGCGAGGAGCGCGACGCGATTGGGCGAGAGGTCGAGGATGCGCTTTCGGAGGTCGGACGAGTTGGTCATGGCAGTCTCACCTTCTTCAGGAGAAGGCGTTCGATTTCGTCATCGTCGAGTAAGTCGAGCTCATCGAGGATCGTGTCTGCGATGGTGCCCGCGCTGGCTGTCTGCGGGACGGCCGGTGATATGTCCGTTGAACCGGAAGACTCGACGCTGGTCTCGACGGTGTCGGCCGTTTCGATGGCGGTGGAGTCTACCGCCGCGCCCACGTCATCGACGGCGTTGTCCG
Source organism: uncultured Gemmatimonas sp. (assembly GCA_964623785.1). Taxonomy (GTDB): domain Bacteria; phylum Gemmatimonadota; class Gemmatimonadetes; order Longimicrobiales; family Longimicrobiaceae; genus WHSP01. The sequence continues at coordinate 9,105 of CAZUVK010000020.1, read as the reverse complement.
TGATCACGCTGGTCACACCCGCCTCCGTTGGCGGTGGTTCCGTTCCGACCCACGTGATTGAACCGGTTCCCACTCTCGCCCGGGGCGGTACGATGGGCGCGCCCACTGACTCAATGAGGAGGGTGCGGATTTGGTCGTCCGCCGGCGGGAGACATGCATCGACGGGCGTCTCGTGGAACCCGCCGAGGAGGCTCCTGGCTGCTGGCCCGGCGCCGGGGACCGCCTCGTCGGGAGTCAGAGCGACTTCGGTGCGCCGGTTCGCCTTCGCGGCGTCGCACCCTGGCTTCGAGGTCGGGGCCGGAACCTGTCTCCGCAGCTCATCGAGCAGGCGACCGCGGCCGCCGCTGAGCGCGTCAGGGTCCACGACCCGGGTGCCGATGAGCTGCGTGGCGGGGCGATCGAAAGCGGCTTCAAGCCAGCGCAGCCCTTCGCTCGTGGAAAACGCGTCGAGGCCTCGGTCGCGTGTCTGGGCGAGGATGTCCTCGCTCGCCGCCGCGCCGGTCTCGCTCCACGGACCCCAGGCGATGCTCATCCCTCGCCGCGCCAATCGCCACCCAGCCGCCGCGAACGCGTCCTCGAAGGCGTTCGCCGCCGAGTGGTTCGCCTGCCCGGGCGCCCCGAATACCGAAGCGATCGACGAGTAGAGGACAAAATGTTCTGGCGTGTCGGCCGCGAAGGCATCGGCGAGGAGCAAGCTTCCATGCACCTTCGCCCGGAGCACCTTGTCGAAATCGCTCCACTTCGCCTGCTGAAGGGTGCGGTTGGAGAGAGCTCCCGCCGAGTGAACGATCCCCCGAATCGGGGATACACCCGTCGTTCGCAACTCCGCCTGCAACCGCTTGACCGCCACCGGGTTGCCCACGTCGGCGGCGACGACGTGGACGGCCACTCCACGCTCCCGGATCGCTTCCACCCGCGCCTCGTTCTCCGGCCGAACCCCGTTCCGCGAAGCGAGCACCAGTTCGTGCGTCCCGCGCCCGGCGAGCCATTCGGCGGTGGCGAGACCGAGCCCGCTCGTCCCGCCCGTGATCAGCCACGCGCCTTCGCTCGCGTCCTCGGACTTCACGTGAATCGGATCGAAGTCCGCCAGCACCGGGTGTTCGAGCACGACCTTCCCCGCGTGCCTGCCCTGCGCCATGAAGCGGAAGGCCTCAACGACGCGCTCGAGCGGGAAGGTTCGCACGGGGAGAAGGGGAAGGTCTCCGGCCGCGACCGCGCCCATCACGTCGGCAAAGAGGCGCGCGACGAGGTCGGGGTCATCCTTCGCGGTCTGACCCCAATCGATGATGTGGTACTCGATATCCTTCCCGAGTGCCGCGACGCGTTCGGGGCTCCAGATCCCGCGTTTGCCGATCTCGAGAAAGCGCCCGCCGGCCGCCGTCACGGCGAATGTTCGCTCGATCAGCTCGTCACCGAGGGAGTTGAGGACGACAGTGACGCCCTGGTCGCTCGTTGCTTCCGTGATCCGCGCGGCGAAGCTTGCCGATCGCGAGTCGAAGACCTCGCGGACCCCGGCGGCGCGCAGCAGGTCGCGCTTCCACTCGCTACCGGCGGTGGCGAACACCTCGGCACCCGCGCGCTGCGCAATCGCGACCGCCGCGAGGCCGACGCCGCCCGCCGCGGCGTGAATGAGAACGCGGTCGCCCGGACCGATCCCGGCCAGATGATTGAGCGCGAAATGCGCGGTGAGATAGGCAATCGGAAGACCGGCGGCCTCCGCGAACGTCATCGACTCCGGTTTGGTGGCTACCATCCGCGCATCGGCGACCACGTGGCGCCCGTAGCCGTGCCCGGCCGCGGCCATCACCGCCGCGCCGATCGGGAGGTCGACTCCCTCGCCCACCGCCGTGACCACGCCGGCGCTTTCCGAGCCCAGCGGGCCCGCGTCGCCGGGGTACATCCCCAGGACGCTGAGGACGTCCTTGAAGTTCATTGCCGAGGCGACGGCGCGAATCTCGACCTCGCCCGGGCCGGGCGCGCGCCGCTCGCCCGGGGTGAACACGAGAGCGTCGATCGCACGGGTCGTGGGCGGGGCGAGCCGGTACTCGGATGGCAGCGGGCGCGTCGATCCGGCGCTGGATTCTTCGCGGGTACCCTCGCGAAGCGCGACGCGACGGGCGTGCAGCCGGCCGAACCGCCACGCCAGCTCGGGCTCGGTCGGGGGGTCGAGCAGCCATTCGACGACGGTGGCCGCCTCGCCTCGCCATGACGTGGGGGCCAGGTCCAGCCGGTACACGGGTAGCTCGGGCAGCTCCAGCTCGAGGGCGCGCGCGAGACCCCAGGCGGTGGCGCCGGCGGCGTCGACATCGACATCGGCAGGCGTCACCACCTGCGCCCCTCGACTCAGGAGAAAGAGCCGATCGCATTTCGCCTCGTTCGCGCCGACCGCCTTCGCGAGATCGATCAGCGGTTCCAGTCCTCCCCGCACGGCCGCCGAGACGGCGCGCGGCGACAGGGAGCGGCCGGCGGAAGCCGGCTCGCGGACGACCACCCCCCGCCATGGCTCGTTCGGGTCGATCTTCTTTTCCCTCGCGGATGCCTTCAGCCCATCGGACTTCGCGATCGCCCACGCGGCGGGCCCGGCTCGCAGCGCCGTCCCAAGCTCCTTCATGGTCACGGTCGTGACGATGCAGCCCCGCGCGGCCAGCTCGCCCGGGAGCGTGTCCGTGGTCCCGCCGTCACCGGCGAGAAGCCAGCGACCGCGCGCGGCGGGGGTCGCGGCGCGATGCGCGAGCACTAGCCCCTGGTTCCGACTCGCGTACCCGCGCGAGGGGCCGGCCTTCGCCAGCGGGATCGCGGATACGCCATCGAAACCAGCGTCCCCCAGGAGCGCCGTCCACGCCGTCGCGCCGATGCACGGGTAGTCGGGCCGCAGCGAGGCATCGGTGAAGTGCCACCAGCCCGCGGTCAACCCGACGGTCAGGTCGAACCAGCGATGCGGGCCGAAGACTTCGACCGCCGCGAGGACGCCGCCCGGCCTGAGCAGACCGCGCACACGGCCGAGCGCGGCGCCAAGATCGCGCGCGGCATGCAGGCAGTTGGCAGCGACAACAACATCGTACGTACCTGTTTCGAAGCCCTGTGCCGCCAGGTCGACGTCGAGGTCGAAGGTGCGATATTCGATGTCCGTGCGGTTGGCCCACCGGTCGCGCCCGCGCTCCAGGAAGGCGGTGGAGACGTCGGTGAACGTGTAGGCGACGGGGAGACCAGACGCGTCGAGATGGTCGAGTACTCGCCGGGTGGTCCCCGCGGTGCCGCCGCCGACTTCGAGGACGCGGAGGACGCGGCCGTCGGCGTGGGCCGCGGCGGCGGCGCTCGCGACCAGGTCGGCGATGGCGCCGTTCAGGATCCGTGCGAAGGGTGCGTCGTAGTACATCCGCTCGGCGTCCGCGGCGGCGGTGGCGCCGCCCGGGAAGAGGAGCTCGAGCGGATCTCCGACACCGCGAACGAGATCGGCGAGACTCGGCCCGCATCGGTCGAGGAGGACGCGCTCTGCGGGCGCACCGGCGCGCTCGGCTTCGGAGCCACCGGAATCGCGGACCGCCCAGCTCGAGAGGTCCCGCAGGACCCGCCAGCGGCTTCCCAGCCCGTCGCGCTCGATCACGCGTTCCTCCTCGGCGATCGCGAGCATCCGGCTGAAGAGTCGCCGGTGCGCGGGCACGATTCCGAGTCGCTCGGCGAGATCCGCCTCGGCGACCCGCTCCTCGGCGCGCGGGTTCCACCCGAGCTGCAGCAGAGCATCGCGGACGTACGCCGCGGAACGCGCTTCGAGCACATCCACGAAGCGATCGTAGCCGGCGGCGTCCTCGCGAGTCGCCAGCTCGCGAAGGGACTCGTTCGCGACCCGCGCGATCTCCTCATGGAGCGCGGCGCGTCCCTCGGCGTCCGCGTCGATGGGGATCCACCGGACCTCCAGGAACGGGTCGGCGCTCGCCTCGGCGGGCACCTTCGGGACCTCGAGCAACGGATCGGCGTCCGCGGGGGCCGGCGTCGCGCGCGCGACGACCCCCGCGCAGTGAAGTGTCCACGAGACGTCCTCGCCGATCGGGGCGGAGTGGATCTGGAATCTCCCGTCGCGCTGGTCGACACGGACATCCACCAAGCGGGCCTCTCGCCCGCCCGTGCGGGCAAGCGCAGGCGCGCGACCTTCGGCGTTCGACTCCGGGCCGAACGTCATCGGCGCGAGAAACCGCACGCCGTGCGACTCGACATCGACACCCAGCACCCGCCGGCCGGCTTCGAGCGCCATCTCCAGGTACGCCGTGTCCGGGAGAATCGGCGTGCCGAGCAGGTCGGCGCCGAGACGCCTCTGGAACGCGACGACATCTCCCGGCTGCGCGATCCGCGCGCCGAGGAGCGGGTGCGCGCCGGCGTCCCCGGCGTCACCTCTCATCGGCTCATCCGCGTATTCCCACATCAGTCTTTGGTGCAAGTCCATCATCTCGTATTCGAGCGGGGCGATGCCGGAGAGGTCCAGGTCGAACCCATGAGCCTGACGAAGAAATCCGATTCGACCCGTATTAGACGGATTTTCGGCATCTTTGGCCCTCGGGTGGAGGGGCCCGTACCCCCTCGGCGTCTCGCCTTTCCCCTCCGCGATCTCAGCGAGAAAGCAGTTCCGGGCCGTACCCCAGCTGCCCACCCTTGTACATCCCGCGCCCCGCGATGCACTTTGTGGGGATCACGTTCCCGACTTTTCGCCCCAACCCGGAGAGATCTCCATGCGACTTCTCAAGCTGGCATGCGCGGTTCTACTGCTCGGCGGATGCTCGGCGGCGGACAGCGAGGCCGCGGGCGAGCCGGGCGCCGAAGCGGCCACGGCCGCGGCACAGGCGGTCGACGCGATCCCGGCAAGCGGTGAAACCGCGATGGAACGCCTCGCCGCCTCCTCACGCCACGGCGAGTGGGTCACCGTTCGGACGAGCGCGACCGACAGCGTCCGCGCGTGGGTGGTCTACCCCGAGCGGAGCGATCCCGCGCCCGTCGTGCTCGTCGTGCACGAGATCTTCGGTCTCTCGCATTGGGTCCGCGCGGTCGCCGACCAGCTCGCGGCCGACGGGTTCATCGCGATCGCGCCGGACCTGATGACGATGCGGGACATCCCGCTCGGGGCGGACGGCGCGCCAGACGCGGACCGCGCCCGCGCGGAGATCGGGAGCCTCGATCGTGACGTGCTCCACCAGCAGCTCATCGCCGTCGCGGAATACGGGATGGCGCTGCCGGCCGCCTCGGACAGTTACGGAATCGTCGGCTACTGCTGGGGCGGTACTGTCTCGTTCGAGCACGCGATCCGCTCGCCGGGACTGGCGGCCTCCGTCGTGTACTACGGTGCCAGCCCCGATACCGCGCTGATGGGCTCGATCAACGCCGACGTGCTCGGCCTCTACGGTGAGAACGACGCGCGCGTCAACGAGACGATCCCCGGCGCCGAGGCGGCGATGGCCCGACTCGGCAAGCACTTCGAGCACGAGATCTACCCCGGCGCGGGCCACGGATTCCTGCGCGCCCAGGAAGGCGCCGAGGGCGCCAACCTCAGCGCCACGCAGGCGGCCTGGCCCCGGACGATCGAGTGGTTCCGGGAACACCTCTGAGCCGCGGACGGCCGTCGGGGACGTAACGGGCCGCCCGAACCGCGCCCGGGGACGTCTCCTCGACGGCCGCCAACACGAACCACGAAGGCAGAGTTGCCAGCGGTATCGAACAAATCGAACAGGTATATCTGGACCGAGCTGGGACTCTGTCTGATGGTGGTCATCTGGGGGCTGAACTTCGCCGTGGTGAAGCGCGCCCTGGAAGTGCTGGAACCACTCGGTTTCAACGCGCTGCGTCACCTGATCGCGTCCGCCTTCATGCTGGCCGTGCTCGCGCTCGGCGCGGGGGTCGGGCGGCCGGATCGGAAGGACATCCCCAGGATCGTCGCGATGGGCGTCGTGGGGATCATCTTCTACCAGGTCGCGTTCATCTTCGGGCTCGACCGAACCCGCGCGGGGAACGCGGCGCTGATGCTCGCGCTCACGCCGTTGTTCGTCCTCCTCTTCGGCCGGCGCGGGGGTGAAGGCGGCTATCGCGCGTGGCTGGGCGCGGCGCTCTCGATCCTCGGGGTCGCGATCGTGAGCGCCAGCACCCTCCGGCTCGCCGGCTCGACGACGCTTATCGGCGACGTCATCCTCATCGGCGCGGCGGCGGTCTGGGCGGCCTACACGATCGGCGCGAAGCCGCTCATCGAGCGGTACGGTCCCATGCGCACCACCGCGTGGACGCTCTGGGCCGGCGCCATCGGCCTCACCATCGCCGGCGTGCCCTCGCTGGCGCGCCAGGATTGGAGCGCGGTGACCCACGAAGCGTGGGCTGGGGTCGTCTACTCCGCCATCTTCGCCATCGGCGTGTCATACCTGCTCTGGTACCGCGGCGTCCAGGTACTCGGCGGCGCGCGCACGTCGGTGTTCAACAACCTCACCCCCGTGGTCGCGCTCGCGGCCGGCGCGCTCTGGCTCGACGAGGCCCTCACGGGGTACTCTATCGTCGGCTCGATCATGGTGATCGGCGGACTCGTCCTCGTACCGGCCTCCGGCGCCGTGCGGCCGACCGCCCCGGAACGGGGCCTCGCAACCTTCGATTCGGAGAACGGTCCAGATGCTCGTCGTGACAACGAATAACATCGAGGGAAAGCCGATCGTCGAGTATCTCGGGCTGGTTTCGGGCGAGGCGATTCTCGGCGCGAACATCTTCCGCGACATCTTCGCCGGCATCCGTGACATCGTCGGAGGCCGCTCGGCGGCGTACGAGGAAGAGCTGCGGAAGGCGAAACAGATCGCGATCCGGGAGATGGTCGAAGAGGCGTCCGCACGCGGCGCCAACGCGGTCGTCGCCGTCGACCTCGATTACGAGACCATCAACGTGGGTGGAGGCGGCGGCATGCTCATGGTGAGCGCCAGCGGCACCGCGGTCATCTACAAGCCGTAGCCGCAGGGGCGGGTCCCCGACCCGCCCGGCAGCCGAACGGACTGCGCCACAGCTGTCGTACGCGACAATACCCTGTTGGGGCGGGTCCCCGACCCGCCCATTCCGTGTGCAGACGGCACCAGTCAACGAGTGCCTCAGGATGCGGCGGGCGGGCCGAGGGCCCGCCCCTACGAGGTTCGGGCGCATCCGACGCAGCGGAGTGACCGCCAACCCCATCCCCCGAACATGACACGACCGCCAGCGAAATGGTGACTCCAGATTCCAACGGCCGGCGCCGGCTCTACCTGATCGACGGCTACGCCCTCATTTACCGGGCGTTCTTCGCGCTCATCTCCCGGCCGCTCCTCACGGCGCGCGGCGAGAACACCTCGGCCGCGTGGGGGGTCACGAAGTTTCTGCTGAAGGTCCTCGAACAGCACAAGCCGGACTACCTGGGCGTCGTCTTCGACGCGGGCTCGTCCGAGCGGCACGTCCTGTATCCCGAGTACAAGGCGACTCGTGAGAAGATGCCGGACGAGCTCGAGGCGTCGCTCCCGCGCGTCCGCGAGATCATCCGCGCCTTCAACATCCCGGTCCTGGAGCTGGACGGCTACGAGGCGGACGACGTGATCGGCACGATCGCCCACCAGGCGCGCGACGCCGGGCTGGAAGCCGTGATCGTCTCGGGCGACAAGGACTTCTACCAGCTCATCGAGCCGGGCGTCGTGCTGCTGAACCCGGGCCGGGGCGGCCCGACGGCCGTAGAGGAAGAGTGGGTGGATGTCACCAACGCGCACGAGCGCCTCGGCGTCCCGCCCGCGCACGTCACCGACTACCTTGGGCTCATCGGTGACTCGTCCGACAACGTGCCGGGGGTGAAGGGGATCGGGCCGAAGACGGCGATCCAGCTCATCGAGCAGTACGGGACGATCGAGGAGATTCTGGCCCGCGCCGCCGAACTGCCGAACAAGCGGGCGCGCGAGTCGCTCACCGCCTTCGCGGACGACGCCCGCCTCTCGAAGACCCTCGTCACGATCCGCACCGACCTGCCCGTCACCCTTGACCTGCACGAACTCGAATGCGGACCGCCCGACCGCGAGAGCCTGAAGCGCATCTTCCTCGAGCTGGAGTTTCACTCGCTCGTCCGTGACTATGGCGCTCCCGAACCGGCCGCGGCGAAGGAGGAGGAACGTGTCGTCGACTACCGGACGCTTCTGGAACCGGCTGAAGTCGACGAGCTCGTCCGGCGGATCCGCGAGGCGGGCACGTTCTCGTTCGATACCGAGACGACGAACATCGACCCGATGCGCGCCGATCTCATCGGCATGTCGATCTCACTCGTGCCCGGGGAGGCCTTCTACCTCCCTTTCGGTCACTACGCGCCGCCCGCCGACCTGCTCGACACGCCCGCACCCGTCCGCAACCTCCCGAGCATCCACTCTCCGGAGATGCGGTCTCTCGTCGACCTCCTCACCGACCCGGCGGTGGGGAAGACCGGCCAGAACCTGAAGTACGATTTCCTCGTCCTTCGCCGCGCCGGCATCGATATGCGGGGGATGACCTTCGACACGATGGTCGCGAGCTACCTGCTCGACCCCAACCGGCGCGAGCACGGTCTCGACTCGCTCGCCCTCCAGCACCTCGACTACCGGACGACGACCTACCAGGAGCTGGTGGGGAAGGGGAAGACCGAGACCCCGTTCGCGGAGGTCGAGATCGACCGGTGCCGCGACTACGCCTGCGAGGACGCGGACATCTCGCTCCGGCTTCACGACCTGTTCGCCCCGGAGCTGGAGCGGCTGCAACTCGTGGATCTCTTCAACACCATCGAGATACCGCTCGTCGAGGTGCTCGCCGACATGGAGTGGGCGGGGATCCGGATCGATCCGGAGTTCTTCATGACGCTCGAACGGCGGCTCTCCGCGGAACTTGGCCGGCTCGAGCTGGAGATCCACACGGAGGCGGGGGTCGAGTTCAACATCGGGTCGACACCGCAGCTTCGGGAGATTCTCTTCGAGAGGCTGAAGCTGCCGGTGATCAAGCGCACGAAGACCGGCCCGTCCACCGACGTGACCGTGCTCGAGGAGCTCGCCGCCCAGGGCTTCACCCTGCCGACGCTGCTGATGGAGTACCGCCAGCTCGACAAGCTCCTGGGGACCTACG
>CAZUVK010000019.1:25010-26452 GCA_964623785.1 uncultured Gemmatimonas sp. | reverse complement strand
GGCGGGGGCCGTGCGGGGACGGGGTTCACGCGGGGACGGGGTTCACGCGGGGACGGGGTTCACGCGGGGACGGGGAGATCGCGGAGGGGTTTGGCGCGGGAGTGGCGGCTCGGCGGGAGATGGGGCGCGATGGGGTGGATCAGGGCGAATGGCCGCGTTTCGCTCGGGGGGATCGTGTTGCCTGACGCTCGGCGGTCAGGGCGTCCGCGCGATCGACCAACTCGCCGGCCGTACGTGGCGCCTGCTTCGGCCCTTCCAGCGCGAAACTCGACTTCCGGAACTGGCGCAGGAGATCCGCCCTCGTCATGGTGGCGTCGCCGGTGACGAACTTCTGCAGGAACTCGGTTTTCTCGGCACCGGTCAGCGTCGCGATCCAGCGGTCGAGTCCTTCGAGGTCGTCACCGGCGCTCCGATCGCCAGTCCCCTCCGCCGCGGCGGCGATCAGGTCACCGTCGATCCGCAGGAAGTCGACGAAGGCCTGGAGCGCGGCGGTGAGATGCCCGAGCGCGGGTGGGACCGGCGGCTCCAGGTCGTCGCCATCGACCAGGCCGCACCCTATCCCGTGTAGCCATGCCAGGTAGAGAGCCCGGTGGTCGCCACCCGCGATGGCGGCTCGCAGCGGGACCAACGACGCCAGCCAGCCACTCCCGTCATCCTCGGGGTCCCAGTGATCCCCGTTCTCGTCCTCGCTGACGAAGTCGAGGATGGTGAATCCGCCCTTCGAGCGCGCCTCGGCGAAATCGCCTCTGCAGTACGCGCGCGCTGTCGGGAGATCGAGCACGGCCGCCGGGAATCGCAGGCTGAACCAGTGTGTCCCCCAGTTCACGGTGTACAGGAACGCGTCGAAATACTTCTCCATCCACATCCGGGGGTCCGCCTTGAGGTCGCCCCATTCGTAGTGGTTGGTGAAGCGAGTGGCGGTGATGACCGCGCGGGATGAGACGCCGCGGAGCAGTCCTCGTTCCGCGTCGGTGAGCGGCCGGTCGATCGCTTGGAATTCGTAGTATTGGTATTCGCTCATCGGGAGTTTCTATCGGACGCGGGCCCAGTGGCGGTACGCCTCGATCCATTCGGCGCCCGCTGGCGGCGGATCGGGAAGCGTAAGGTCCAGGATCGGGATCGACTGGCGATGCGCGCCGCGGAAGCAGATCGCGACGATCTGGTCCGAGACCGTCAGGTCGATCTTTTTCACTCGTGCGGTGGCGCCCAGGATCATGGTTTCGAAGGGGAGCTGGAGATGGTCTTCGAGCTTCGCGAAGAATCCGGCCCGCTGCTCCGCGTCGCCGTATGCGTCGACGGTCGCGTCCTCGAAGAGTTCGTCGATCCGGCGGCGGGAGGGCGGCCAGCCGGCGGGGGATTTTTCACGTTCGGGGATATCGGCCATGAGGTATCATTCGCGCGGTTTGGCGGAGGGGGCATTGCCCGACATCCCTTTTGGAAAG
>CAZUVK010000019.1:0-25000 GCA_964623785.1 uncultured Gemmatimonas sp. | reverse complement strand
GGTTATCCCCGACGATTCGCCGGGGGCAAGATTCACCTTGTTCGGTAAGCGATCGCTTCTGATGAGGGCTTCCATGGCGCGAACGACCGGGAGATACGAACGAGCGACCACGGCGGGGGAGGTCGTCGATGCCTTCATCCCTGACCCGCTGCCGCCCCACGATCCTCCGCTCGCCATCGAGGGGGAGCTCGCCGAGCTTCTGGCGAGAGCGAACGAGAACCTGCGACTGCTCGAGCTCGCCGGCGATCTCGTACCGTCGGTCGAGTGGTTCGTGTACGCGTTCGTCCGCAAGGAGGCGGTTCTCTCGGCCCAGATCGAGGGCACCCAGGCGACGTTGATGGACCTGCTCGAGGTTGAAGCGTCGGGCGAAGCCCGGGTCGACGCGGATGTCGAGGAAATTTGCGGCTACGTCGACGCGCTGAACTTCGCGTGGGATCAGCTCGGCCAGGCGGATGGCCTGCCGCTCTCGACGCGGCTTCTGTCGGAGACCCATCGACGGCTCCTCAGCGGGGCCCGCGGTGCGCAGAAGCAGCCCGGCGAGGTGCGCCGGTCCCAGAACTGGATCGGCGGGACCCGCCCCTGCAATGCGACCTTCGTCCCACCTCCGCCCCAGCACCTTGCCGCTCTGCTCGGCGACTTCGAGCGCGCGATCCACGACGACAGTGATCTGCCTCCTCTCGTGCGGGTGGGGCTTCTGCACGTGCAGTTCGAGACGCTGCATCCATACCTGGATGGCAATAGCCGGCTGGGCCGGCTGCTCATCGCGCTGCTTCTGCGGCACTGGGGCCTGTTGACGCGACCACTGCTCTACCTGAGCGTGTTCTTCAAGATGCATCGGTGGGAGTACTACCGCCGGCTCCGCGCGGTCCGTGAGACGGGCGACTGGGAAGGCTGGCTCGCGTTCTTCCTGGAGGGCGTCGCGCTCGTCGCCGCGGAAGCCGTCGCCGTGACGCGCGACCTCCATGAGATCGTTGGAGAGAACCGCGCCAGACTCCTCGGGCGCGGCGATGCGACCGTGTTCAGTTTGCGGCTGTTCGAGCTCCTTCCCGAGCACCCGATCCTCACCGTGAACACGGTCGCCAGGCTGCTCGATTGCTCGCGACCGGCCGCGGGCAAGGCGATTCGCGTACTCGAGGCCGCGCAGATCGTGCGACCCCTCGACGAGCGCAAGAAGAACCGAACCGTCGTGTTCGAGGACTACCTGGCGCTGCTGCGCGAGGGGACGGAGATCTCGCCGTGACGCCGGGGAGCGCGCTCCGCGAAGATCGTCAACTCAGCGGGGTCGGTGATGGAGATTTCCTCAACAATGCCTTCGTCGATTGCGGCATTCAGGAGTCGCGCCTGCGCGGGATCCAGGAGTTCGGCGCGAACGTGCTCCGTGACGACGATCCGATAGCCGCTATGCCTGCAGAGCAGGTCCAGCCGGCTGATGTGGCTGAAGTTGATGAGGACGCACGTGTCCGTGACTATCGGCGGATGCTCCCCCTCCAGTGACCCGTCCACCGAGCATCAGAACGGCAGGTCGGCGCCCACCGGATCGTCGGACCCGTCTTCGCGCAGTACCTCGCGCAGTACCTCGCGCAGGGCCTCGACGTCTCCGCCGGCGTCAGCCGCGATCTCGAGAAGCTTGTTTCGCGATATCTCTCCCTGGGACCAGGCCTCGAAGCCGAGCTGCATGATCTGCTCGGTGAACGACCAGTGAGCATCCTCATCCCAATTGGAGATCCGGAGTACCTTGGCGATTTCGCCTGCCGCCTGACGCTCGCCACGAAGCAGCTCGAACCGTTCCCTCGACACCAGACGCAGGTTCAGGAGCTGATAGAGCGCGGCCTCGTAGCTGACCCCGAAGTGATGGGCGATCAGCACGATATCGTGAACCTGAAGCTCACTCCGCTCGGCGGGCTTCCGTCCGTACGCAGGCATTTCCGCCAGGTCGTTGGTGACGAGAGCGGCCTGGACCTTCCGGGTAGGATTGGATTTTCCGAGTGACGCCAGAAACGCGTGAACTCCCGCTGCTGGCATCAGGAAATGGGCGGCAAATGCGTTGGCGCGTACCTCCGCCAGGTCCTTCCGGTTCTGGTGGCGGCTGATCTTCCCTATCCTTTCCCGGTCGACCAGGAGATGGCAGTACTCGTGAGCGTACGAGAAGAGACGTCGAGCACGCGAATGCCGCTTGTTGACGACGATGACCTGCCCCATATCCGGACCGTGGAAGTACAATCCCGATACTTCGTCAGGCATTCTCAACTCGGAAACCCGAACCCCCTGGCTCCGAATGATCTCCGCGATCTCCCAAACAGGGGATGAACCCAGGTTCAGACGGTTCCGCTCCTGCTCGGCGAGGTAGCGCCCCTGCTGAATCGCGCCCCACCTGTCGGCCGCCAACGCCAGATCGAAGGCGACCGGAAGCGAGCGAGCGACGGCACGACCGACGAGCTTCTCCAGATCGCTCGCCATGCGCGCGAAATGGACACAACGACGAAGCTCCCGGTTCAGTCTCTGGGCCTCCGCGAGTTCGGGGGTAGCCCTGAAGAGCGCCCCGATCGGGTCCTTCACGAACTCGTCCGCCGCAAGGAATTCCACCGCATCCCGATCGTAGAGCCGAGCGAGATGCCCCAGCTCCAGGCTACTGACCGCGCGATTCGCCGCCTCGATCTGGACGATGGCGGTTCGAGGAAGGCCCAGGGCATCGGCCACTTGCTGCTGAGTGTGGCCCGAGCTCACTCGCGCCGACTTCAGTCGTTCGGCCAGAACACCTGCGGTGATTGGCACGGAACCCCCTTTCATGCTTGGATCAGGCCCTCACGTTCGCACCACAGAGCACGGTACGCTGGCAAACCGATTCGCGGGGCCTTCTGTACAAGATATGCATATCGAACATCCTTAGCACAATTATGACACATATGTATGATAATCGCACATCTCTTCACAAGTGTTTCCGAGTCGCCGTCCCCCGAATCCGACCCGATATCGGAACGACTCGTGGCTCGTCCCCTGGATCGCGGCTTGAGTCAACCGGGAGGATTGTCCGCTCAGGGTGTTCTGAACAGACCCTTGTGGCCAGGGCCGGCAGAGCCTGGCGGTCCGCGCACATTGGGGGTGTCGGCACCGGCGCATTCGTTCGAAGGATGACCATCCGCGGGACGATCAGGGGATTCCTGGGCGGGATGCTTTCGCGGTGGCGGACAGAATCCGCGGAGAGGCATCCCGGATCGGCGTGTAACTCCTGACGCGCAAGCGCGTTCCCCCGCGAGAACGACGTGTCAGTCTCGCCTTGCGCCTCCGCTCCGCATGGCGGTACCTTGGCCCGGATCGACAGTATCCCGGCGCCTCTGTCACACCGTCAGGTTATCTTCGTCGCGACCCGAACTCCACGCGCGACGCTCAAGGCCGCAATCACGGAATGTCGAACCCGTTCTTCGACCACCCGATCCTCAATTCGCCATACGAGTACCCGGCCCGCCACTGGGAGCTGGATACGGAGGGTCAGCCGACGCAGCAGGTCATCGAGCGGCGCCGCCCGGCGGACTTCATTACGCCGATCCCGAAGGCACGCAAGCGGGGCGGCAAGGCGGAGCAGCGCCAGCTGGCATTCGACACGGGCGCCGGAATCGCGACCGCGGAGCAGGCCTACGAGCAGACCGCCTCCGTCATCCGCGCGCTGCGTGAAAAGGTCGATATCTGGCGGAAACTCCCCAACCCCGCCGACTGGAAGGTCACGCCCGAGACCGCGCGCCTCCTCCAGCACTGGCGCCATCACGACTTCAGCCACATCCGCCCCTTCTTCTGCCAGCTCGAAGCGGTGGAGACGGCGATCTGGCTGCACGAGGTCGCGCCGAACTCCGGCAAGGCCGGCGCGGCCTTCCTCGAGCACGTCGCGAACGCCAACGCCGAGGCGAATCCGGAACTCCTCCGCGTCGCGCTGAAGCTCGCCACCGGCGCGGGGAAGACGACCGTCATGGCGATGCTCATAGCCTGGCAGACGGTCAACGCGGTCCGCCACCCCAACAGCAAGCGCTTCACCCGCGGCTTCCTGATCGTCGCGCCCGGAATCACCATCCGCGACCGCCTCCGCGTCCTGCAGCCGAACGACCCTGACAGCTACTACGCGAGCCGCGAGCTCGTCCCGCACGACATGCTCGGCGAGATCGCCCGCGCGAAGATCGTCATCACGAACTACCACGCCTTCAAGTTGCGTGAGCGGATGGCGCTGTCGAGCGGCGGCCGCAAGCTCCTCCAGGGCCGCGGCCCGGAGCTGAACACGCTGGAGACTGAGGGGCAGATGCTCCAGCGCGTGATGCCGGAGCTGATGGGGATGAAGAACGTCCTCGTCCTCAACGACGAGGCGCACGATGAGACGCCAAACTGATTTCTTCTTCGAAGGTTCGGCGGCCAGGATCCCGATCCGGATCCGCGGAGGCGAAGTCACCTATTTCTACGAAGGCTCCCTGCCAGCGATCCGCGATGGAACAGTTGGAGATCTCGTCATTCCGAAGGCGGCGTTGACCGAGGCGGGGGACGCGAAACGTTTCGCATTCGAGGAGAAGGTCGAGCTACTGCCCGCCGGCGTGATGCTGTACGTCGAACTCGCGGACCGCGCAACCGGGGACGGCGTGGTACTTCGAGGAACCGTGGCAGACCCGTTCTGGGACTGTAGCGCGGGCAGATTCACCGTCGTGGAACTTCTGGAACCCCTCAACCTGCGACTGCGGGGAACGAAGCTGGGCACACTGCTTCCAACACGATGCCGCATCCCTGCGTTGAACCTCGAGTCGAAGTCCCTGAACCAGGCGTATTCTGCTCTGGCCCGGCATTTCGAGCCATGGCGAGATTCCGCTGCCGGAAACGTCTTCAAGAAGATGTACTACAAATCGGAGCGATGCTGGCGAAAACTCGAGACGTTGCGAGGCGGCGCGGAAGCGAAACTCGAGGCGCGCCTCTTTGAACTCCGGCCGGACGTTGTTCGCAAGCTTGACGAAAGCTACGGTGGCGCGCAACGAAGCATGGAAACCGGCGGTGTAGAGTAGATGCCCGCGGTTTCCGTGAGCGACATCGCCCCCGGCGCGCGCGTCATCATCCGCGACGAAGAGTGGCTCGTCCGCACCAACGACCCCTGCGACCTCGGTGGTCGCCAGCTCGCGTGCATCGGCATTTCCGAACTCGTCCGCGACCGCGACGGCATCTTCCTCACGGCGATCGACGAAGTCGAAGTCCTGGACCCCGCGCGGACGGAACTGGTCCAGGATGACTCGCCGGGGTTCCTGCAGAGCCTCCTCTACCTCGAGGCCCGCCTCCGCCAGACGGTCCCGACGCACAACGAAGTGTCCATGGGCCACCGCGGCGCCATGGACACGCTCCCCTTCCAGCTGCAGCCGACCCACCGCGTGCTCCAGCAGCTCCGGCCCCGCTTCCTCATCGCCGACGCGGTCGGCCTGGGCAAGACGCTCGAAGCCGGTGTCCTCGTATCGGAGCTGATCCACCGGGGCCGCGGCCGCCGCATTCTGGTCGTCACGACCAAGAGCATGATGCAGCAGTTCCAGAAGGAATTCTGGACGCGCTTCTCGATCCCGCTCACGCGCCTCGACTCGGCGGGAATCCAGCGAATCCGCCGCCAGATTCCGGCGAGCCACAACCCGTTCCACTATTACGACCGCACGATCATCTCGGTCGACACGCTGAAGCGCGACACGGAGTACCGCCACTACCTGGAAACCGCGCACTGGGACATCATCGTCATCGACGAGGCGCACAACGTGTCCTACAAGGGCACACGTACGCTGAACAACAAGCTGGCCACGCTGCTCTCCCAGCGCTCGGACGCGCTGATCCTTCTGACGGCGACACCGCACAGTGGCCAGCAGGAGAGTTTCGCCAGCCTCATGCGGATGCTCGACCCCACGGTGCTGCCCAGGAAGGCGGATTACACGAAGGAGGATATCGAGCACCTCTTCCTGCGCCGCTTCAAGCGCGACGTGCGAGACGAGATCCGGCAGGAGTTCCCGGAGCGAAAGGTATTCAGGTTCAGGGCGTCGCCGAGCCCGGCCGAGGAGCGGGCGTTCGAGACCCTGGCTCAGCTTAAGCTGCAGAGCGATGCCACCGCGCGCGGCGGCGACGTCCTCTTCCGCACGACGATTGAGAAGGCGCTCTTCTCTTCGCCGCGCGCCTGCGCGCAGACGGTTCGCGAGCGCATGAGGCGGCTAAAGGCCAGGGACTCCTCCCACCCGGATCTTCCGCGGCTGGAGCAGATGGCGCGGGCCGTCGAAGCGGTCGGTCCCGACGACTTCGGAAAACTCGGGGAACTGGTCCGCCTGCTCACTTCCGATCCCACTTGGAAATGGAGCCACACCGTAGCGGCGGACCGGCTCGTCATCTTCACCGAGCGGATCGAGACGCTGAATCTCCTCCGCGAAGAGCTGCCGAAGCGCCTCGGGTTGCCCGCCAACGCCGTGGCGATCCTCCACGGGGGCGTCAGCGATACCGAGATCGCCGAGACGGTCGAACGGTTCGGCCAGACGCAGTCACCGTTGCGCCTGTTGATCGCCTCGGACATGGCTTCGGAGGGCTTGAACCTGCACTTCCAGTCGCACCGCCTCGTGCATTTCGACATCCCCTGGTCGCTGATGGTCTTCCAGCAGCGCAACGGGCGTGTGGACCGCTACGGCCAGAAGGCCACTCCTTTGATCGCCTATCTGAGCACGGACACGGCCCAGCAGGAGATCCGGGGCGACGCACGCATCCTCGAAATCCTGGTCGAAAAGGATGAACAGGCCGCCAGGAACATAGGCGACCCGTCCATCTTCATGGGACTGTTCGACGAGGAGGCCGAGACGGAGCGGGTCGCGAAAGCCATACAGTCCGATGAGTCGCCGGAGGATTTCGAAGACAGCCTGGCAAACCTGGACGACGGTCTGGACTGGCTGGATGCATTGATGGAGACCGACGGCGCGCACCCCGCGACCAACCCGAGCGTCAATCCCCGGCCGCCGCTGTCGCTGTTCGAAAGCGACTATGAGTACGTTCGCCAAGGATTCAACGAGCTGCACCGCTCCGATCGTTTCCCGGACGCTCCGAGAACGGACGATCGCCATCAGACCATCGAGGTGCGCCCGGACGCCGACCTCCAGCGCTTCCTCGACCTGCAGCTCTCCAGCGAGATGGAACCGCGCGACGGCATCTACACTCTCAGCGCCCGCGTCGAAACCGTCAAGGAATCGATCCGCTCGGCGCGAGACAGTGACCGGTGGCCGCCAGTGCAGTACCTCTGGCCCGTGCACCCGGTCGCGCGGTGGCTGGACTACAAGCTCCTCTCCCTGGTCGGGCGGCAGAAGGCACCCGTCATCCGGGTCCGTAAGGGACTGTCGCCGGGCGACGCACTCGTTCTCGTCTCGGCCGTGATCCCGAATCGGCGCGGCCAGCCTGTGCTGAACGACTGGTTCGCGGTCCGCATGGCCGCGGACGGCGCAGTAGCGGGGATCCTGACGATGGAGGAATTGATCGGTTCCACCGGCCTGGGGCGCGAGGAGATCCCGAACGCGCTCACCCCGGTCGACCTCCTACGTCTGCGCGGGCTCCTTCCCAAGGCCCTTGCCGCGGCGCGCACACGGATGACACAACTCCAGCAGAGTTTCCGGCAGGAGATGGAAGACCGCACCCGGGTCGAACTGGGCCGGCTCGCCGACCTTCGCTTCGAGCACCAACAGCAGCTCGACCTGGAATTCGGCGCACCCGGCGATGCGCCCGCGCCCGCCCAGCGAGGCCGGAAGGAGGCGCGCATGCGCGAAATCGATTCGCTCTTCCGGCAGTACGAGAATTGGGTGCGGGACACGCTGGTGATCGAACCGCGCCCCCACCTCACAGTCGCCGCCGTGCTCACCGCCTGACCACCGGTAATGTCCGTTCTGAGCCAGGGCGTCAAGAACGCCAACGATTTCTACAGCCAGCACTACCTCGACGAAGTGCTCGAACGGGACCTCAGGGACCTGTTCGCCCGGTGGCAGGAGGCCGGCAGCGCGGCGCCCCCCGCGCGCCTGCGCGCGATGGCGGAGGAGTACTTTCGCCACCGGGAACGGCTGCTCAAGGCGCGCACCCTGGAAGACCGGATCGCGGCGCTCACCAGCATCGCCGAACCACTCCTCTCGGCCCTTGGCTACGAGATCCACCCGCACGAGCAGGAGCTCGAGGACGGTTCGCTTTCGGTGCTGGCCAGCTACACCGGCCCCGACGGCAAGCTGGCGCTCGTCGTCGCGCTCGCGCCGCTGGGTCCAGACATGGCTGCCGACGAGTGGAGCGCGCTGTCGGCTCCTCCCCTCACTGCTTCACCTGACGGCTCATCCCCGGCGCTGCTGAGCGACACCGACTGGGAGACCGCCGCGAGCAGGATCGTATTCGGCGATGCCCGCCCGCCGCGCTGGCTGATCCTGGTCGGTCACGATGAGATGCTGGTCATCGAGCGCGCGAAGTGGGGCCGGAAGGCGCTCCTGCGCTTCGACCTGCCGGCGATCTTCAGCCTGCGCGACAACGATCTCTTCCGCGCCACCGCGGCGCTGGCCTCGCGCGAGTCGATCCTGCCCGCCGAGGGGATCGCGCTCGTCGACACGCTGGACGGCAACTCCCACAAGCATGCCTACGGGGTCTCGACCGAACTGAAAGAGGCTCTTCGCGCGGCGATCGAGGACATCGCGAACGAGGCAATCCGTTACAAGCGGGAGGTCACGAAGGACAAGCTCTTCGACCGGACGGACATCGACCTGGCCCGGGAACTGTCCAGCGAATGCCTGACCTTCATGTACCGGGTGCTCTTCCTCCTGTACCTGGAATCCAGGCCGGAACTCGGATACGCCCCCGTGAACGCGGAGGCGTACCTGAAGGGCTACAGCATCGAGCACCTGCGCGACCTGGAGAACGTCCCGCTGACCACGCCCGAAGCGCTGGAAGGCACCTACATCCACGAGACGCTGCGGAAGCTATTCGAACTGATCTGGTCCGGGTTTCCCGCGCGCGATGGCGCCGACGACAACCTCGACCTCGCGCTGCCCGATTCGCTCAGGAACGGGTTCGCGCTCGCTCCCCTGCAAGGCCACCTGTTCGATCCCGACCGTCTGCGGATCCTGAACTCGGTGAAGCTGCGCAATCGCGTCATGCAGAAGGTCATCCGCCGGATGTCCCTCGCCGACGGCTCGCGCCGGGGTGGCGCCGGACGAATTTCATACGCGCAACTCGGAATCAACCAGCTCGGCGCGGTCTACGAGGCGCTCCTCTCCTTCCGGGGCTTCTTCGCGGAGGAGGAACTGTACGAGGTACACCCGGACCCCAATCGGAGGAGGGCTGCCCCGGCCGGGGATACGGACGATCCGGACGACGGAAGCGACGAAGGCGACGAGGCACCGGAAGAGCGGCGCCGGACGCAAGGGGCCAGACGGGAGCCGAACGATGGACTCGAACCCGCCTGGTTCGTCCCGGCCCGGGATGTCCATAACTACACGGACGCGGAGAAGCTCTTCGACGGCGAGCCGCGAATCCACCCGAAGGGAAAGTTCATCTATCGCCTGGCAGGGCGGGAGCGTCAGAAGAGCGCCTCCTACTACACGCCCGAAGTCCTCACGCAGGCCCTGGTCAGGTACTCGCTGAAGGAGCTGCTCCAGAATGTGTCGAGCGCCGACGAGATCCTGAAGCTCACGGTCTGCGAGCCTGCCATGGGGTCCGCGGCCTTCCTCAACGAAGCCATCAACCAGCTGGCGGAGGAGTACCTCCAGCGCAAGCAGCGGGAGACGGGCGAGACGATCGCCCACGATCGCTATGCCGAGGAAAAGCAGCGGGTGAAGATGTACATCGCCGATACCAACGTCTTCGGTGTGGACCTGAACCCGACCGCGGTGCAGCTCGGTGAGGTCTCGCTCTGGCTGAACGCGATCTTCCAGGGTGCGCACGTGCCCTGGTTCGGGATGCAGCTGTTCACGGGCAATTCCCTGATCGGGTGCAGGCGCGACGCCTTCTCGGTTGCGAAACTGACCCCGGGGCGGGGAGATCGGGGCCAACCTGAGCGCGACTGGCGGGTCGCGGTTCCCGAGCGGATCAGGATGGCCGATTCGCCGACCTCGTCCCAGGTCTGGCATTTCCTGCTGCCCGACAGCGGCATGGCGGGTGTCAATGACGGGGTCGTACGATCGCTCGAACCGGCGCACTACGAGCGCATGCGCTCGTGGCGCAGGACGTTCCACACGCCGCTGACGGCGGACGAGGTCAGGCGGGCCTGCAGGCTCACCGATCAGGCCGAGTCTCTGTGGCGCCAGCACGCCGACGATCTGGCTCGCATCCGCAGGCGAACCAGCGACAACCTGCACGTCTGGCCGGATCCCGCACAGAATCGGGCACCAACGACCACGAAGCAGAAGGACGAGATCTGGGAGACCGAAGTATTGTCGGAACGGGTTCGAAATGCGTCACCGTATCGGCGTCTGAGACTGGCGATGGACTACTGGTGCGCTCTCTGGTTCTGGCCGCTCACCGAATCTGAGGAGTTGCCAAGCCGCGAGGAATGGTGGCACGATCTCGAGCTGTTGATCCACGGAAACGCCTCGGCCTCGACGTCCGCACCCGACGACCTGTTCCCCGAGACGCTGCCGCAGACCCGGATGGATCTGGACGTGGTCCGGGATCGCTATGGGCACGTCAATCTCGACATCCTCCTGGAAACCAATCCGAGGCTCCGCCTCGCGAACGAGCTGTCCACCCAGAACCGCTTCTTCCATTGGGAACTCGAGTTCGCTGATATCTTCGTGCACAGGGGCGGATTCGACCTGATGCTGGGGAATCCGCCCTGGATCAAGGTCGAATGGAACGAACAGTCGATGCTGTCGGACTACGATCCACGGTTCGTCATTCGACAGCTGTCGGCAACAGAGGCGTCCGAGCGCCGGCAGGCGGTATTCGACGCGACGCCGACCGCAGAGGCCGATTACATCGCCGAGAACGCCATACAGCAAGGTACTCAGGCCTTTTTGAATGCCGCGCAGAACTACCCGCTACTACGGGGCGTCCAGAGCAACCTGTACAAGTGCTTCCTGCCCGCAGTTTGGCGCGCAGGGACCGGAGTGCAGGGACTGCTGCATCCAGAGGGCACGTACGACGATCCCAACGGCGGTACGCTACGTTCGGCCGCATACCAGCGCCTGCGCGCTCACTATCAGTTTGTAAACGAGTTGACGTTGTTCGCTGACGTGGACCACCATAGCAAGTTCAGTATCAACATTTATGGGCGTCCGCAGCTTCGGCCGGAGTTCGCGCACATGGCGAATCTCTTCGCAACCGAGACTATCGACGCCAGCCACGCGCATGCCGGTGGCGGCACGACACCCGGGATCAAGAATGACGACGGCCGCTGGGAGACCGCCGGCCATCGCAACCGGATTGTTGACGTCGACACCGGCGTCCTCGAGGTCTTTGCGAAGCTCTACGATGGCCCCGGGACCCCCGCCTCGGAGGCTCGGCTCCCGGCGATTCACTCGACGGAACTGGTGGCAGTACTCGAGAAGTTCGCCCACGCTCCGCGCAAACTGGGCGATCTCGAGGGGGAGTACTTCGCCACGGAGTGCTGGCACGAGTCGGGGCGTCAGCGCGACGGGACGATTCGGCGAGAGACCAGCTTCGTCGACTCTCCTGGCGAGCTTATCCTGTCGGGACCGCATTTCTATGTCGGGAACCCGCTGAACAAGACGCCGCGGCGGGTGTCGACGCAGAACAGTCACTATGATCCGCTGGACCTGACAAGCCTGCCTGACGACTATCTGCCGCGAACGAACTATCGGCCCAATGTACGAGCGGTCGAGTTCGAGGCTCGGCTTCCTCGAGTTCCTTGGTCGGAAGGCGACGCACCGCCTGCATCATTCTTAACCTACTACAGACTGGCACTCCGGCGGCAGATTTCGCTGTCGGGAGAGCGTTCGTTGGTCCCAGCAATTGTGCCTCCGCGCGTGACACACATACATCCCGTGTTCAGCCTCACGTTTCGTGATACTCAGACCCTTCCTCTCTTCGCTGCCGCGAGCGCCAGCCTGCTTTATGACCTGTTCATCAAGACCACCGGGAAAGGCGATCTTTACGCATCCACGGCGGGCCGGCTTCCCCTGCCGGACAATCTCGCGCGCTCCGCGATCATCCGGATACTCGCGCTGAACAGCCTTACGTCGTGCTATGCCAGTCTCTGGAGCACCTCGTGGGACAGGTCTTACAACACAGACGCGTGGACGGTTCGTGATGCCCGCCTGCCGCAAGACTTTTTCATCCAGCTCACGCCCGCCTGGCAGCGAGGCTGCGCTCTGAGGAGCGAGTATGCTCGGCGCCGAGCTCTCGTGGAGATCGATGTGTTAGTCGCTCAAGCCCTAGGCCTGATGCCCGACGAACTGCTAACCGCTTACCGAGTGCAGTTCCCAGTCATGCGCCAGTACGAGCGCGATACCTGGTACGATGCGCGTGGCCGGATCGTGTTCACGAGCAGCAGGGGGCTTGTTGGAGTGGGCCTCCCGCGGCGAGCCATCCGCACCGACCGCGATTGCACGGTCGCGTTCCCAGACGGACGAACCATCCAGCGCAGATTGGGCTGGGAGGAAGCCCGCGACTTTCCCGACGGAACCCTCATCCAGCGCCCGATCCTCGACGACACCCGGCCCGGCGGCCCCGCCGAGCGCATCGTTGAGTACGTCGCTCCCTTCGCCACCGCCGACCGCGAGCAGGACTACCGCGTCGCATGGGCCGAGTTCGAACGCCGGGCCGCCGCCGGGGGCAACGGCTGAGATGCAGCCCCTCGTCATTGCCGAGCAGACCCGCCAGGGCATAGCCGACTTCCTGAAGGCCACCTTCCCGGCCACCACGCCCGGCTTCGAGGGCCTGATGGGGCGGTTCCTCGACGAGCCGCGGAATCTCGCGAAGGGCCCGTACATCACACTGGGCCTTCCCTTCCGCCCGGCCCCTCCGGGACCACCGGCGTTTGCCTGGCACCCGTCCTTCCGCCCCCATGCGCACCAGGCGCTCGCCTTCGCGCGTCTGTCAGGCCCCGAGCCACGTTCGACGCTCGTGGCGACCGGCACGGGATCCGGCAAGACGGAGGCGTTCCTCTTTCCGATCCTGGAGCATTGCAGGCAGATGCGGGTGGCAGGGCGGCGCGGGGTCAAGGCGATCCTGATCTACCCGATGAACGCTCTGGCGACCGACCAGAGCAACCGCATCGCGCGTGAAATCGTGACGCGCCCCGAACTGTCGAGCCTCACGGCCGGGCTATACGTGGGCGACGAGCCCGAGGAGAAGAGCACGACCGTCCGTCACCTGTCCGGCGACCGGTACACGCTCATCACGGACAGGGAGCGGATGCGGGAGGAGCCGCCGGACATCCTGCTGACGAACTACCGGATGCTCGACTTCCTCCTCATGCGGGCGCGGGACGCGGCACTCTGGCGGTACAACGAGCCCGATACACTGCGTTTCCTGGTGGTGGACGAGCTGCATGCGTATGACGGCGCGCAGGGGACCGATCTCGCGTGCCTGATCCGCCGCCTCAAGGGGCGCCTGGGCACGCCTCCCGAGACGCTCAGCTGCGTGGGAACGTCCGCCACACTTGGCACCGGCACGAACGACCGCCTCCTCGCATTCGCCCGCGATGTTTTCGGGGAGGAGATCGACGCCGACGCCGTGATCGGGGAGGAGCGTGAATCGGTTGCGGAGTACCTGCGGGACAATCCGGTCGAGTACGTTGATATGCCGGATGCGGGCGACCTGACCGCCCTGTCCCCCCTTTCGTATGGGTCGGCACCCGCGTACCTGGGGGCGCAGTACCGGATCTGGTTTGGCGAGGAGGCGGACGAGCAGAGGGTATCGACCCTCGCGTTCCAGGTGCAGCTGGGCGAGCGGCTCAAGCGACATGTCGCCTTCCAGAACCTGTTGCGCGACCTGCACCACCTGGGTTCGCGAGCGGTCGACCTCGCCGACCTGAGCGAGATCGTGCGCCGTCGGCTGCGGGCAACCGAGGACTTCGATCGGGATCTTCCGCGCCTCTGGATCGGAAGCCTGCTTGCGTTGATCGCCCACGCCAGCCGGCCGACCCTAGGCCCCGATCGTGAGCCGCTGCTCACGCTGCGCGTGGAACTCTGGGCGCGCGAACTCCGGCGGATGGTGGCGAGTCTCTCGCCGGAACCCGTGCTCGTCCACTCGGACGACCTGCCGGCCAGCGAAGTGCGCGTCTTCCTCGCCCCGATCCATTGTCGGGATTGCCACGTGATGGGCTGGGGCGCGACGCAGACTGCCACGGACGGCGCGGTGCTGCGGGCGGACCTGCAGCAGTTTTACGCCGCGTTCTTCAGCCACGACGTGAGTACTCGGTTCGTCTTCCCCGCCAACCCGGCGGTTTCACCCGACAGGAAGAAGTTCGAGCGGCGGAAGGCGTGCACGACGTGCGGGGCGATCAGCCCGGAAGGAAGCCAGACTTGCGGGCGTTGCGGCGAGGACGACCTCTTCCTCGTCGATGTCGCTCACAACCTGCGGCAGGGGCGGCGCAACGGAGCCGCTTACACCCGCTCACACAACGATTGCCCGTACTGCGAAGGGGATCGGACGCTCACCATCGTTGGTTCGCAGGCCGCGAGCCTGGCAAGCATCGCTCTCGGACAATTCTTCGGGACGCTCTACAACACCGACAAGAAGATCATCGCCTTCTCCGATTCGGTGCAGGACGCCGCGCACCGGGCGGGGTTCTTCGAGGCCCGGAACTGGCGCCTCAACCTCCGACCGGCGATGGCGCAGGTGATCGACACGGCAGCCGCGCAGGGTACGCCGCTCACTCTGGAGCAATTCCCCGATGCCTTCGAGGCACGCTGGCTCCCGCGGCTGGGCGATCGTGACTACGTGAAGTCCTTTCTCTCGCCCTCCCTGAACTGGCTGCGCGACTACCAGGCTTTGCTGTGTGACAACGCTCCGCCGACGGACTACCTGTCGATGGTGGCCCGCCGCGGCATCGACTGGGCGCTGATGGGGGAGTTCGGGCAGGATGCCCACGTCGGGCGCACGCTTCCGCGCACACTCACGGCGACCGTCGCCTTCGACATCGCGAGCCTCGATGCCGCGACGGAAGTGTGTCTACTCCATCTGCGGGAGAGGGTCGAACCACTGCGCGACGCGGGCGGCGCCGAGGTCCGGGAGTTCCTGCACGGCCTGCTCGCGAGGATGCTGCGCATCGGCGCCATCTGGCACAAGCAGCTCGAGACGTACGCGGCGAAGGGGTGCAACATCTTCGCGTATCGAAACAACCCGGCCGAGTTTGCGTTGCTCAAGTCGCCCCGGCGGCCGCACTACCTGACGCTGATCCCCTACGAGAACTGCGAATCGGCCACGGGGGCGAAGGCACATTTCTACAGCGACTGGGCGATCAGCGTCTTCCGGGAACTGGAACTCACGGTCGACGACACCGTCTTCGCGGATGTTTATCGGATTGCGTTGGAGGCGCTCGAGGATCAGGGCTTCACCCGAAAGTTGTCGGCCGAGCGGGCCGGTATCCTGGTCTGGGGGATCGAGCCCGCCACCTGCCGGCTCGTGCGCGGTGGGCGGGAGTGGCGCTGTGACCGCTGCAGGAACGCGGTCATCGCCGAGCCGGGGCTCGACCTCGACGGCACCATGTGCCGGCAGATCGGCTGCCGGGGACACTACCGGGCACAGGCAACACAGGATCTGCGGTTCTATCAGCAGCTCTACCTCTCGGCCGACATCCGCCGGATCCTGGCCCACGAGCACACTGGCCTGCTCGACCGTACGCGGCGGGAAGAGGTCGAGAACGACTTCAAGCTGGGCCGGATCAACGTGCTCTCCGCCACGCCCACGCTCGAAATGGGCATCGATATCGGCGACCTTTCGTCGGTAGTGTTGGCCTCCGTCCCGCCGCAGCCGGCGAACTACGTTCAGCGCATCGGGCGGGCCGGGCGGCGCACGGGGAACGCATTCGTTCCGACGCTCGCGGCCGGGCGGCCGCACGATCTCTACTTCTGGGAGCAGCCGCGCGAGATGCTCGCGGGCGACATCGAGGCACCGGGTATCTTCCTCAATGCCTCGGCGGTGCTTGAGCGCCAGCTGACCGCCTTTACCCTGGACTCCTGGGTCAAGGTTGCGGGGGAGTCGGCGAAGGTGCCGAGCAAGCTGTCGGAGGTGCTGAGCGCGGTTCGGAGCAACACGGCGAGGAAGTTTCCGTACCCGTGGTTCAAGTTCATCGAAGAGCGCCAGGGCGAACTCCTGGACGGGTTCGTCGAACTGTTCGCGACCGGAAAAACCGCGCTTGAACCCGAAACGCGCGACCACCTCGAAGCGTTTCTGCGCGGAGCCGATGGGGAGGGCGCCGGACTGCGTTGGAAGGTCCTTAACGCGCTCGTTCGGGTCATCCGAGACCTGGACGATCTGAAGCGGCGGCGCAACCGAGCCGAGAGCGAGATCGAGAAGATCGAGGCGCAACCTGCTATCGGTGAGAGTGCGGAGGTGGAACTCCGCGACCTGAAGAACGAGCGCACGGCGTTGACGAAGCTGATGGCGGGTATCAATGGCAGGGACACCTTCCAGTTCCTGACCGATGAAGGGTTGATCCCGAACTACGCCTTCCCCGAGCAGGGAGTGACGCTGCGGTCGGTGATCGTACGGGACGACCGGCGGGTGAACGAGAACGATCGTGTCGTGACGCTCGAGTACGAGCGCCCGGGTGTGAGCGCGATCACCGAGTTCGCGCCGAACAGCGTCTTCTACGCCGAAGGGCGGAAGGTCACGATCGACCAGGTCGATGTTTCGCAGGACAAGCCCGGCGATTGGCGATTCTGCCGGAGCTGCTCATACGCCGAGCAGGAACTCGGTCAGACTGCGCTGTCGGTCTGCCCCCGCTGCGGGGATCCGTTCTGGTCCGACGCGGGCCGGCTGCAGAAGATGATGCGTCTCACGCGTGTGTACGCGCGCACCCTCGAGAGTCACAGCCGCATCGGCGATGACGCTGACGACCGCGAGCGGCGCTTCTTCGTCCGCCAGGCACTCATTGACGTCGCCCCCGAGGCGATCCGGCAGGCCTGGAAGGTCGACGACACCGACATGCCGTTCGCATTCGAGTTCATCAGCAGAATCCGCTTCCAGGAAGTGAACTTCGGCGAGCAGACCGGAGACGGCGCCCCGATCAGGATCGCCGGAGACGAATCGCGAAAGCCGGGGTTTGAGATCTGTCCGGAGTGCGGAACGGTCCGGCGGCACCGGAGGAGTCAGGACGCGTGGAAGAACCACGCTCTCTACTGCTCCCGGCGGAACCAGGACGATCCGGCGACGCAGGAGTGCGTATTTCTGTACCGGGAGTTCCAGAGTGAAGGGATTCGCGTGTACCTGCCGCCCACGCCCGGGGTCCTCCCTGAGCAGATGGTGCATTCGTTTATCGCGGCGCTGCAGATGGGCCTGGAGCTGAAATTCCATGGCTCGGTAGACCACCTCCGGGTCGCTCGAAACGTGACGATCGCCCAGGGACAGGAGGAACCCCGCCAGTACCTTGTCATCTACGACAGCGTGCCTGGCGGCACCGGGTATCTGAAGACCTTGATGCGGGACCCGGAGCCGCTGTTCGAGGTGTTCACGCTGGCGCTGGACGCCCTGAATGCGTGCGCCTGCAACAGTGACGAGAACAAGGACGGCTGTTACCGTTGCGTCTATACCTATCACAACAGCCACGACCGCAAGCACGTCTCACGGCGCGCGGCGGTGGCGATTCTGTCGCAGCTGGTGGCGAACCGCGGCTCGCTGGTCCCGATCGATTCCATTTCGGGCGTAGAGCCGCCCAATGCGCTATTCGACAGCGAATTGGAGCGCCGCTTCATTGAAGCGTTGCGGCGGAGACCCCTCGACGGCTCCCCGCGCTTTGAGGTCAGGGAGGACCTCGTGCGCGGCAAACCGGGCTACTTCCTGAAGGCGGGCGACCTGTCCTGGAGCATCGAGCCCCAGGTCACGTTGGGCCCCGAACAGGGCGTGGTCATTCGGTGCAAGCCGGACTTTGTCCTCTGGCCCGTGACCGCGCCCGGGCGCCTGCCGATCGCGGTGTTCCTCGACGGATGGCAGTACCACAAGGACCGGGTCGGTGACGACATCGCCAAACGGATGGCTGTCGCCCGGAGCGGGAAGTATTCAGTCTGGACGATGACCGCGGACGACGTGGCGCTCGCGCTCGACCCGGCCTGTCCGGTGCCCGAGACAATCTGGACGCAGGCGCTTCCGGGCATGACTGATCAGGCCGCGCCGATGTACGAACGCTTCGGTATCGGTGGTCTGAGGTCGTTTCACGCACGCACCGCGTTCGAGCAGTTTCGCGAGCGGATTGGCTCGGTGACCGATGGCGAGGTTCGGAAGGTGGCGCTTGCGCTATCGCTTCGGATCGGGGCCGCGCCGCTGGATCCTTCGGCGTTCGAAGGTTTGAAGGATTCCGTTGCTCATGAGGCGATTGTGTTGTCCCAGGTGTTCGATTGGCCATCGGGAGCAGACCTCGGGCGCTGCTGGGCGCCGCCGTCAGGGGCGATCCAGATCGGGGTGCAGGCACGGCGCGCGGACATGGCCCGCCTGCCGGCCGAACCAGAGGCGCGCGCCTGCCAGCCGTGCACGGTCTTGCGGTGGGCGGCGTCCCCGGGGGCCGATGACGCCGACACGAAGCGCCTCTGGCAGCAATGGTGGCAGGCGGCGAACCTCCTGCTGTTTCCTGTGAACGGGTGGGCCGCGTCTGACGCCGGTTGTGACCTGACGCCGCTGGTTGGCGCGCCGGGGTACGCGACGAACACCATGTCGGACGACTGGCAGGCCGCGTCGGAACTGGCCGATTCCAGCATTCGCGCGCTGCTCGGCGACCTGTTCGCGTTGGGAGTCCCCGCGCCGGAGGTGGGCTATGAACTCCTCGGCGCCGACGGCCGGGTCGAAGGTGAGTGCGAACTCGCGTGGCCGGGGGCTCGAGTGGCTGTAGTGCTGCAAGGCGGATCCAAATCCCCGTTCGTCGTCGCGGGGTGGACCGTTTTCTCCACCGACGAGTCCGCGCTCGCGGATCGCATCGCCGATTCCCTGAGGTAGCGTCACAACCATGTCCACAACGGTCCGGATCGCACTCTCCGACGACTCCCTCCGCTGCTTCGCGGCCATCCCGCGTGACCAGCAGAAGGCGGTCCTGAAGTTCCTGGCCCAGTTCCGCGAGAACCCCACCTCGCCGAGCATCAACTACGAACGCATCAAGGCGGCCGCGGATCCGAACATGCGCTCCGTGCGGATCGACCAGAACTATCGCGGGATCGTGCTCAAGCCCGAGCGGGGCGATGTGTACGTGCTTCTGTGGATCGACAAGCACGACGACGCGTACGACTGGGCCGCGCGGCACAAGGCCGCGATTCACCCCGAGGCGGGGAACATTCAGGTATTCGAGACGAGTCGCGTCGAGACGGTCGCCAGCGAGGGTGGAGTTGCTGAGGCGGCCCCGCCTTCGTCGCGCCCCGGTTTGTTCGACGGGCTGAAGGATCGGGAACTTCTGCGGTTGGGGGTGCCTGAAGAAAAGCTTGGAGTCGTCCGGGCCGTCGATTCGGAGGCAGCACTCGACGCCCTCCATGGCCAGGTGCCGGACGATGCGTACGAGGGCCTCTTTCTGTTCGCGGCCGGAGAAAAGTACGAGTCAATCGTTCAGGAGCGCGATTTGCCGGCATCCGTGGACACGGCCGACTTCGCGGCGGCACTGGACCGGGTTGCGAGCCAGCAGCACTTCGTGGTGCTCACCGACGACAGCGATCTCGAGGCGCTCCTGTCGGCCCCGCTGGCGGCCTGGCGTGTGTTCCTGCATCCAACTCAGCGGAAACTCGTCGAGCGAGACTGGAACGGCCCCACGCGGGTTCTCGGCGGCGCCGGCACGGGTAAGACCGTCGTGGCGATGCACCGCGCAGTCTGGCTTTCCCGCAATCGGTACGCCGATGCGCAAGGCAAACCAATCCTTTTCGCGACGTTCACCCGTACTCTCGCGGAAGACATTCGGCAGAACATCGCCGCCATCGCTTCGCCCGCGGAGCGCGAGCGCATCGAGGTCGTGAACGTCGACCAGTGGGCGTTGGGGATTCTGAAGCGGTTCGGGTACCGGCACACGCTCCTCTTCGACGAGAAGAAGCGCCGCGAAATGTGGGACCGGGCGATGACGCGCAAACCCGACGGCCTTTCTCATCCCGACTCGTTCTATCGATACGAGTATGAGCGAGTCGTTCTGGCACAGGGTTGCGAAACTGCTGAGGACTACGCGAGGGCAAGCCGGGTCGGCCGTGGCGTCCAGCTCAGCCGGGCGCAGCGCCAGCTCGTCTGGCCCGTATTCGCCGAATACCGGTCGCAGCTTCGCGCCTCGAACCTGCGGGAGCCCGAGGAGGCCTACCGCGACGCATTGGTTCTCCTCGAGAAGAACGGCGCGAACCTGGGAATCCGATCGATCGTGGTCGATGAGACACAGGACCTCAGCGCCGCCGCGCTCACACTGCTGCGCGCGGCGGTCCCGCACGGCCAGAACGACATGTTCCTCGTCGGCGACGCCCACCAGCGGATCTACCGCCATCGCGTGACCCTCTCCCGGGTCGGCATTGACGTTCGCGGCCGCGGCCGAAAGCTCCGAATCAACTACCGGACGACGGATGAGATTCGACGGTGGGCGAGCGCGCGCCTGGCCGACTGCTCGATCGACGACCTGGACGGACAGCCGGACTCGTTAGTCGGCTACAAGTCGTTGACCCATGGCACCGCGCCGGAAGACACTCCTGTGGAGTCGCGCGAGGCCGAGCGCGCCGCGATTAGTGAGGCCTTGCAGCGCCTGGCCAACGATGGAGTTCCCGAACGTGGCATCTGCATCGTCGTCCCGCGGAACGAGGACGCAATCGAGTATGAGAACTGGCTGACTTCGATCGGTAGGACTGTGCGGCGGCTCACCCGGGACACTTCGGACGACCAGAACGCACCTGGAATCCGGGTCGCCACGATGCACCGGGTCAAAGGCCTCGAGTTCGATGCGGTGATCATGGCCGCGTATCCCGGCCCGGAGCGACTCGCGGCGAGTCACTCCGACGATTCGGACGCTGGTTCGTATGTGGATGCTCTGACTACGGAGCGCTCGCTGCTCCATGTGGCCGCGACGCGCGCGAAGAGGTTCCTGATGGCGCGGGAGCTGGTGATCGATCTGTGACCGGAGACTCCGGCAGCGGCCAGTGGTCTCGTTGTCAGAGCCGCCGTTGGCCGAATCAAACCGGGTACGCCCGTGAAGCGTGTACACGGGCCGATGGAGATCGGCCGGGAGCTGGTGCGCGAGGTTACTGTGGAGCGGTACGTCGAGCGGGGACCTGCGCCGGCGGCGAAGGCCGCTTGACCTCAAGCCGCGGCGGAGGGCGACTGTCAGCGGAATACCGTCATTGTACAATCCTGGTTAGGGGGCTCGTATGACTCGCCGCTATCGCCTTGTATTCCTTTTTCTCGCGCTGATTCTGCTCTTCGCCGTTAGTCTCGCTGTCGGAATTCCGATCACGATAGATAGCTTCTGGCTGTCTTCTGGCATCTTGCTCCTACTGTTCCTATCCCTTGTCGACCAACCTCATTTTTCGAAAGACGCCAATGTTTTCGTAAACGGCGTGACGGGGTTGCTGGCTCTCCTTATCGTTCCCGACGATTCCCGGGATCCGATTTGGACGGCCTTCTTGCTCTTCTCCCTGTATCTTGTCGCATCAAGCTACATCCTCATGCTGTTGCGATCACGGCCTCTTCACCGCGAAGGGAAATGGATTGCGCTTACTACTCGCATCAATCGTGAGATTGGCCGGCCCGAGGCCATCTTCTCAGCTTTTTTTCTTTGGGGCGTTTTAGCGCAGTTTGGCCCAAATTCCGAGGCCTTCCGGGGCCTGCTTGCGTTCTGGGCTGCATTCATGATTCTGAATCTCCCGGGTGTCGCCGCGGGAATTGCTCGAATTCTCCCGCATCGCGCTGTGAAGGCGAGCGATCTCGGGATTCTTCACAAGATGGTTCACCCCCGCATCGCGGAGATATTGGTAGGGCCGGGAGCCGAAAGGTCGCTGATTGGCCGGCGCGGGCAAATCTTTGGCCGGGACTCCGAGCCAGCGGGTTCCATCACAATAATCGACGATCGAGTCATGGACGGCATCCGCATCGCGCGTGCTGCCATTACGAGTACATCCTCCCGAAGCCATTCGTCGCTCGAAGCCGCGGCCCAGCGAGCACGCGTCGAGCTGCTTGACGACGAATCACTCGTTCAGCCCGAGCAATCTCCCCCGATTAGTGTAGTGGAAGCCGGATCAGACATCACCAACCTTCGCTTCGTCTTGAACCCAGACGTCGAGATGGAGGAAGGGGAACTGGTTTGCGTGGAACGCCCATCGCGTGACCTCGCGTACTATCAGATAGTCTCAGCTCAGGTAATCGAGAAGGTTCTGGAAACAGGATACGAACTTCAGAGCGTGCGAGTGACGGCCAGCCAACTTGGCATTTGGAGTGCTGATCATTGTCGTTTCGAGCCCATTACTTGGGTTGCGCCGGCAGGCGGGATCGTTCGACGGGTGTCACAAGCGGTTCCGGATTCCTTTGCGATTCCCGAAGGACACGTCGGCGTCGGGCGAGTCCCTAATTCGCAGTTTCCCGTCCATGTCAACATTGAGGACTCTGTCACCCATAACACCGCGGTCATTGGAGTGACAGGCAGCGGCAAGTCCTACTTGGCAATCAGGCTCATCGAAGCGATGGTCGAGAAAGGACTGAAAGTCTTGATCCTTGACGTGACCCGCCAGCATTGGTCATTTCTCGAGCACGAAGAACCGCAGGCCTTGCGCAAGCCGTCGGACGTCGAGACTTGGTTGGCGCGCACCGATAAGCCGATAGGCGTGTACCAATTTGCCGATGCCACAAGCTTTCCGGAAGCGACGGCCCGTTTCGACGAAACGGCATTCACGAATTTGTCAAAGGATGTCACGCTCAAGCCTGGGGTGAACGAACCCGCGCGGCTGTGCATCGTGCTTGAAGAAGCACACTCACTCATCCCGGAGTGGAATCAGGTCGCCGTCCAGAGTGACAAGGACCATGTGAATCGTACCGCCAAGT
This sequence comes from uncultured Gemmatimonas sp., assembly GCA_964623785.1. Taxonomy (GTDB): domain Bacteria; phylum Gemmatimonadota; class Gemmatimonadetes; order Longimicrobiales; family Longimicrobiaceae; genus WHSP01. The sequence continues at coordinate 1,864 of CAZUVK010000019.1, read as the reverse complement.
TCATCCTGCAGGGCCGAAAATTTGGAATGGGATGCCTCGTCATTACCCAGCGAACAGCCAACGTTACGAAGACTATTCTCAATCAATGTAATACGATTCTTGCCCTTCAATCCTTCGATCAAACGGGATTGGACTTTCTCCGCAACTACATGGGCGAAGAGTATGCCCATGCGATCTCGACGCTGCCCGTGCGGCATGCGGTGCTAGTCGGGAAGGCTTCCTCCTCCACTCGACCCATCCTGTTCAAGATCGAAGACTATTCCAGGCGTTGGATTGAGATTCCCAATTTGCCGACGATGAGCCCTACCGCCGTAGATGGGGACTCCGACAGACCTGAAGGGTTGTCCGGCACTGGAGCGACTGACTCGCCCGACATTCCCTGATTTCGGAACCTGGCGTTGGCCGATGCGTTCGAGCATCCCGACGACCGCGCCGGTTCCGGGTGGTGAGCAACGTCGAGGAGCTGGCGCGCGCGCTGGAGTTCCCGTGGGAGAAGTGGACCGTCTTCCTGCACCCCGCGCAGCGGGAGACGGTCGAGCGGGAGTACGGCGGGCCGGCGCGTGTCTCGGGAACGGCGGGAACGAGCAAGACGATCGTGGCCCTGCACCGGGCGGTGCACCTCGTCCGCGCGAACCTCGACGCGCGGATCCTGCTGACGACCTTCTCGGAGATCCTGGCGAACGCGCTCCGCGCGCGGCTCCACCGGCTGATCGGCCACGATCCGCGCACTGCTGGAGGAGGCGGCCGCGGAGGTGGAGGGACCCCGCCCCGGGCTTGCCTTCCTGACGACGGAGTGGGAGGACGTGGTCGACGCGTGGGGGCTGGACGGGTGGGAGGCGTACCGGGACGTGGCGCGGCTCGGGCGGAGGACGCGGCTGCCGGAGTCGCGGCGGGCGGGACTCTGGGAGATCTTCGAGCGGGTGCGGGCGGGGCTCGCGGCGCGGCGGCTGGTGACGCGGGCGGGGCTCTACCACCGGATGGCGGCGTTCTACGAGGACGAGGGCGGGCGGCGGCGGCCGTACGACTTCGTGGTCGTGGATGAGGCGCAGGACGTGAGCGTGGCGCAGCTCCGGTTCCTGGCCGCGCTGGGCGGCGGGCGGGCGAACGGGCTCTTCTTCGCGGGGGATCTGGGGCAGCGCTTTCCGGAGTACGGGTCGTCCGTCGCACCGAGAGCGAGGAGGCGCCGTCGCGGCAAGGAACGGCGAGGCGGAATAGCGGCGATATTCCAACGAGCCGTGACGCAGTCCGCGATGGATGCAGCCTCGCTCGAATGCAGGACGATCCGTGCTTCGGGAAGCATCCATCTTCCAGACGCCGTTCTCGTGGAAGTCGCTCGGGGTGGACGTGCGCGGGCGGTCGCGGACGCTGCGGATCAACTACCGGACGTCGCACCAGATCCGGGCGCACGCGGACCGGCTGCTGGGGCCGGAGGTGTCGGACGTGGACGGGCTGGTGGAGGACCGGCGGGGGACGGTCTCCGTGTTCGACGGGCCGGCGCCGTTGGTGCGGGTGCTGGGGTCTTCGGACGAAGAGGCGTCGGTTGTCGGCGCGTGGCTGGCGGCGCGCGTGGGGGAGGGTGTGGTGCCCGTGGAGATCGGGGTGTTCGTGCGGTCGGAGGCGGAGCTGGGGCGGGCGCGGGATGCCTGTGATCTGGCCGGGCTGCCTTTTCGCGTGCTCGACGAGCGGATGGCGGCGCCTGTGCCGGAGGTGTCCATCAGCACGATGCACCTGGCCAAGGGGCTGGAGTTCCGGGCGGTGGCGGTGATGGCGTGCGATGACGAGGTGGTGCCGCTGCAGGCGCGGATCGAAGCGGTGGCGGACGAGTCGGATCTGGAGGAGGTGTACGAGACGGAGCGGCATCTGC
>CAZUVK010000018.1:28285-29077 GCA_964623785.1 uncultured Gemmatimonas sp. | reverse complement strand
CGCTTCGAGTTCCGCTGGCGTGACCAGTTCAACCTCGCGCTCGATCCCGTCACCGCGCGCGCGTACCACGACGAGACGCTGCCAGCCGAGGGGGCGAAGATCGCGCACTTCTGCTCCATGTGCGGGCCGAAGTTCTGCTCGATGAGGATCTCGCAGGACATCCGGGACGCGGCCCGGGCGGGGATGGAGGAGAAGTCGCGAGAGTTCCGGGAGTCGGGCGGGGAGATCTATGTCCCGGAGGTTCGGGGGACTTGATCGGGGCGCTGTTCGCCTCCGTGCTCGCCGAGAGTGCGGAGCGATTCATCCAGGGATACCGCGAGGTGGAAAAAGCGAATTAAGGTCGCTATACTAGCGCTTGAGATCCCCTTCGTAACCCGTGCCGGACAGGCGCCCTTGGGCCTCCGATCGCCAGTCTGTCTCGCGCTCACGATCCTCGTCTTCGCCGCATGTGCGGGCGACCCGTTCGGTCCGCGAGTACTCGACGGGCCGCTCAGCGGGTTGGAGGCACGGCTCCGCGTCGAGCCCGGCGAGGTCTCCCGGCGCGAAGCGTTCACCGTCCGGCTCGAGCTGACGAACATCACCGCGGACACGATCGTGGTGGTGACGCCCAACAGCTGCCTTTACTCCCTGCGGCTCACACGCAACGATCAGCCAGTTCACTTTGACGGAAGTTCCTGGGGATGTTTCGAGGCGGTCAGCCGTCACGTCTTCCCTCCAGGCGAAACTCGCCCGTTCTCTCACGGGCTGGCAGCCCGGATGTATTCGCATCCGGAGGATGGCCGGATGATTGCG
>CAZUVK010000018.1:25810-28275 GCA_964623785.1 uncultured Gemmatimonas sp. | reverse complement strand
CTCATGGAGGTCATCTTCGAGCTCTTTCCGGAGGAGGGGCGCGGGCCTGGCGCGCGGGCGTTCGTGGCGGTGCGGTAGACAGCGGAAGCCGGAAGAGCCGACCCCGGCGAGATCGCCGCCGGGCATCGGAGGCAGGACCAGGAGCAGGAGGCCGTCGCCCGACGGCCGCGATTTGGGTAACGCCAGAAAGGTCATCCATCAACCCGCCGGGAGAACCTCATGAGAATCTCAATCGTCATCCTCGCAGTTGCATTACTCGCGGCGTGCACGTCGAACGGTGCGCAGAACAGCACGCGCGGGCTGGCTCTGGAACTGGAATCGACGCCATCCGAGCCTGGAGCGGAGGTTGCGCTGGTCCTGCGAAACGGTTCCTCGGCCCGGGTTGGCTACAACCTCTGCACCTCGCGACTCTCCCATCAACGTGGCGGGAATTGGGTACCGGCCGACTCCCGACCTGCCTGCACGACGGAGCAGCAGGTGCTCGATCCAGGGGGTGAGGACAGATACAGTCTCGAGCTGCCCGCTGAGCTGAACGGCGGCAGTCATCGCTTCAGCATGCGCGTCCAGGTGGGTGACACCCGGATAGAGGAAATCTACAGCCCGGCGTTTCAGATGCCTGAGCCCGCGCCGCCGGAGAGCGCTGACGCGGAGACCACCTCCTGATTCCTCCCTTCTCCTGAGCCGAGGCCAATGAATCCCTCGAGGCCTCCAATGTCATCCTGAGGCGAGATTCGAAGGATCCGCGCGCGCGCCATTCAACGCGGATCCGGAAGTGCCGATTCCCCGGCTTTGCCTCAGGATGACATGGCGGCCCCGGTGTCCAGTCGTCCGCGTGCCCGAACTCACGCGCTTGCCTTGGCCTACGAACGACCGACCATCCCCGTGACCACTTGCGCGGAAGCGCAGCGATACTTTATGATGTAAAGTACTTGTCGCGTAGGCCTGGAAGTCGGAGAGAAACAGAACGCTGGCCCGGGCCGGCTGTAGGCGAAGAGCAAGCAGGGTGTTTCCACGGGCGCGTACTTTGTTTTGCAAAGTACCATGTTGCGCAATGTTGGCGGCGGGCACAATCAACCGGAAGGAATGAATGATGGACCGAAACGCACGCATCGCACTGACCGCACTCGGCCTGGCCGCGTTCCTCGGCGTCGCGGGCGACCTGATGCTGCGCGTCGAGCCGTGGGGTCTGAACGCGCTGGTTGCCGCGTTCGCGTTCGCCCTGGGCTTCCATCTTCTGGTTCGCCGACTGGATCTGTCGGTGCGCGGCGCGGTCGGTTGGGTGTGGGCGACGGTGCCCGTGCTCGCCGCGGTGCTGGCCTGGCGGGACTCGGAACCGCTGTTCGTTCTCGCGGTGTTTGGCGTGCTGATCGCGCTCATCTGCACGGCGCTCATCGCGCACGGCCGCGGACTTCCAGGCGCGGGCGTTTGGGACCTCGCCGCGGAAGCCATCGCCACGGGGCTGCACGCGGCGTTCGGCATATTCCGGCTCGGTGGGGAGACGCGCGCCGGGCTGGTGGAGTGGGCGCCGTGGAACACCCGGGTCGGCGCCGTGATTCGAGGCGCGGTGTTGGCGATCCCGCCGCTACTCATCTTCGGCGCCCTGTTCGTCGCGGCGGACGCCGCGTTCGCGCGGCTGCTCAACGACCTCATCACTGTCCAGTTGGATCGTATTGCGAGCCACATCCTGCTCACTGGCTTCTTCACCTGGCTGGCGGCGGGCTGGCTCTACTGGGTGGTCGTGAACAGTGGCGCCCGTGTCCCCGGTAGCGCCGCACTCGGCATTCGGGTCGGCATTCTCGAGGTGAGCGTAGCGCTCGGACTGGTGATGGCTCTCTTTGTCGCGTTCATCGCCGTGCAGTCCACGTACATGTTCGGCGGCGAGGCCCTGATTCAGGCGACGACGGGCCTGACGTACGCCGAGTATGCGCGAGGCGGGTTCTTCGAGCTCGTCACCGTCGCATTCCTGGTGCTCCCCGTGCTCCTCGTGGGGCTATGGCTCGTCCGCGACGAGTCGCCGCGGAATCTGCGGACCGTGCGTCTGATGGCCGCCGGGCTCGAGGCGCTGATTCTCGTGATCATGGCTTCGGCACTGTACCGGATGCGGCTCTATCTGGATGCGTACGGGCTGACCCAGCTCCGGTTCCTGACGACGGCGTTCATGGTGTGGCTCGCCCTGATTTTCGCGCTCTTCTCGGGCACCGTTCTGCGGGGTAACCCCCGCTGGTTCACGGCCGGCGCGGTTTCGAGCGCCCTGGCCGCCGTCATCCTGCTCGCGGCGGCAAACCCCGACGCGCGTGTGGTCGAGGTGAACGCGGAACGGGCGCGGGCGGGTGCCGAGTTCGACGCCAGCTACATGAACGAGCTCAGCGCCGACGCCGTGCCCCCGCTCCTGGCCGCGCTGCCGACGCTCCCGGAGCCGGGCCGCTGCGCGTCGGCACATTGGCTCGTCACACGCTGGGGCTCGG
>CAZUVK010000018.1:1456-25800 GCA_964623785.1 uncultured Gemmatimonas sp. | reverse complement strand
CGGGCCGGTTCGGCGGCTGGCGGGTGTGGAACTACTCGCGTGCGAACGCCCGGCGCCTGGTGCTTGAGCGCGAGGACGCGCTGCGGGCGATGGCGTGCACGCCGGAGGCGGTCGAGCAGGGCGCGTAAAGGGACGGGCGACTCCAGCGGGCAGGCGCGCCTACCGACTCGTTCCCGCCAGCCTTTCGGAGATTCTCCAGAGGTGCCTATCTCGCGCCTGGCTGACCGCGCCGCCTCACGCCCTATCCGCATCCTCTCCAAACACCCCCGCCACCCGCCGCTCCAGTTCCCCCAGCCTTCTCTCGTGGTCGTCCAACCGATCAAGCGTGTGGATCCGCAGCCCATCCCCCTCGATCTCCACGACGAGCGATCCCGGGAAGAGCCCGATCACCGCCGCGAAGAAGTAGCGCGGGACATCGCCGCGGAGCGAGGTGGTGAAGGTGATCACCCCCGCGTTCGGCACATGCGGCTCGCGAATCGCGCGGCGGGCGACATCCAGGCCACCATGGATGGAGTGCGAAACGAAGAGCGGGACAAAGCGGACGATGCCACGGGCCGAGAGGTGGACGGATCCGGGCGGCATGAAGACCAGGCTGACATACGCCGCCGCGCCGACGATCGCCGCGGTCATCGGGAGGAGGCCGGGATCACCGCCGGTCAGCACGAGCCAGACAAGGGTCAGGAGTACCGCTCGCTCCGCGAACGAACGCCAGACACGCGCCCGGCCCCGTCCCGTGGCATCCGCCCGCCCACCGGCGCGCGTCACGCCCGCCCCGCGAGCAGGAGGAGGACCACGGCCGTGACGGCAAGGAAGAGCATCACCGCGGAAGGCCAGCTGGTGAGGCGCAGTTCCGCGCGGAGTAGACGGTCCCGTGGATCGCTGAGCGCGTAGAGGCGGTGCCACGCCTCAGCGAGCCGGGCGGACAGGGCCGGCTGGAAACCCCAGCCGCGGGGAAGGCTCCGCCACGGGATGCGCGCGGCGGCCCTCTCCAGAGGGACCAGGACATCGCCGGGCTCGACGGTCGGGAGTCGGCTCCCACCCGCCCATCGCCGCCAGGCCCACACGGAGACGGCGGCGACGGCCAGCCCCGCGAGAATCGGTAGCGCGTCCGCGGCGAGCTCGGCGGGGTCGATCGGCTGCGGTTCCGGCGTCCCCGACACCATGCTCGCGACCGGATCGAACCAGACCGCGGTCATCGCGGCCGCAACCAGCGCGGCCCAGGGGATGGCAAGCCAGAGGCCGGGCGCGCCACCCACCCCGCCGCCGGGTTCGCGACGCAACCGCAGCACAAACCAGGTCATCAACAACGTCGTCGCGAACGAAGAGAGCGGAAGGAACCAGTCGACCCACGGCTGCCAGCTCGGGCCCACGACATATCCGAAGGCCTTCATCTCGCCTTTGGCGACGCCGCCGCCGGTGAAGGGGGCTCCCGCCAGAGCGATCGCCGGCAGGACCATCCCGACCATCATCCACGCCGGGACTCGCGTGCCGGCGGGTCTCCTCTCCACCACCCCGACGCCGAGGAAGAGGGCACCCTTCGACAACCCGTGCTGTGCCGCGTACACGGTCACGCCCGCGATCACCGCCGGCGCGACCGCCGGCGCCAGCAGACCAAGACCGACCGCCGCGTTCATCACGCCCATCTGACTGATGCTCGAGTAGGCCAGGATCGTTTTCAGGTCGCGCTGGAGCAGCCCGATCACGACACCGAAGACCGCGGCAAACGTGCCGCACGCGATCCCCAGTATGCCGAGCCCGGGCAGGTCCGCGTAGCCAAGCGGCAGGAACCGCAGCCAGGCGAGGAGTCCCGCCTTGATCATGGCGCCGCTGAGGACGGCGCTGGCCGGCGTGGGAGCCACGGGGTGGGCCAGCGGGAGCCAGACGTGCAGCGGCACGACCCCCGCCTTGATGCCCGCGCCGACCAGCAGACAGATCGTGATGGCCGCCGCGTTCGGTGATACGCCGACCGCACGTGGAATCGCCGTCAGCACCGTCGAGCCCGCCGCGTTCACAGCCAGGAGCAGCCCCACCAGGAGGAAGATCTCGCCGACGACGGCAAAAACAAGGTAGACCCGCCCCGCCCGCCGCGCCTGGTCATCCCTCGCGAAGACGATGAGCCCGTACCCCGCGAACGTCATCACCGCGAACCCGACGTAGAAGCTGATGGCATCCGCGGTGATCGGAAGCCCCAGGTTGGCGGCCATCGTCAGAAGGAAGAAGAAGTGAAACCCGTTCCTTCGCTCCGGGGCAATGTACCCGCGCGCGAACACCCCCGCGGCGGACCAGACCGCGGCGGCCACGAGAACGAACACCCGGCCGACGGGATCGAGCTCGAACTGGCTGTCGATCAACAACCACCAGACGCGGACCGGCGCCGAGTCAGATCCGACCAGGGCCACCGCGAACACCGGGACCGCCGCCCACGGCGCGGCCGCCCGGGCCATCCTCCCGATCACGCCAGGCACGAAGACGAGCGGCGCGAGCGCGGTCTGCACGAGCAGGAACGTCAGGATCAGGAGCGCGCTCATGGCGGATACAGCTCCTCCGCAACGAGGCTGACCAGCCAGAGCGGACTGAAGGGAACGCTCGCGAAGAGTCCGGCCGCAATCGTCAGCGCGGCCGTCACCAGCGTCGGATAGAGGAGCATGCGGTTCGCCTCATGGTGACCACGCGGCGCCCAGGCGACGTCAGGGTCCGGCGGTCGGAACCACGCTGCCCCGACCATCGGCAACATGTAGGCGGCGTTCAGCAGGCTGCCCAGGGCGAGTACGGCGATCACCCACCGCTCACCCGCCGCGAGGGCGCCCAACCCGAGGTACCACTTGGTGACGAAACCGGCCATCGGCGGGATGCCGATCATCCCCAGCGCCGCGATCGTGAACGCCGCCATCGTCAGCGGCATCCGCCGGCCCACCCCGTTCATCTCACTCACCCGCCGGACCCCGATCGTCTCCACGAGCAGTCCGGCGCAGAAGAAGAGCGTGACCTTCATGATCCCCTGATGCAGCAGGTGGACGAGCCCGCCGACCGTTGAGAGCATGCCGACGACCGCGACTCCGAGAACGATGTAGGCGATCTGACTGATCGTGGAGTACGCGAGCCGCCGCTTCAGGTCGTCCTGGCCCAGCGCGCGTACCGATCCATAGATCACGGTGAACCCCGCGAACACCGCGAGCGGCTCCAGGAGGCCAAGTTGATTGACCGTGTTCACGCCGAAGACATCATAGACGACGCGAACGATGCCGAACGCGCCGGCCTTCACGACGGCGACCGCGTGGAGCAGCGCGCTGACCGGCGCCGGCGCGATCATGGCGGTGGGCAGCCAGCCATGGAGCGGAAAGATCGCCGCCTTCACCGCGAGGCCGCCCACGAGCAGGACGAAGATGACCCGCGGCACCGTGGGGTTGACGATCGCGTCCGCCGGAATCGCGCCCCCGGTCACGAAATCCGTCGGCCCGATGGTGGCGTAGAGCAGGGCGATCCCCGAAAGCAGAACCGTCCCTCCCGTGAGCGTATAGAGCAGATAGACGCGCCCCGCCGCGAGTGCCCGGGCCGTGCCCCGGTGGACCACGAGCGGATAGGTCACGACGGTCAGGAACTCGTAGAAGACGAAGAAGGTGAGAAGGTTGGCGGCCATCGCGATGCCCATCGTCGCGGTGACGCAGAGGCTGAAGAAGCCGAAGAACCGGCTCCGGTGCGGCGAGTCCTCCAGGTACCCGATCGCGTATACGGTCGTGACGAACCAGAGGATGGCCGACAGCGTCACGAAGAGTAGCGAGAGGTAGTCGACGCGGAAGGCGAGCGAGATACCGCCAACGAACGGAAACCGCGTCTCGAAGGAGAGGCCGTGGAAGCTTCCCCAGAACATGACGGCGACAACGACCAGTTTGAACGTTGCGCCGCTGAGGTTTATCACCGTGCGTCGGCGGATCTGGTCCTCACGGAGCGGAAAGATCAGGAACGCCGTGAGGAGCGAAGCCGCGAGAAGCGTCACCGGGACCCACGACGTCCAGGCCGTGCTCACGGCCCCCCCAGCGGCAGGCCCGTCCGCAGGAACTCCAGCGGTTCGGGAACACGGAGGCCCAGGAGGAGCGAAGCCAGCGCGAGCGCGAACGCCGCCGCCTCCATCCGTCGCGGCACCGGTCGGAGTTCGACGCCGCGATCGCTGTCCGCGCTGGAAAGCTCCTGGCCGAGCACCAGGAAGACATACCCGGCGGTCATGAGCCCACCAAGAAGCATCACCACCGCCCACCACCATTCCCCGCTCTCGATTGCCGACGAAACGAGGAGCCACTTGGCGATGAACCCGCCACTGGGCGGCAGGCCGATCAGCGTCATCCCCGCGATCCCGAAAGCGTAGGTCGTCACGGGGAGGTGGCTCGCAAGGCCGCTGATCCCGACGATCCGGTCGCCGCGCAGCGCGATGACGATGTTTCCGGCCGCGAGGAAGAGGGCGGCCTTGGCGAGGGCGTGGGAGACCGCGTGGTAGGCGACACCGCTCCACGCCATGGTGCCCCACCGAACACCCTCCGGGCCCGCCGCCGCCGCCGCGATGATGATCGGGACCGCGACGAAGAAGTACCCGACCTGGGCCACCGTCGAGTACGCGATCAGTACCTTCAGGTGCTGCTGCCGCATCGCCTGCAGCGAGCCCCAGATGATCGCCAGCGCGCCGAGGGTGCCGATGAAGTGCCCGACGGATGTCGTCAACGCCGGCGCGAACACGCCTGTGGAAAGCCTCAGGAAGATGTAGAACGCGGCGGTCACGACGAGCGACGAGAGGAGAGCACTCGCCGGTGCGGGCGCGGCCGAGTGGGCGCGGGGCAGCCAGAAATGGAGGGGGAAGAGGGCCGCCTTGAGCGCGAGCCCGCCGGTGATCAGCGCGGTGGCGGTCCGTGTCGGGATGTCGGGCATGGCAACCATTGCCAGGCCGGCGAGGTCCAGGCGTCCGTAGCTGCCGTATAGCAGCGCCACCCCGAGCAGGTAGAACGACGACGCGATGAACGCGCCGAGCAGGTAGCGGAGCGCGCCGTGGAACGCTGCCTCATCGCCTTCCGTGACCACGAGCGCCACCGCCGCCAAGGTGGTCAATTCCAGGCAGACATACAGGTTGAAGACGTCCGCCGAAAGAAAGAGAGCGTTCAGGCCGCCCCACAGGACGAGCGCCAGGACCCAGAACGGTCGGTCCGCCGCCCGGTCGGCGCCGGCGCGGCGCTGGTACGCCGTCGCGTAAGGGAGGACGGCGCAGAGGACAACCGCCGTGACCAGCACGAGCGCGGCCGAGAGGCCATCCGCCGTCAGCTGGATGCCAAGTGGCGCCGCCCATCCACCCATCTCGTGGATGAGCGGCCCGGTCCGCCATATCGAGCGTGCGGTCCCGATCGTCACGCCCGCCGTCGCGGCCGCGGCGACGAGCGCGACTGTGGCGGCGCGACGCCCCGCGAGCAACGCGACGCATGCGCCGGCGAGGGGGATCGCGATCGTGAGCGAGATCACTCGAGGTTGCCCTCGTCGAGCGTGGAGCGGCCCGATAGCTGATGGATCCGTCGGACGATCACCACGGCGAACGCCGACACGCTCACGGCGACGACGATCCCCGTAAGGACCAGCGCGTGCGGAACCGAGTCGACGGTGTCAGGCCCGCGCCGGAACGAAAGCGCGATCAGGAAGAGGAAAACCCCGCCACTCACCACATTCAGCGCGAGGATTCGGCGGAACGGGTGGGTTCGCGTGATCGCCGCGTGCAGCCCCAGGCCGATGAGGACGGCCGCTCCGACGGCGTAGACCAGGTACGTCATCCGCCGGGCGCGCCGCTCCCGCCCCCCGCGCGCCGCGCGCCCGCAAACAGAAGCGCGAGTGTTCCGGCTACGGAGATCGCTATCGCGCTCTCGACGAGGACCATGACAAGGCCTTCGCGACCCAGCGGGTACGCCGCGAATCGGTTTTCGAACGCCAGGCCGATGAACCCGATCAGGAGGAAGACACCGAAGCCGGCGACAATGACGAATCGCGGCCAGACCGAGGCCGGCCGCATGGACGGGACGTACCCGAGGAGACAGACGAGGACCCCCAGCGCTCCAAGCACGGCGCCTGCCTGGAATGCGCCTCCCGGATAGGTCGTACCGCGCCAGAGGAGGTATCCGGCGATCACGATGCCGATCGGCGCGATCGCCCGGGCCGCCCCGATCGCGACGGGCGATGCGCTCCATGCCCTGGCCTCCACTTCCGGCGCCCCCGACGCCCACCGAACGGCGAGCACGCCGACGGCGGCGACGAAAAGCACGCCGACCTCGAGCAGGGTGTCGTAGCCGCGAAAGTTCAGGAGCACGGCCGTGACCGGGTTCCTGGCACCCGAGGTCAGCAGGCCGGCATCCACGGCGGCGGGCAACCCCGGCGGACCGGGAGCGGCGAGCCGCCAGAACGCGAGGACGAGGATGACCGTGAAACCGCTCGCCGCAAGGGCTCCGGCGGCGGCCCCGACTCCACTGATCGGGCGAGTCGCGTCCGCTTCGCGCTCCATCCCGCGGGCTGAGTCGAGCAGCAGCGCGCCCATGACCCCCGCGCCGATGGCGGCCTCCGCGAGCGCCAGGTCCGGCGCGTTGAGACGCACCCAGATCAACGACATCAGCAGCCCGAACGCGATGTAGAATGCGATGGCCGTGATGACGTTCGACGCGTGGAGCGCCCGATACGCGATCAAGGTGAGACCGACCACGAGGACCACATCCATCAGCGTCGAGGGCGTCATGGATGATCCGAGGACCGCGCGGCGGGCCGGACTGCTTCCCTGTCGGCCGCGCGGTTCGCGACCAGGAAGCACGACGCCGCGCTGGCGGTCAGCGCCAGCGCCCAGATCAACCCCAGCTTCGCGACTCCCCAGAGCGAGTCCGCCTGGAATGCTAGCCCAAGGACCACGAGCCCGAGGCCCACGTTGTCTGCCTTGGTCACCGCGTGGAGCCTGCAGAGCGCGTCGGGGAAGCGCAGGACACCGAGCATCCCCGCGAGGAAGAAGTACGCGGCCCCCATCAGGCACGCACCCGTCGCGAGGTCGAGTATCATTCCCGCGGCTCCGGAGCCCAGCGGCGCAGGGTGAACGCGAATACGTTGACCACCGCGAGCAACGTGAATACCAGTGCCACGTCGCGCGCCGCCCGCATCGCGAATACTTCGGCGAAGAGAAGGAGGATGGCCGTGCCCGTCGTTCCGAACAGCTGCGCGGCGAGCATGCGATCGATCCGCGTCGGCCCGCGGTGGATCCGCCAGAGACCGATCAGCAGCGTGATCACCAGGAAGAGGGCAACGCCAACATAGAGGTCGCTCATCGAGCCGGCCCGGGTGGGACGCCCCGGTCAGATGGCATCATGATGAGACTCTTTTGCGATCGAACCGTTTGCGGAAGCCGACGTACTGACGTCGACAGACGAACTCATGCTCCACGCGGATGCAAACGGTCTACCAGACGGCTGGAGCGCCGGCGATCGAGCAGGCGAGGGCGGAGGATCCCGGAGGCCGAACCTCGACGCTCGTCGCCAGATCCGCCGCCGGGATCCACTCGATCCGAACGCCGAAATCCCTGCCTGGTACGATCCCGGACAGACGAAGGGCGCGTACGGCATTCGCCGCGCGCGCCCTTCGCTCATCTTCCATTACTGCTCGCCGCCGCGTCCTGCTACACGCGGCGGGAGCCCCCTACCGGCTCATTCCTCCGTCGCCCGCGGCCAGGTGGCCCCCTGATCCCGCGGCACGCGATCGACGCCTCGGTAGACGAACTTGTGAATCCGCCGCCCCTCGTAGGTCTCGGTCACGTAGACGTTACCCTGTGAGTCCGAGGCGATGCTGTGGGCCGCCTGGAGCATTCCCGGATAGCGACCTCCGGTGCCGAAGCTCCCGACCGTCTCCATCGTCGCCCGACGAACGATGTGGATCCGCGAGTTCTCGCCGTCCGCGACGTACATCCACGTCTGCTCGGGATCGTTGGAGAACGCTACATCCCAGACTGGCCCGTCGCTGACGGTGTGGGGGTTGTAGTAGGCTTCAGTCTGGAAGGTCCCGTCGGTGGTGAAGACCTGAAGCCGCGCGTTGCCGCGGTCGCACACGTACACGAGCCCATCCACCGACGGATCGGCGCAGTGCACCGGGCCCTGGAAGCCGCGCTCCTTGGCGACGGAGGCGTCGTAGCCCGAGTTCGGCGTACGGGGCATCGTGAACTGGTAGCTGTCGTCCGGCGGCTCGCCGTAAGCGCCCCAGAATCGCTTGATCTCCCCCGTCGGAATATCCACCACCGCAACCCGGCGATTGCCATAGCCGTCCGCGAAGTACGCCTCGTTTGCGGCGAGGTCGAACTCGATGTCGGCGACCTGGCCGTAGTGGTTCATCGCGAGGCTGTTCCGGGAGTTGCCGGGCTCGCCGTACGTGCGAAGGTAGCGTCCGTCGTTGGTGAATACGACGACGTGCGAGTCGCCCGCGCCGTTCCCGCCGATCCACACGTTGCCGGCGTCGTCCACGGCGACACCGTGGTTGGATGCCGGCCATACGTACTCACCGCTCGGTGATGGGCCACCCCACGCCCGGACGAGGTTGCCCTCCGGATCGAACTGGAGGAGGGGCGGCGCCGAACGGCAACACTCGGCGATCGGGGGATCCAGGTCCGCCCCGGCCTCAGGTCCGGTGACTCCGCGGTGCACGATGTAGACATTGTCGTTGGCGTCGACGTCAACGCCGATCACCGTTCCCAGAACCCAGCCATTGGGCAGCGGCTTCGGCCAGAACGGGTCCACCTCGAATCGGGGGGCTTCGACGGTGCTCTGGAGGACGACCGCGTCAAGAGCGGACTGGCCGATCCCCAACGCGGCCAACATGGCTACGAAAGCCACGCCTCCCATCAACTTGCGACTCCGGGTCATATCAGCTCTCCCTTTCGTGAGTCTCGTTGTCATTGTTCACCTCGACGCGGTCGGCCAGAGCGGGCCCTGGTGTTCGGCCGTCACCAGGGCCATCCCGAGGTAACGGAACTGCTGGATCCGCCGTCCCTGCCCGTCCTCGGCGGTATAGATGTTCCCGTCGTCGTCGACCACGATTCCGCCGAGCTCCCGAAACTCGCTGGGCTGCCGGCCACCGACTCCGAAGCTCGTAAGCACGTCGAGCGACTCGCGGTTCACGATGTAGACGCGTTCGTTCATCCCGTCCGCCGCATACATGAAGCGCCGGTTGGGCGAGAAGGCGACGTCCACGATGGATCCGCTACCGAGGGTCGCAGGAGCGATCACGACCTCGTTCACGTACTCACCATCGGTGTTGAAGATCTGGATGCGGTTGTTCCCGCGGTCGCAGACGTATAGCAGGTCGCCGGAAAGCTCGACGCAGGTCACCGAACGGAACTGCTGAGCGGGATCACCTGGAGCGTACGGCGGTAGCGCCTGATCACTTGGTGTGTTGCCATAGGCGCCGATCACGCCGGTGATCTCGCCCGTCGCGACGTTGACGATCGCCACCCGGTTGTTGCCGTAGCCGTCGGCGACATATGCGACGTTGCCATCGAAGGCGAAATCGTTCGCCCCCGCGAAGGCGGCCATGTTCGAGTTCCCCCCCGTCGTCGCGCCTACCTGACCGAATGTGGCGAGATGCTGGCCCGTCCGGGAAAACTTGAGGACGAATCCATCATACTCTGGATCACCTCCGCCGCCGAGTATCGGGCCACCGCCGATCCAGACGTTGCCGTCCGGGTCGATCGCGAGACCACGGGGACTGGCCGGCCAGGGGTAGCCCTGATCCGGCCCGCCCCACTGGCGAACGAGCGTCCCGTCCGGAGCGAACTCCATCACCGGAGTCGCATACTTGCAGCAACTGCTGACGCCCCCGTCGACGTTGCGATCCGCGGACCCTCCGAACTGCGCCTGGTCGTAACGGGTCACGATCAGGATGTTGCCATCGGGAGCGATCGCCACGCCGGAGACGGGGCCGAAGATGTTCGGGTACTCGATCGGCTGGGGCCAGAACGGGTTGACTTCGAAGGTGGGAACTCGCCCATCGTCGGAGGCGCATCCGGCGAAAAGCATGAGTGGCAGAACCGCCACCCAGGGTGCGTACGGTTGAAGCGGCCGCCTCATGGACTTTCTCCTTGTGCGCGTGGGAATTCTGAACGAATCGCTGGTTACTCCGTGACTACTCCCGTTGGCCGGTGGAGCTCTACTCTTCCAGCTGGACACTCGCCGAATCCGTGAGAGGCCTGAGGACTCGGCGTAGGGTCACCCGGCGCCAGGTCGGACGCCGATCCAGTGGATGGCGCTCACGGGAATGCGCCTCGTGGATGCAGTTGGAGAGTCTGTATCGCCGCCCCACCCGCGCGGGCTAACAGTATGTGTAGGGACGCGGAGTCATTCCGACAAGGATTTCGTTGGCGAGAGGGTGTATCGCTTCCCCGCTAACTCACACTCCCCGCGCCGCCCAGCACCTCGCGGAGCTGATCAACCGCGAACTCGAGATCCTCCATCTCCACTACGAGCGGGGGCGCAAACCGGATCACGAAGTCGTGGGTCTCTTTGCAGAGAATCCCGCGCTCCTGCAGCGCCTCGCAGAACGGCCGCGCCGGCACGTTCAGCTCGATTCCGACCAGCAGGCCGCGCCCGCGGATGTCGACGATCGCGGGATCGTGGAGAACCTCGCGCAGCTTCGCCAGCAGCCACCCGCCCAGCTCCTCTGATCGGCCCACGAGATCCTCGTCGCGGATCACCGCCAGTGCGCTCCGGGCGACCGCGCAGCCAAGCGGGTTGCCGCCGTACGTGCTGCCATGGCTGCCGGGGTTGAACAGCTCCAGGACCTTCCGCGACCCCACCACGGCCGACACCGGGTAGAATCCACCGGATAGCGCCTTGCCGAGTACGAAGAGGTCGGGATGGACGCCCTCGTGGTCGCACGCGAACATCCGTCCCGTGCGCCCCAGCGCGGTCTGGATCTCATCCGCGATCGCCAGGATGTTCTCGCGCCGGCAGAGCTCGATCGCCTCCCGGATGTAGCCAGTCGGAGGGATGTTGATCCCCGCCTCGCACTGGATCGGCTCGAAGAGAAACGCGCACGTCTCCGGTCGGATCGCGGCCTTCAGCGCCTCGATGTCGCCGAACGGCACTGTCACGAACCCGGGCGTGAACGGCCCGAACCCATCCCTGTAGTCCTCATCCGACGAAAACCCGACGATCGTGGTCGTCCTGCCATGGAAGTTGTTAGCGCAAACAATGATCTCCGCGCGGTCGGCCGGGATGCCCTTGACGCGGTAACCGTAGCGGCGGGCAGCCTTTATGGCGGTCTCGACGGCCTCCGCGCCGGTGTTCATCGGGAGCACCATCTCCATATCGCAAAGCGTGGCGAGCTCCTGACAGAAGAGCGGGAGCTGGTCGTTGCGGAAGGCGCGCGAGGTGAGCGTGACCCGATGCGCCTGTTCGACCATCGTCTCCAGAATCCGCGGGTGAGCGTGGCCCTGGTTGACCGCGGAATAGGCGCTGAGACAGTCGAGGTAACGGTTCCCGTCGACGTCGTAGACCCAGACGCCCTCCGCCCGCTCGATAACGACGGGGAGCGGCTTGTAGTTGGGAGCGCCCCAGCGTTCCTCGAGTTCGATGAGTTCGGTGGAGCGGGAGGATGTCATCGGCTCGTGGGAACGTGAGGATGTCATCGGGACCGTCATGCTTCGGGCAGGTGAAAGGGGATCGGAATCATTTCAATCCACGCAATCTAGAGTCCCCTCCGACCTCTGAACAACATGTCGGGCGCAATTGAGTCAGAGGCCCGGCCGAATCGGTTACCGGGCCGTCCGGGAGAGCCCGTCGCCAATCTCGTGGTGCGGCGGGAGCGACACAGGCAGCCGTGCGGTCACGGGGATGCGGCCCAGCAGCGCTTCCGCCGCCGCCCGCTGGCTGCTCGCGCCGGCGCTCCAGGCGATCATGTACGCGGGAACGGACGGGAAGTAGTCGAGCAGGTACGGGCTGCCGAACGACACCGCGATGACCGGGACACCCGACGCGACGAGGCCCTCGACGAACTCGGAGTAGCGATCGCGGAGCGCCAGGGGGCCGCGATACTCGCGCGGGACCAGGTTCGCCGAGACGATGACCAGATTGGCGCGTCGGGCGCGCTCCGCGAGCGTGCGGAACGTCGCCGCCGTGGTCGACGAGGTGACGGACTCCGTGGAGACGCTGAACCCGGCCGCGCCGAGCGTCCCGCCGAAGCCGGGCGCCGCGAACCGGCTGCCGTCGCCGCTGTATGCGACGTGCAGGATGCTTCCCGACCGGGCAGCGAGCGGGACCATCTCTACGCGGTCGCGGACGAGTGTCACCGAGGCAGCGGCGATCTGGGTCGCGACCGCGTTGTGGTTGCCGGGCGGACTGGGCGACGGTGAGGTGACGGTCGCGCCCTCGTGCAGGCCCGCGCGCGCCTTGGCGACGAGGACGCGCCTCGCGGCTTCCTCGATCCGCGACTCCGGGATGCGGCCCGAGTTTACCGCCGCGACGATCGCGTTGATCACGTCTCGCTCGCCGGGTGGCTGGAGCAATGCGTCGACGCCTGCCAGCAGCGCCAGAATCGATGCTTCCGCGACACCGTAATGTTCTGTGATCGCCCCCATATTGAGGGCGTCGGTGAAGACGAGCCCGTCGAAGCCCAGCTCCTCGCGGAGGATGCCGGTCACGATCGCGGGCGAGAGGGAGGCGGGCGGCGCGTTCGGCCCGTCGATCGCCGGAACCGCGATGTGGCCGACCAGGACGCCGTCGACCCCGGCCTCGATGGCCGCGGCGAACGGCACGAGATCGAGCGCCTCCAGCACCTCGCGAGTGGCGCCGATCGTCGGCAGGCCCATGTGCGAGTCGACTTCGGTGGCGCCATGTCCCGGGAAGTGCTTGGGGATGGTCAGCAGACCGCCTTCCCGCGCGCCGGCGATCCACGCGCCCGCGACATCGGCCACCAGCCGTGGATCCTCTCCGAAGGAGCGGACGTTGATGATCGGGTTGAGCGGATTCGAATTGACGTCGAGAACGGGTCCGAGCGTCACGTGGATCCCCACGGCGCGCGCCTCGTCGGCGGTGAGCCGGCCGGCCGCGTAGGCGAGGTCGCGATTCGCGCCGGCGCCGAGCGCCATCGCGGGCGGTACCACCGTTCCGCCGGTCAACCGCATCGCCGGCCCGGTCTCGAGATCGGAGACCACGAGCAGGGGCACATCGGCGAACGCCTGCAACCCGTTGAACATCGGCGCGAACTCGCCGACCGGGCCGCGTGACACGATCAGGCCACCGACCCGGTCCTCCTCGATCCACCGGCGAATGCGCCGGTACTCCGCCGTGTTGCTGGCGATCCGCCCCCCCGGGATCCACGGGAAAACGAGCTGCGCCACTCGGCCGCGCAGATCGAGGCCGGCGAGCGTGCTCTCCACCCACGCCGCGGCGGCGGGGTCGAGCGGCTCGGGTTCCGCGGCCTTCCGATCCGCCGACGCCGCGGGAACCACGGTCGCGAGATCGATCGGCTCAGCTTCCACCGGCGCGCCGTTAGCCATCACGGCTGTCCATCCGCCGAGGCTGGCGAGCGCGAGGACGAAGAGGATCGCGGCCAGCCATCCCGCGGACAAGCCTGATTTCGATGTCGACTTTGAAAAATCCATGGTCGTCGTTCGGGGTCACGCCGTTCGGGTGTTCCAGCGTCGGGACGAACAGGTGGCCGCCCACGCCTTGCTCCTCCACCGGGGTCGTAATAGCTTGCCTTACTTGTGCTTGGAAGCTTCGACCGGGACGATGGGCACCTCGATGTCAGAATCGCCAGAACGTTCGGCGCGCCGCGCGATCGCCAGTCTGTCAGACCCCTCCGGGGACAAATCCCTCGCCTTCGCCGTCCGCGCCGCGGCCGTCAGCATCGGCCAGGGATCCCGGAACGAAATCGTCATCGAAGACGATACCATCTCCACGAACCATGCGCGGCTCGAGCTCGTCGAGGGTGCCTGGCGGATCGTGGATCTGGACTCAAGAAACGGCACCTATGTCGACGGAGTCCGCCTCGCGCCCGGCGCGTCGGCGCCTCTGGCGGATGGGGCGACGGTCGCGTTTGGTGCCGTGAAACTCGCGTTCCATTCGAACCCCGCCGCGATCCCGGATGCCGTGCTGGAGGATACCCCACAGGACACCCCGACGCTCCCCCCGGCTCCCGAAACGAGGTCAGCGGGCTTCCGGCTACCCGTCTGGCTCCTCCTCGTCGTCATACTCGCGATCGCCGTGCTCGTGTTCCTCGTTCTGAACATGGGCGGCGATCCGGGCGTGACCGAGCCGCTCCCGGAAGTCCCGGCCGTGCTGCGCGACATCCTGGAACCGTACCTTGCCGCGTGACGATCGCGTGGCGGGCCGCCGGCGCAACCGATGTGGGACGCGTCCGGGAGATGAACCAGGATTCGTTCCGCGTCGACGAGGATGCGGGGGTCTTCCTGGTCGCCGACGGCATGGGCGGTCACGCGGCCGGAGAGGTCGCCAGCAGGCTCGGCGCCGATTTCGTCCTGCGCGCGGTCTCCATCGCAACCACCACGCCCGGTGCCGACATCGACCGCGCAGTCACCGACGCCTTCCACGGCGCCCGCCGCGAACTCATCGACTGCTGCGACGACGACCCTCGGACGCACGGTATGGGCACCACGCTCACCGTCGCCGTCCTGCGCCGGTCCGGCCATCTGACCGTCGGGCACCTTGGTGACTCCCGCCTCTACCGGCACGCCAACGGCGCGCTCACGCGACTGACAACCGACCATACCTGGATCCAGCGCGAGATTGACGCCGGCCGGCTCCACCCGGGCAGCGCCAACGGCCATCGGATGGCGCACGTCCTCACGCGTGTGCTCAGTGCCGAAGAACCCGCCGACGCCGACGTCTTCACGACGAGCGCGGAACCCGGCGACATCCTCCTCATCTGTTCCGACGGGCTCTGCAACCTGGTGGACGACCGGGCGATCGCCGCGATCCTCGGCACCAGCGACACGCCGGCATCGTCGGTCGAGGCGCTCGTCGCCGAGGCGAACCGGCGCGGCGGGATCGACAACGTAACCGCCGTTGTCGTGCATGTTGTGTGAAGGCGACTCCCGGTGGCCGGGGATCACCAGTTGTTGTGAACCGCGGTCATCCCCTCGTCCGCCAGGTCTCGCTGCGCGTGCAGCGGCAGCACGACCGTGAACGTTGTTCCCGACGCATCACTCTCCACGTGGATCTCTCCACCATGCTCCCGCACCACCCGCTGACAGATCGCCAGCCCGAGACCGGTCCCTTCCTCTGATCCCTTCGTGGTGAAGAACGGCTCGAAGATCCGCCCCAGGGCGTTCTCGGGGATCGGCGGCCCGTCGTTGAAGAAGCGGATCGCGACCCAGCCCGCGTCGGATTCCGGGTCCAGGTCCGAGTCCAGGCCGGCGCCCCCGGGGAGCCTCTCCGCCGTAACCTTCAGGATCGAACCCGATCCACGCAGCGCGTGCTCCGCATTGATCACGATGTTGACGAACACCTGCTGAAGCTGATGTTCATCGCCGACAAGGTAGGGAAGGTCCGGATCCAGGCTCACGACCGGCGTGACCCCGGCGAAGAGCAGATGCCGCTCCCGCATTCCGACGGTCCGGGTCAGCACCTCGCCCAGGTCGACCGCCGACCGCTCCGGCGCGTGCCGGCGCGCGAAAGAAAGGAGGTCCGCCACGATCCGGTTGCACCGCTTGACGTCGATGAGGATGCGCTCGAGCGCCGACCGCTTCTCCTCGTCCGTCTCCACCTCGAGCATGAGCTGCGCGTACCCCGAGATCCCGCCCAGCGGATTGTTCAGGTCGTGCGCCACGCCACTGACCAGGAGGCCGAGGGTCGAGAGCTTCGCGCGTTCCATGAGATGCTCCTGCATCTCCCGTCGCTCATCGGAGAGGTGCTTCACCCGGAGATGCGCGGCGATCCGGGCCCGTAGCTCGGCGCCGAAGAACGGCTTGGTGATGTAGTCGTTGGCCCCCGCCTCGAATGCCGCCGACTTGCTCTCGGAGTCGGCCTTCGCGGTGACCATCAGGATCGGAAGGCAGAGCGCATCCCACCGCTCGCGGATCTTGCGGCAGACCTCGAGTCCCGAGATCCGGGGCAGCATCCAGTCCAGCAGGATGACGTCCGGCGCCGGTCCCTCATCCAACGCATCGAGCGCCGCCTGCCCGTCCATGGCAACACGGACGCGGTAGCCCGCTTTCTCGAGCAGGACCTCCAGCATTTCGGCCGCGGCGGGATCGTCCTCCGCCATGAGCACCGTTGAGGGCTGGGGCCCCGGTCCAGTGACCTGCGAGTCGGTGGTTGAACTCATGGGAACCGTGACGCGGAATTGACCCGATCCCGAAGGACCAGGGGGTCCAGGCTCAGCATCTCGACGACAGCGTCCTCGTCCAGCTCGCGCCGGTCGAGCGTGAAGACCCGAAATACGCGCGCGGAGTGGTACAGCTTGTCCGCGACGCGTGGCAGATCGATCAGCCCCGCATGGCCGCTCTCGGGCAGCCGCTGGACCTCCCCCGACCTCTGGAGGTGGAGCAGGTCGAGCCCCATCATCCTCGGCTTCTCAGGATAGTCCAATACCACGCCGCCAGGTGGAAGGCCAAGATCAGCGGCGATACGATCCTCGATGTCGGCCCGGAGCCTTGGGTCGGCGTAGAACCAATCGCCGACGGGCAATCCGCGCAGCCTGTCACCAGGGATCTCCGCCGCGCGCTTCGGCAGGCGCCGGTACCGCAGCGCCGGGATCCACTGCCTGACGACACGCTGCGCCGCCGGCTCACTCGACCCCGCCGCCCGTGACTCCAGCAACCACAGAAGGCCCTCGTCCGTCCGCCCGACCAGCTCCGCCGGCGAGACGATCCCCGCCTCCACCGAATCCTGGATCGTTCGCTTGAATAGCGCCGTCGCCGCCCGAACCGCGTGGTGCCAGTACACGTTGCGGAACATCTGATACTTCGCGAAGAGCAGCGACTCAAGCGCTGAAAGACCCTTCTCGTGGATCCCGATCTCGAGCCGCCCGGTGACCGGGTCGGCCAGCAGGGCAAGCGCGTGGATGAGCCGATCCACATCCACCGCCCCGTACGGGACCCCGCAGAACATCGCGTCGCGGTTCAGATACTCGATCTTGTCGAGATCCAGGCTACCGGCCACGAGGCCCTGAAGCGGGGAGCCGTCGACCCCCCTCACGAGCCGTTCGATGCGCTCCCCGGCATCCGGCGCGATCCCGGCGAGGATCGCGGCCAGTTCCGGCTCCCTCAGGAATCCGCCGGTCAGCGCCTCATGATGATCCGCGAGGTGCTCCGGGCCCAGCTCTTCCAGCGCATGCGAGTACGGGTAGTGCCCGATGTCGTGGAGGAGCGCGGCGTAGGGAACGAGTTCCCGATCCAACGGATCGACTCCGTCCAGCTCGCCGCGTTCGGCGAGTAGTCGCAACGTACGCCGCGCGAGGTGATAGACCCCAAGCGCGTGATCGAACCGGGTATGCGTCGCCCCGGGATAGACCAGAAACGCATGGCCGAGCTGACGGACGTGTCGGAGCCGCTGAAACGTCGGCGTATCGATGATCCGCAGAGCGGTTGGATCGAGCCGGATCGTGTTCCAGAGGGGATCGCGAACGACCTCGAAGTCGTCGTCACGCACCCGCGTCGTCGATAGCATGTAGGACCGCCAACCTAGATCGGTTCACCGAGAGGTGTCAAGCAACAGTGTTGTCACCGGGTTAGCTCCCACGCCAGATGCTCCAGCTCCGGCTCGAGGAGTTGATCCCAGGCAAGCTGGACGGCCGCGGGAGACCCGGGGGTGGAAACCACGAACACGTTCCGGTAGACGCCTGCCGTCGCCCGGGAGAGCATCGCGGCGGCACCCACCTGTTCCCAGCTCAGCATTCGGAAGATCTCGCCGAAGCCAGGCAGGGTCTTCTCCAGCCTCCCCGACAGCGCATCGAAAGTGTTGTCGCGACGAGAGATGCCCGTACCGCCGTTGAAGATGGCGATCCTGTGTTCGGGCGCCGCCGCGACCTCGTCGAGAACCGCCGTCACGCGCTGGGGATCGTCGGGCACGATGCGCTGGATGCCGACATTGTGCCCGGCCGCTTCGATCCGCGAGCGCAGGAATCGCCCGTTCACGTCGTTCTCCGGGGTCCTGGTGTCGCTGACGGTGACGACGGCGATCGTTATCGGCTCTCCAGAGGCGGCGGCCGCTTGTCGATGCTTTTCACTATCCGGTGTCGCCACGATCGGGGGCCTCCTGAGACGGAACGAGGTCTTTCGTTCTCACCGTTCGGACAGAGCCGCGAAACGGCGGCTACCGCCTGACGACGGAGAGTGGCCGCCACGACGAACGCCGGAATCGCGGTGGCGACGGCATGGGCCGCCCCGACAAGGTAATGTGGACGCGGATGTTTCCGCGATCACCCGGGTGAATCGGATGACAGTGCCGCGTCCGCGTTCCGCGCGACGTGGCCGGTGGTAGCGTCCTCTGGCGAAGAGGTTCGAGATGGCGACATTGCGGCGGAAGGGGATTGGCGGACGCGCGGCGGTCGCCGTCGCGGCGCTCGTCGGGGTTGCCGGCATCGCGGGCTGCGAGAGCGAGACCGCGGACCTGATCCGCGAGCTCGAGGCCGCGCGTGGCGACTGCACCATGGACGCCATGAGAGCCTCCTCGGACGAGTGCGTGCAGATGTTCGAACGTTACTCGGAGATCGGATCCGAGGCCATCAACACGTATATCGGTGGGGTGCGGGCGCTCGAAGAAGCGCTGCGCCGGACCGGCGGTCTCTCGCTCGATACAGCGGGGCTCGGCCGGGCGTTGTCGGAGGAGTTCCTGCCTGGCGTGACCGGGTCGGGCGAGACCGCGATTCCCGGATGGCCCGACCCCTACGGCTACGCGGCGGGTCCAACCGGTCCGTACCCCGGCGGATACCCGGGCGGGTACGTCGGCGGCGACCCGTCGCCGGGCGGATCGCTCACGGACGGCTACTACGGCTCTTCGATCCCCTACGATGGTTCACCCGCCACGGGGAACGCGAGCGGCGTCCCCCGTGCCCAGCGCGGTGTCCTGCTACCCCCCGATGTCCGGCTCCGCCGGCCCTGGATCGAGCCCGAGTACGACCCGCGCTACCGCGACGACGACGCGGATCGGCGATCCCCGGGGTACTGGCCCGGGTCGGGCTACGGCGCGAGTCCCGGCTACGGTGGAATGCCCGGCTACGGGGGCGTCCCCGGGTACGGCGCTCCCGGATACGGTGCCCCGGGATACGGCGGATACGGGCCATACGGGACCGCCCCGGGATATCAGGGTTATCAAGGTTATCAAGGTTATCCGGTGCTTCCGGGATACCCGGCGTATCCTGGCTACCCCGGGTATCCGAATGGCGGCGGATATCCCGGCTATCCGGGTTATGGGACCGTGCCGGGGATCAACGATCCGCGGTACGGGGACCCGCGGTACGATCCGCGCTACGCGCCGGACGGCAGATTGAATGACCGAACGATCCAGCGATCTCCTCGCGTCTACGATCCATGATTGAGGACGAACAGGGCCATCCCGCTCCGGAATTGCCCGCGCCCGAGCTCCCCGCGCCAAGGCTTCCGCCGCCGGAGCCGCCCGAGCCGCCCACGCCGCGCGGGCCCGCAAGGGCACGAGTTCCCGTCTACGTCCTGGCAGCCGGTGCGCTCGGCGCTTCCATCTGCCTCCTCACCCTCCTCATCCTGCTCGGTACGCGTTGGGAGTTGTGGTCGTATCTGACCGGTGTGGCGATGCTTCGGTGGGTCGTCTACGGTTCCATCCTCACCATGATCGTCGCCGGCCTGGCGATGTACCTGACGCGGCCCGGGATGGGGAAGCCCGGCTTTCCGCTCGCCATGCTCGCGCTGGTCACCGGGCTCGTGCTGACGGTCGTACCGATTCGCGAGAGCCGCGTCGGCGCCGATGCCCCGCCGATCCACGACATCACGACGGACCTGGACAATCCACCGAGGTTCGTGTCGATCGTGCCGCTCCGAGCCGGCGTCCCGAATTCCGCTGACCACGGCGGACCCGAGGTGGTCCGTCAGCAACTCGCGGCGTATCCGGACATCCGACCCGTGATCGTGGACCTCCCGAGCGATCAGGCGTTCCGACGCGCCGTCGAGATCGCGACCGAGCGAGGCTGGCGGATCGTCGAAGCGAACGAGCTGGAAGGCCGCATCGAGGCGACGGACCGCACCTTCTGGCTCGGCCTGCGGGAGGATATTGTGATACGCCTCACGCCGCTGGATGGCCGCACCGTGGTCGATGTGCGCTCATCCTCCCGCGTCGTGCAGGGTGACCGAGGTTCGAACGCGCGCCGTGTCCGCGATTTCCTGCTCGACGTGCAGTCGTGAAAGGTCTCCGGTGAGTCCACGTCGGTATCCGCTCCGGGCATGTGCCTGATCCTCTTCGCTCACAATGTCCACCCGGAGTACAGGCTGGTACTCGCGGCCAATCGGGACGAGTTCCTCGATCGGCCGACCGAACCTCTGCACCGATGGCGGGACCCGCCGGGGCTGGTAGCGGGTCGTGACGCCCGGGCGGGCGGGACGTGGCTCGGGGTCTCCCCACGCGGCCGGTGGGCGGCGGTTACCAACTTCCGCGACGCACTGATCGAACAGCGAGCTGACGCGCGATCCCGAGGGGACCTCGTGGTCGACTTCCTGGCCGACGACGCCACCTCGCCCTCCGACCACGTCGCGCGACTCGCCCTCAACGCCTCCGACTACAACGGGTTCAACCTGCTCCTCGGCGACCGGCACGAGGTGGCCTGGCTGTCGAATCGCGGTCCGGACGGGCACGCGATTCACCGGCTCCTCGAGCCCGGCATCTATGGCGTGAGCAACGAGCTGCTGGACACACCCTGGCCCAAGGTGCGGAAAGGGAAGGAACGACTCGGAGAGATCCTCGTCGGGGAGGAGGCGCCCTCGCCCGAAGTCCTGCTCGACATCCTGATGGACACTACGCTGGCGTCGGACCACGAGCTGCCGAGCACCGGCGTGCCACGCGAGCTGGAGCGCGCGCTGTCGGCCGCGTTCATCCGCGCGCCGGGGTACGGGACGCGGTCGTCGAGCGCGGTTCTGATCGATCGCGTCGGAGGAATCGTCTTCGCGGAACGCGGGTTCGGCGGGAACGGCGAACTGCTCCGCGACACGCGGCTGGCGATCCCAGGATGATCGGCGGGGGAACGGGGTCTCACGCCTCGTCGCACTTCCTTCCTACCGTATGATCGAACCCACCCGATCCCAGCGGACTGCCGTCAGGAAACGCGGGAACGGCCGGTTCACGAACGGATCGATCGAGTAGTAGATGAACAGGGCCTTCCCCCGGATCACCTCTCGCGGAATGAACCCCATGAACCGCGAGTCGAGCGACTCATCGCGGTTGTCACCCAGCAGAAGGTATTGACCCTCCGGCACCACGAGGGGCCCCCAGTTGTCGCGTGTGGGGGAGTAGCGCGCGGTGTCGACCCCGGACGGGAACGCGCCCAGGTGCCACGCGAAACCGTCGGCGCCATAGCGCTGCATCGGCTGATCCGGCAGATAGGTCGGCTCCACGTATGGCTCGTCAAGTCGCTCGCCGTTCCGGATTACCGCGCGGTCGACCATCTGGATCGTGTCGCCGGGAACGCCGACCACTCGCTTCACCACGTCAATGACCGGATCGTTGTACGTCGGCCGGAAGACCACGATGTCGTTGTGAACGGGATCGCGGAACGCGGGGATGCGGATGTCGGTGAACGGGATATGCGCTCCGAAGATGGCGTTGTTCGCCATCAGGTAGTCCCCGACCCGCAGGGTTTCCTCCATGCTGCCCGACGGGATCGTGAACGCCTGTACGAGGAAGGTCCGAATCGCGAAGAAGAGAATTACGGCGATTCCGAACGACTTGACCCACTCGAGGGCCTCGGAGCCACCCCCGCCACGCGGCAAACCCGGTTGCTTCCGCCCGCTTCGTCTGGCCGTCGAACTACTCACTTGGGTCTGTCTCCGTCGATGGTATCACCTGATAGCCGATGCCCGTTCAGGCCCTCTTGGGATCGAAGAATATCGCCATTACACACGTGGATCACAATCGGAGACACGGGGCGGAGGCGAAAACGACTCGTCGCGAGCCATCACGTGTTACGTCGGATCGGCCATGAGTGTTTCGTCGGAAACCCTTCCGGGGTGCGGCGCCAGCGCCATTTGCGGACGGATAAAGCCCGCAGCCGAGTTCCTCGCTGCCGCCCGAAGCCGACGCCGAGCCGCACCCAACCGACGGCGAGCGCGACCACCACGAGCGAGCCCGAAACCGGAAGGTTGACGGATTCAACGAAGTCGACGTAGCTTGCGAGGCAGGGGGATGCACCGCTCCCCCACCGTTCACGACTACGGCCGAGCGCGCGGACAAGGAGCCGCGCGGCGGGGGACCCGAGCAGGACCGGGGTGAATCCGGCACGTCGCCGGAAGGAGACTTCCTCCTCCTAACCCGTCAGCTAACCCCGCAGGCTGCACAGGAAGAGTAGCAAGCACGATGTCTCGACGCGAATGCGAGGCCACGCATCCACGCGTGGCTGAACCCATCAGGTCAGGCTATCTCCCGGCATCCCATGGATGCAAACCGGGTGGATGGCCTTTTTTCGTTGCCGTGTCTTGTGGACATGACCGAGCCCGGTGCGGTCGTCCAACCGGGCCCGGTCCGCTCCGGAGATTCCCATGAAAACGGTTTCCCTGTACTTCCTGCTCGTCGGCGTTCCGTTTCTCGGGCTGGTTGGAATTCTGCGCGCCGGTGAGCGGATCGTGCCACCCCACTCGATCGGCGGAATCTGGTCCGTGGAGATCCGGTACTCGCCACAGACGGCGGTTCCCTGCGCCGATCTCGACTTCGCCGGTGGCGACGCGCAGATGACGATATCGCAATCGGGGACACGGGCCGAAGTGTCGTTCGCCGACCGCGGCGAGACGCGGCTATCACTTGTTCTCGCCGGAGATTCGTTGCGTGCCGACGGGACCACGGAAGCACCTGGATGTCCGGCGGCGCCTCTGGTTCTCGACGGCCGGCTACAGCCGGAGACTGGACGACGCCGGATGGAAGGCATTCTCACACGCCCGGACTGCGCGGACTGCCCGATGGCGACATTCGTGGCCGAGCGGAGGTGAGCCAATGTCATCGATGAACATCTTCCGATACCCGGATCGAGGTCTCTCGTGAACCTTCTGACGCTGATCGTCCAGATCGCGGTCATCCTGGTCGCCGCGAGAACCATCGGCTGGTTGTTCCGGCTCATCCGCCAGCCGCAGGTCGTCGGTGAAATGACCGCTGGCATCCTGCTCGGACCATCTCTATTCGGCTGGGTCGCGCCCGACCTCTCCGCCGCGGTCTTTCCCCCCGAGAGTCTGGGCTACCTGAACACGCTGAGCCAGATAGGGCTCCTTCTGTTCATGTTCCTGGTCGGGCTGGAGTTCGACACGAAGCTGTTGCGAGGCAGAAAGCACGCGGTCGTGGTTACCAGTCACGCCAGCATCGTCGCACCGTTCTTCCTCGGATCGTTGCTGGCCCTCTACCTGTACCCACGTCTTTCCGACAGCAGCGTTTCGTTCACCGGCTTCGCCCTCTTCATGGGCGCGGCGATGAGTGTTACCGCGTTCCCGGTGCTCGCTCGCATCCTTACCGAGCGCAACCTGATGCAGACGCGCGTCGGAGCGATTACCATCGCGTGCGCGGCAGTCGACGATGTTACGGCGTGGACGATCCTGGCGGTGGTGGTTGCGATCGTCCGGGCCAGCGCCGTCGAGATCCCGCTCTGGCTGACGCTCGTCGGAACGGCGGTCTACATGGTGGCGATGGTGCTCGTCGTCCGGAAGGCCCTCGGATGGCTCGAGACATACTACCGGAACCGGGGGCGGCTGACGCAGGACATGCTCGGCGGGATCCTCCTGCTTCTCCTTGCCTCGGCCTGGGTGACGGAGTGGCTCGGCATCCACGCACTCTTCGGCGCGTTCGCGCTCGGCGCGGTCATGCCAAGGGACCGGCGGTTCGTCCATGACGTCAGCGTCCGGCTCGAAGACCTCACCGTCGTCTTCCTTCTCCCGCTCTTCTTTGCATTCACTGGCCTGAGAACCAGCATCGGTCTGGTGAACGGGTCGGAGATGTGGCCCTACTTCGGCCTCATCCTGCTTGTGGCCGTCGGCGGCAAGTTCGGCGGCTCGACCCTGGCTGCACGAACGACCGGCATGAAGTGGCGTGAGTCCGGCGCCCTCGGAATCCTCATGAATACCCGAGGATTGATGGAGCTGGTGATTCTCACCATCGGGTTCGAGCTGGGGGTTATCTCCCCGGCAC
>CAZUVK010000018.1:0-1446 GCA_964623785.1 uncultured Gemmatimonas sp. | reverse complement strand
TTCACGATGCTGGTGATGATGGCGTTGGCGACGACCGCGATGACCACGCCGATTCTCGAGCTGCTCTACCCCGCCCGCCTCCTTCGGAGGGAAGCGCGCGCGGAGGAGGAGTCACAACGGGACTACACGGTGCTCCTGCCGGTCTCCCTGCCGGGCTCGGGTCCCGGACTGCTCGAGGCCGCGGCCTCGCTGCTTCCTGCGGAGCGGCGGTCCCGAATCTACGCGTTGCACCTGGAACGAACGACAGATCGGTCGATAACGGACCTGGAGGCGTCCTCCGTCCCCGCACGGAACGAGGTGCTCGGGCCGCTCCTCGCGAGGGCGGAGGAATCCGGCCTCCCCGTACGACCGCTCTCCTTCGTCAGTCACGATATCGGGAGGGACATCCGGGATGTCGCGTGGGCCAAGGATGTGAACCTTGTGCTGATGGGCTGGCACAAGCCGATCCTCGGGCGGAGTATCCTGAGCGGCGCGGTGAGGGACGTGCTCAGCGACTCCCGCGTGAACGTTGCCGTCTTCGTCGAACGGATACCGGCGCCCTGGCGGAGGATCCTGACGCTGTACTCGGGTGAGATCGACAGCGGTGCGTTGTCGATCGCGCGACGAATCGCGGACAACACGGGGGCGGATCTGACCGTCCTGTACGTACCGACGGCAGATGGTTCGACGTCGGACCCGAACGAGCTCGCGGCACTCCGAAAGTGGGCGTCGTCACGGGACGGCCTCTCGGTCAAGCTCGCGGACGGGACGGAGCCGCTCGTGGCGGCCGCCGCCGAGGCAACGGCCCCCTACGATCTCATCGTAGCGAGCGCCACGCCCGCATGGGGAATCACATCGGGACCGTTCGGGGAGAAGCACGAAAAGGTCGCGCGAGTCTCCGACGCATCCCTGCTGCTGGTCCAATCCGGCGGCGATCTCAGGATGGATTGGCTCGGCGACATGGAGTCCGCTGCCGGCCCTTCCCGGTCGCGATTCACCGGACCCGCGGAGTTCCCGGCATCGTCAATTCCCCGCGCGGCCCGATGATGCCGAGCGCCGACAGGTCAGCCGTGACTCCCCGTACCCC
The DNA here is from genome assembly GCA_964623785.1 of uncultured Gemmatimonas sp. Taxonomy (GTDB): domain Bacteria; phylum Gemmatimonadota; class Gemmatimonadetes; order Longimicrobiales; family Longimicrobiaceae; genus WHSP01. Next base: position 380 of record CAZUVK010000018.1, on the reverse strand, counting down.
CTCGATCAGGCCGGCGACCGCGGTGACGTACCCGCTGGATTCCGACCCGAAAAGACTCTGCACCAGCGTGCGGCGGCGCGGGAACTCTCGCAGCATGATAGGCGATTCGGCATCGATGCCGGCAGCCTCCTTCGCGAGCCGGATCGCCACGTCCATCCCGCCAAGCTCATCAACCAGACCGAGACGTAACGCGTCAACGCCAGTCCAGATCCGGCCGCGGGCCAGCGTGTGCACGCTGTCGCGGCTCAGGCCACGCCCCTCGGCCGCCTTCGTCGTGAAATCCAGGTAGATTCGATCGAGGTTCGCCTCCAGCCGCGCCCGCTCCTCGGGAGAGTAGTCCTCGACCGCGGACCACATCGTCGCATTCCCACCGACCCTGA
>CAZUVK010000017.1:22483-29815 GCA_964623785.1 uncultured Gemmatimonas sp. | reverse complement strand
TCGCCGCCAGTTTCTCTTCCAGTGGCTTCTTCCTGGCCGCCATGATCCCCTTCAACGAAGGATATCTCGGTTCATAAGCGCCCTTGGTGAGCGTAAGCACACATGGCATCCGCAACTCCACAACCTCTACCCCGCCCTCGATCGGGCGCTGGGCGACCACCGTCCCGGACTCCGCCGTGAACTCCGTGACCACGGTCGCGGATGGCAACTCGAGCAGTTCTGCGACCATCGCACCGACCGCCTGCAGGTCGTCGTCGATCGCCTTGGCACCGAATAGCGCCAGGTCGAAGTCGCGCTCGCGTAGTTCGGCGGCGATCGCTTCCGCGACCGCCAGCCCCTCCGCGCCGGCGGTGGAGGTGAGCAGGATGGCCTCGGCGGCGCCCAGCGCGAGTCCCGTCCGAAGCGTCTCCGCCGTCTCCGCCGGGCCCACGGAGAGAACCGTGACTTCCCCGGAGCCCGCTGCCTCGCGCGCTCGCAGCGCCGCCTCGATCGCGAACTCGTCGTACGGGTTGAGGATGAACTTCACGCCGGAAGGATCGATCGACGCGCCGTCAGTGGCCACGCGGATGCGGGCTTCCGTATCGGGCACACGCTTGACGCACACGACTGCTTTCAATCGCACCCCCTTCTGTCAGAACGAAGATCGAATGGCTGGGACGACGGAACCTTACCCGCCGGATTCCTGCGGCAGGATAAGGAGGCTGTCCGGGTTGATGGGGACCTCGATCCGGATCGTCGTATCGACGATACCGAGACGCTCCGCCTCCTCCAGGGTCATGGAAGTGGCCTGGAGTTGGATCTCCTCCGGAGTGAGCCCATCGTATGCCGACTCTTCGAGGATCAGCTCACCCGGCGGCGGCGGTGGTGGTTCACCACCGCACGCGGCCAGCACGAGAACGGCCGCGAGCAACGCCATGCGGCCGGCGAGACGCACGCCAAGCAAAGTGGGACGATGAAGGTATCGCGCCGCTACATCGAGGAGGATCACGCCCGAATGAGGTAGCGCTACCCGACCCACGCGGCGGATCGTGGCATCGGTCGCGGAATCCGGAGACTTCCGATTCACGGCACTAGGTGGCGACTTTGCCTTCGACATCGGCATAGAACTGGTTGATGCGTTTCATCACCTCGCCCGGCCGCTCCCAGTGAGGCATGGCCCCGGTCGGGAGCGGAACGACCCTCGTACTCGGGCGGCGTTCCAAGTCCGGAAGCGCCGTGTAGGTCTCGGACCGGTCCGTATTCGTTCCGTGGATGATGAGAAGCGGTTGTGGAAGGTGCTGCCAGGTATCGGCCTCGTTATCGAGGAACAGGCGGCCGTTCAGGAAATCATCGAGAGGGCGGGCGGCGCCCTCCATTCGTGCCGTCTCCGAACCGTAGTCGACGTACTCGTCAGGCACCCCGAACTCGGGACTGAACAGGTTGTCCCGCGCGAACTCGTACAACGCCTCCGGCCTCGTGAGCCGGTCGTAGAACGCCTCCTGGATGCCCGGCAGCGTAAAGAGTAGCCGAGACCACACCTTGCCCAGCTCACCCGGCTCTTCCCCGAGACCTGACGGCTCGATCGCGACGAGAGTCCGCACCAGGTCCTGCCGGCGACGGGCGACCTCCGCCGCGTAGCCGGCCCCAAGCGAGAACGCGATCACGTCAACGCCACGACGCGGGCGAATGACCCGGCTGATGAAGTGCTCCAGCTGCTCCTCGAGCAGATCCGGGTCGTACGAAATCTCGGGCCGGTCACTGTGGCCGAAGCCCAGCCACTCCAGCACGAACAGCGGCCGATTGGTTTCCCGCTGGAGCCTCTGCACGAGCGGACGCATCTCGTGGGCGGAAGCGACCGCGTTGACCGAATGCAGAAGAACGATCGGCCGGCCGGACCCGCCTCGGACGTAGTAGGCGTAGTGAACGGACCGCCAGGGGACGTAGCGCAGGGAAAGATCAAACGCGAGCGCAAGCTCGGTCACGGGCTGCCGCCGCGCGCGCGGGCTTCCCCAGAGGTACACGCCGTAGGCCGCCGCCGCAGCCGCGGCAAGACCGACCGCCGCCTTCCCGGCTCTCCCGATCAGGGGTTTTTCATGCTTGCGCCCCATCGTGAAACCCCTCCTTTCGAGCGACGGATCTTCCGGAATGGAACGGCGATCACGCAAGCCTCATGCGCCTGAGGGCCCGATGGCGACGCCCCCCGGGCCCTCCCCAGCCACCGCCAGAGCCGCCCCTTCGATCAGGGAGTGAATCCGAAGAACGCGCCGGGCACTGTGAAGAGCGTCGCCACGCTTCGCTGCGCCGCGTCGAGCACCGGCCCCGGAGCGAAGAACAGGACGATGACGAAGACCGCGGCAAACGCCACCGCGAAGCGCGCCTGCGGTGATAGCGCCGTGTCGATGGCCTCTCCGTCGGCCGGCGCCGGGCGCATATACATCACCACGATGACGCGGAGATAGTAGAAATAGGAGATGAGCGACGCCAGCACCAGCGACACCGCGAGTACCACGTACCCCGACTCCATCGTGGCTCGCAGGATGTACAGCTTCCCGATGAACCCGCCCGTCAGCGGGAATCCCGCCAGCGAGAGCAGGAAGACGGAGAAAATCGCGCCCAGCAACGGCTGCCGCCACCCGAACCCGGCGAAGTCGTCGAGTGCGTTGCGCTCGACGGGACCGCCGGAATTCGCCATCACGATACCGAACGCGCCCGCCGTCATCAGCGTGTAAACGAGCAGATAGAACAGGAACGCGGCCGCGCCGTACGCGTTCGCCGTGACCAACGCGACCAGCAGATATCCCGCGTGCGCGATGGACGAGTACGCGAGCATTCGCTTCACGCTCCCCTGGGTCAGCGCGATCAGGTTCGCACCGAACATCGTGAGGATCGCGACCCAGGCCAGGATCTCCGCCCAAAGCTCGTACGCGCCAGCGAACGCGACGGCGAACACGCGGATGAACGCCGCGAACCCGGCCGCCTTCACGCCCGTCGCCATCAGTGACGCAATCGGGGTGGGCGCTCCGTCATACGCGTCGGGCGTCCAGACGTGGAATGGCATGACCCCCACCTTGAAGCACAGCCCCACGATCAGGAGACCCACCCCGACCGTGAACATCGGGGCCTCCCGGACCGCAGACGTCGCGGATGCGATCTCCGCGAGGTTCAACGTGCCCGTCGCGCCGAAGACCAGCGCGATGCCGTACAGCAGGAACGCACTGGAGAACGCACCGAGAAAGAAGTACTTGAGCGCCGCCTCTGATGATCTCGGTTCCCGCCGGTTGAACCCGACGAGCACATAGATCGAAATCGACATCAACTCGACGGCGAGGAACAGCAGGACGAGGTGCCGCGCCGAGCCCAGCAACATCATCCCGACAATCGACGACAGAATCAGCGCGTAGAACTCCCCGCGGTTGATACCGACCCTGTCGAGGTATCCGATCGAGGTGAGCACGGCCAGAACGCCGGCCAGGATGAAGATGAAGTTGGCGAAGACCCGGAACGAGTCCACCGCCACCATTCCATCGATACCCGTCTCGGTGACGCCGAGCAGCCACAGGTTCGCGCCCGCCGCCACCACGAGGCCCGCTGCCGCGAGCCACGCGATGATCGGCTTCGAAGGCTCGGATCGATTCCCCTTCTGGAACACGTCGACCATCAGCAGGAGCATTGCCCAGAGCGACAGGACGATTTCCGGCAGGAGGGCGACGAAGTAGTCCGCCTGTGATGAGAAGTCGAGGTTCATCTGGCGACTATCGTCCCGCGGAATCGAATGAGGCGGCCACCGGATCCGATGTCTCCGCTGTATCCGCCAGGCGCGCACCCTCCACCTGCTGCACCAGCCTGGTCACCGTCGGCTCCATCCGCTCCAGGAACGGCCGGGGGTAGACGCCGAGCCAGATGATGATCACCACGAGCGGCATCAGAAGCCCGATCTCACGGCGATCCAGGTCCGGGATTCGACGATTGGACGGCCTGGTGATGCTGTTGAAGACGGTCTTCTGCACCATCGGCAGCATGTAGTAGGCGGCGAAGATGACGCCACTCGTGGCAATCAGCGCGATCCACGGCTGAACCCGGAACGTTCCTATCAGGACGAGGAACTCCGAAACGAAGCCGCTCGTGCCAGGTAGCCCGATCGTGGCGAGCGCGGCGATTACGAGCATCGTCGAGAAGATCGGGATCGACGCGGCCAGCCCCCCCCAATCCTCCATCTCGTAGCTGTGGGTCCGTTCGTACAGCATGCCGAGAAGGAAGAAGAGCATGGGCGTCGACACGCCGTGGGCGATCATCAACACCAGCGCGCCCTGGATGCCCTGGAGGTTCAGTGCGAAGATACCCAGCACCGCGAACCCGAGGTGGGCCACGGACGTATAGGCGACCAACCGCTTGGCGTTGGGCTGTACGGCGGCCACCATCGCCGTGTAGATGATGCCGATCGTGCCGAGCACCATGAAGAGCATCACCGTTCTCTCATGCGCGGCCGCGGAGGGAAAGAGCGGCAGCGCGAACCGCAGATACCCGTACGTGCCCATCTTCAGCAGCACGCCCGCGAGGACCACGGATCCAGCGGTGGGCGCCTGCACGTGCGCCGCCGGGAGCCACGTATGCAGCGGGAAGATCGGCACCTTGATCGCGAACGCCACGGCGAACGCGGCGAATAGCCAGATCTGCTCGCCCGCCGTCAGCGGCAGCTGCAGGAAGTCGAAATACGAGAAGCTCGCGGTCCCCGTCAGCACCTGGTTCCGGTGGAACAGGTACAGAATGCCGACGAGCATCAACAGCGACCCCGCTGTCGTGTAGAGGAAGAACTTGACGGCCGCGTAAATGCGCTCCTTCCCACCCCAGACCCCGATGAGGAAATACATCGGGATCAGCATCATCTCCCAGAAGATATAGAAGAGGAAGAGGTCCAGGGCGACAAAGACGCCGACGACTCCGGAGGTCAGCGCCAGCAGCATCGCGTAGAAAACCTTCTGCCTATCCTTGATGTAGTTCCACGACCCCAACACCATCAGCGGCAGGAGAAGCACCGTCAGCAGCACCATGAAAAGCGAGATGCCGTCGAGGCCAACCCGGTAGTAGATGCCCCACTCGGGGATCCACGGCGCGGCGACTTCGTTCTGCATCGGTGCGCCGACCGGATCGTACGTCAGGAACAGCGGAAACGCGGCGGCGACTTCCACGACGCCCACGGCGAGCGCGATGGTCCGCGCGCGGGCCGTCGGCGCGAGCATCGTCACCACCGCCCCGATGAGCGGGACAAGGATCAGGAACGTCAGCACCCAATGCGACCCGAAGAAGTTCATCATCACCTCACCACGACCGCGCCGAGCACGACCAGCGCGCCCACCACGATGATGAATGCGTAGGTGTTCACCTGGCCCGATTGCACGCGACCGGCGGCGAGCCCGAGCATCACGGAACCATGGCCGATGATGCGGTCTATGAGGCCGTCGATCGCCAGCCGGTCGACCACCACATAGAACGCGTTCGACAGCGCGGTGACGGGTTTGACCACGATCCGATCGTAGAGTTCATCCACGTACCACTTGTTGTAGAGCACCTTGCCCAGCGGCGTCGAATAAGGCGCCATCTCGTCGGCGGGCTTCAACGCCTCGGGCTTCAGCATTCGCCACGCGAGCGCCAGACCGACCACTTCAATTACGATCGCCAGGGCGATAGGCCAGGCGGCATGGTGCGGCGCGGGCGTAGCGGGCATGTAGGTCGCCCAGACCTGTTCCGCGCCCTCCACCACCGGGTGCAGCCACCCGTGCAACGCCGCGTCCCCACCAATTGCCGCGAACGAGAACCAGTTTACGATCGGGACGTGCGAATCCACGTTGAACAGTCCCCCGATCGTCGAGAGGAACGCGAGCACGACGAGCGGCACCGTGAGCGTCCAGCCCACCTCATGCAGGTGGCCGCGCTCCGCGTCACCGGTCCGGTTCGGACCGTAGAAGGTGTAGATCATCAACCGCCCCATGTAGAAGGCGGTCATGAAGGCGGCAACGGAGAGCAGAATCGCGATCAGCGCCATCCAGAGCGTGCCCGGGAGGCCGAGCAGGGACGCCTGGGCAAGCGGCGATTCGCCAGCGGCCCCGATCCAGGCCGCACCCACGATCTCGTCCTTCGAGAAGAAGCCCGAGAACGGCGGAATTCCGGCGATGGCCAGCGTCGCGATGCCCATCGTCGCCCAGGTGATCGGCATGTACTTCCGCAATCCGCCCATGTTGCGCATGTCCTGCGCGTCCGCATCGGAATGGGTGGCGTGCAACGCATGGTGCATCGCGTGGATCACCGCGCCCGAACCGAGGAAGAGACAGGCCTTGAAGAAGGCGTGCGTCATCAGGTGGAAGACCCCGGCCACGTACGCGCCCATCCCCACCGCGGCGAACATGAACCCCAGCTGCGACACGGTCGAGTAGGCGAGCACCTTCTTGATATCCCACTGCTTCAAGCCGATCGTCGCGGCGAATAGCGCCGTGACCGCCCCGACGAGCGCGACCGCCAGCGAAGCCGTCGGCGCCATCGCGAAGAGCGTCGAGGCCCGCACCACGAGGTAGACGCCCGCCGTCACCATCGTCGCCGCGTGGATCAGCGCGGAGACGGGTGTCGGGCCGGCCATCGCGTCCGGGAGCCACACGTACAGTGGGATCTGGGCGCTCTTCCCCGCCGCGCCCAGCAGGAGGAAGAGGCAGATCGCGGTAACCACCGGTCCGCCAAACTCGAGCTGCGACGCGCGCCCGAACACCTCCGCGTACGTCAGCGTCTGCAGGTTCGCGAAGATCAGGAACATCGCCATCAGGAACCCGAAATCCCCGATCCTGTTGACGATGAACGCCTTCTTCCCCGCGTCCGCGTTCGCTCTGTCCTTGTACCAGAAACCGATCAGCAGGTACGAGCAGAGCCCGACGCCCTCCCACCCGACGAACATCACCGGGAAGGAGGCGCCCAGCACCAGCACCAGCATGAAGAAGACGAAGAGGTTCAGGTATGCCATGTACCGGGGATAGCCCGGATCCTGGCTCATGTACCCGACCGAGAAGAGGTGGATCAGCGCACCGACACCGGTGATGATCAGCGTAAGCAGGATCGATAGCTGGTCGAGCTGCAGCGCGGCGGCCACCTGCAGATCGCCAACGGGGATCCAGCTCCAGTAGTTCCGGACGACCGGCTCATGGAAGTCGCCGCCGACCATCCCGAAGAAGTTGACGAGCGCGATGACGAACGCGATGGCGACCACACCGGGGGCGACGAACGTCGGGATCCGATGCGTCCACGGCACCGGCCCGGCGGCATGACCGTCGTGCTCGTCGTGGCCGGACTCGTGGTGCTCATCCTCCACGCCCG
>CAZUVK010000017.1:12231-22473 GCA_964623785.1 uncultured Gemmatimonas sp. | reverse complement strand
TGGTCGTGGCCATGATCGTGGCCATGATCGTGGCCGTCCACGTCGTCGTGTGCGTTGTCTCCACCCGCCGCGAGCGGCCGCATCGTGGTGGAGCGCGCGGCGACCAGCGCGGCGAATCCGTTGATCAGGAACCCGATCAGCGGAAGAAGAACGATGAGGCCGAGGAGCGTGGGCTCGAACGCCCCGCCACCAGCGGTCGCCTCCACCGCTTCCTGGACCCGAACGAGGATGACGGCCATCACCAGCGGAGCAGGCTGAAATTCCGAACGTCGACCGACTCCGCGTGGCGGAAGACCGACAGGATGATCGCGAGTCCGACGGCGGCCTCCGCCGCGGCCACCGCGATGACGAAGAACACCACGATCTGCCCGTCGATTCCCGCGTAGGGCGACAGCGCGATGAAAGCGAGGTTCGCGGCGTTGAGCATCAGCTCGATGCACATGAACAGGATTATCGCGTTGCGCCGCACGACAACTCCCGCCATGCCGATGGCGAACAGAATCGCGCTGAGGAACAGCGCCGCGTTGAGTGGAATCAAACCCGTCTCCTCAGAACGTCCGTTTGGCCAGCACCACCGCCCCGACGACGGCCACCAGCAAGAGGATCCCGGTCACCTGTAGCGGCAGCGCATACTCGGTGAACATCGGGACTCCGATCGCTCCGACCGCGCCATACTCCTCGATGAGCGACGTCAGCGCGTCCGGTGTCCCGAAAGCCTCGGTCGCCGGCGTGGGCGGGGCGGCCATCCGCGCGAGGATCGCGAACATCACCAGTGACGACCCCGCCGCGCATACCTTCCAGACGGTTCCCCTGAAATCCGGCTCGAAAGCGTTGCCAAGATTCAGCAACATGATCACGAACAGGAACAGCACCATGATCGCGCCGGCGTAAACCAGGATCTGGATGATGCCAATGAAGAAGGCGCCAAGCAGCGTGTAGATCGCCGCGAGGGCGAAGAACGCGCCGATCAGCCAGAGCGCGCTGGCCACCGGGTTCCGCCGCGTCACGGTCATCAGCGCGGACAGAATCGCGATCCCGGCGAAGAAGTAGAAGAGCGCCTGGGTCAACATGTCCGATAGCGTAAAACTCGATGGCGGAATCGCATCTTCACTCGCTCGCCGGATCCGAAGGATCCCAGAGCAACGTGGACGGGTGTTCCTGACTCATCAGCCGGTCGAGGTCGTAGACGAAGTTGTCGCGTGTGTATTCCGAGTTCTCGTAGTGCTGGCCAACGTGGATCGCCTCCACGGGACAGACCTCCTGGCACATTCCGCAGAAGATACAGCGGAACTCGTCGATCTCGTAAACGACGGGGTAGCGGTTCCCCTGGTCATCCTCGCCGGGGATCAGCCGGATGCAGTTCGCGGGACAGACCGTCGGGCAGAGTCCGCAGGCGACGCACTTCGGGCGACCATCCTCGTGTTGCTCCATTACGTGGGTGCCCCTCCACCGCGGCGATAGCGCCCACTTCTCCTCCGGGTACTGCATGGTGACCTTCTTCGGGTTCACCATGTGCCGGAAGGTAAGCGCCATCCCCTTGAGGGTCGCCCGAAGATAGGAAGATTCCTTCTCCGGCCGCTTCATCACCCTGACGTTCGCCGCCATCGCGTTCCTTGCCTGGTTCAGGTCTGTCCAACTTCGAGCGCTTCCCTGCGGAGTCGAGCCGCGGCGCGGGCCCGTGCTCGGCGTTCATGCACCTCGTGCCCCCCGGCCAGAACCCTTCCGCGATCGAGCAGCCAGAGGAAGCCCGCGAGCATCACCCCGTTCACCGCCGTCAGGATCAGGCCGTACGCGAGCCCGTATTCCACACCCACCGCGTCGAGAATGAGGATCGTTCCCGCGGTGACGGTGACGAACGCGAGCGCGGTTGGAAGCATCAACTTCCAGCCGAGGTCCATCACCTGGTCGTACCGGAACCGCGGAACCGTCCACCGCACCAGCATGAATACGACGATGAAGAAGGTCGTCTTGACCACGAACGCCACGAGCGTCAACAGTGTCTTCCAGACCGCGGGCTCCGCCCCCAGCACGGTCCCATTCTCGAGCGCCACCATGTTGTCGCCGCCCCACCCCGGGATGTCCCATCCACCCAGGAACAGCGTCGCCATCAACATGCTCACCGTGAGCACATGCGCATACTCGGCGATGAAGAACATCGAGAACTTCATCGACGAATACTCGGTGTGATATCCAGTCACCAGCTCCGATTCCGCCTCCGGCAGGTCGAACGGAAGGCGATTGGTCTCCGCGAACGACGAGATCCAGAAGAACAGGAAGGAGATGGACAGCGGCAGCGCGAACCAGAGCCCCAGCTGCTGCTGGCTCCAGACCACCTCCGTCAGCCGCACGTTGCCGGTGAGGAAAAAGACGCTGAGAAGGCTCATCCCCAGAGCGATCTCGTAGGAGATCATCTGCGCGCCGGCCCGCATTCCCCCCAGGAGCGCGTACTTGTTCGAGCTTGCCCAACCCGCGAGCACGATCCCGTAGACACCGAGCGAGGAGAACGCGAGCAGGAACAGGATGCCCACCGGTACATCCGCGATCACCATGGGCACGATCCCCCACGGAGTCGGCAACGGCGCCGCGAACGGAATGATGCCGAAGGTCACCATCGCCGGCGTGATCGCAAGCATCGGCGCCAGGGTGAAGAACACCCGGTGCGATTCCCCCGGATTCGACTCTTCCTTGAGAATGTTCTTGAGCCCGTCCGCGATCGGCTGCGCCAGTCCACCGGGTCCCACCCGGTTCGGGCCGAGCCGATCCTGCATCCACGCGCTGATCTTCCGCTCCAGGAGCGTCAGCATCGCAACCGTGACCAGCACGACCAGAAACACGACGAGCACCTTGATCACCGAAGTGACCACGAACGCCGTGTCGGACAGCTGGCCGATCTGGTGGATCGTCTCTACTTGCATCGGTATCGCGATGGGCCGCGGTTCGGTTTCGGAGTCACGGGTCGGCCGGGACGTCGGCGGCGACCGCGCCGTCGAGCGGCAGCCCCAGGGCGCCCAGGTCTTCGAAGCGGATCCTGGCGAATTCCGGTCGCGTCTCGCCCAGCAGCGCGAAGGCGTCCCCCGGTCTCGCCGGAACCGATGCTCCCGTCAGGCCCGAGAGAAGCACGGCCAGGATCTGCCACGCGGGCCGGGCCATTCCCGGTACGCGCAGCGCCGGCCAGAAGCGTTGCACCCGGCCGTTCACATTGGTGAACGTGCCCTCCATCTCCGCGAAGGTCGTCGCGGGCAGAACAAAGTCGGCGTTCCTGGCAACCGCGCTCAGCGTGTGACCGACGTACACGAACAGCTTCGCGTCGAGGCCAAAGTCGGTGGGCGCGTCATCGAGATCGTCCCCCAACACGATCAGGATGTCACCCGCGCCGATACCATCGAGGCCGCCCCGGCCGGACCCGTCCCCGACGCGATCGAAACCGAGTCGCTCGGCGCCGTGAACGTTCGCCGCCCGATCCTCGCGAAGCGCGAGCCGCGGGAATCCGGGCAGCACGACCGATTCGCCGGTCTCGACGCGATAGACGCCGGCACCTCCGCCCAGCGCCTCCACGAGGCGCCGCACGGCACCGAGGTCCTCGTTCGACGCGAAAGGCGAGACGACGGATCGGATGGATGCGCCGCCCTGTCCCGCCGAGCGCACCGCATCCACGAGGCGTAGCATCGCGTCGGTCCAGGCCATCGGCGTAAGGCGATCACCCTCCTTCACGAGCGGGGCCTCGACCCTCCCCGTGCGGTTGATCCACTGATAGTTCAGACGGCCCACGTCGCACATCCAGTGGCCGTTGACCTCCTCGTTCGGCCGCGGCTTCAACCGCATCACCTCGTTGTCACGGACCTGCAGCGTGATGTTGCACCCCTGCGAACAATTGGGGCAGATGGAGGGAGTGCGATCCAGGTCCCACGAACGAGCCTTGTGGAGGAAGTCCTTTGAGACGAGCGCTCCGACCGGGCAGATGTCGACGATGTTGTCCGCCCAGATGTTGCCCTCAAGGCCCTCCTCGAAGAACGTGTCGATCACGGCGCGGTGGCCGCGCTGCACCACCGTCAGCCGCTCGTCGTCCGCAACCTCGCGCATGAAACGGACGCACCGGGTGCACATCACGCAGCGGTCGCCGTGGAAGAGCACGTCACCGCCGAAGTCGTCGACCCCGATGATCCGCTTCGGGTCCGCCAGCCGGCCCATCGCCGGTCCTTCCGCCGACACGTAGTCCTGGAGCTTGCACTCCCCCGACTGATCGCAGACGGGGCAGTCCAGCGGATGGTTCACGAGGAGGAACTCGAGCACAGCCTCCCGCGCTTTCAGGGCAGGCTCGCTCTCGGTCAGGATGACGTTCCCCTCCTGAACCGTGGTCACGCATGCCGGAAGGAGCTTGGGCGCTCCCTCCACCTCGACGAGGCAGAGCCGGCACTGCGCGGGCGAACTTAGCCCCGCGTGGTAGCAGTAATGCGGCACGTCGACGCCGGCGTGCGCTGCCGCATCGATCATCCGCGTTCCCTTCGGCACCTCCACGGCCATGCCATCGACCGTGCAGTTGACCATTTCCGTCACCACTGGCTCCCGGGCCATTCTGTCTCTCTGGTCCCTAGGCTCGCCGCGCCATCGCGGCCAGATTCTCACCCCGGCGAATCAACGCCAGGTAGTCCTCCCGAAACTTCTCGATCGACGAGGTGATCGGCGCCGCAGCGGCGTCCGAAAGCACGCAGATCGTCTTGCCGGACATGTTGTTCGAGATGTCGATCAGGGTGTCGAGGTCCGCCTCGGTACCCCAGCCACTCTCCACCCGGCGCAGGATCTTCGAAGCCCACGCGGTGCCCTCACGGCACTGCGTGCACTGGCCACATGACTCGTGCGCGTAGAAATCCACCATCCGCCGGACCTGCTTGACGATGTCCGTCGTATCGTCCATGACGATGACCGACCCGCAACCCAGCATCGTGCCGACCTCGATCATCGCCTCGTAGTCCATCCCCACCTCCAGCTCGTCCGCCGACATGATCGGCACCGAGCTGCCACCCGGAATCACCGCTTTGATCTCCCGGCCCGGCGGCGGTCCCCCGCAGATGTCGTAGATGAACTCCTTGAACGGGAAGCCCATCGGGACTTCGTAGTTGCCGGGGCGCTGGACGTGTCCGGAGACACAGAAGAGCTTCGTCCCCGTGGACTTCTCAGTGCCCCACTGGCGGTACCACTCACCGCCGTTGTTGATGATATGGGTGACCGCGCACAATGTCTCAACGTTGTTGATCGTCGATGGCTTCCCGAACGCGCCCGCGACGGCCGGGAACGGCGGCTTGACCCGCGGCTCGCCGCGGCGGCCCTCCAGCGAGTTCATCAGCCCCGTCTCCTCGCCGCAGATATAGGCGCCCGCGCCGAGGTGAAGCGTTAGGTCCAGATCGTGGCCACTGCCAAGCACGTTCTTGCCCGCGTAGCCCGCCTCGTACGCTTCCTCAATCGCCCGCGCCAGAATCTGCGTGGCCTCGAAGAACTCGCCGCGGATGTAGATGTAACAGTGCGACGCCTGGATCGCGTAGGCACCGATCAGGCACCCCTCGATGAGCTGGTGCGGCGTCCACCGCATCAACTCGCGGTCCTTGAACGTGCCCGGCTCCGATTCGTCGGCGTTGCAGAGCAGATAGTGCTGCTTTCCGGAATTCTGCGGCATGAACGACCACTTCACGCCGGTCGGGAATCCGGCCCCTCCACGCCCGCGCAGACCCGAGGCCTTCACCTCGGCGATGACGTCCTGCCGCGACATACCCAGCGCCTTCCGCAGCGCCTTGTAGCCACCGCGCGCCTCCCAGCCCTTCAGCGTCCGCGCCTCGGGATCGCCGAAGTATTCGGAGAGCATCCGGACTTCACTCGGGTGTCTGTACGGGTATGCCATTGCGTTTCGTCGTCGCCCGATCAGGCGTTCGAGAGGCGATCGAGGATCGTCCCCACGTCGTCCGCCCTCACATTCTCAAAGAACTTCTCGTTGATCTGCACGACGGTCGGGAAACCGCAGGCACCGAGGCATTCCACCTCGATCACCGTGAAGAGACCGTCCTCGGATATCTCGCCCATCTCTGTCCCCGTCGCCTCCAGGAACGCGCGCAGCACATCCTCACCGCCGCAGAGATTGCACGAGATGTTGGTGCAGACCTGGATCAGGTATCGCCCGAGCGGCCGCAGGTTGTACATGGTGTAGAAAGTCGCAACACCGCGTACATAGGCGGGCGGCAACGCGAGCCGCTCGGCCACCTCGTCCATCGCTTCCGGGGATACATAACCACGGACCTCGTGCGCGATGTGCAGCGCCGGCAGAAGCGCCGCCCGCGTGTCCTCGTACCGGCTGAGGACCTTCTCAAGCCGCTCCTCGTACGGACCCGTGAAGATGAGGCCATCGGGGCGTCGCTCCGCGATCTGGTACGGCATCGTGCCGGCGACCGACGCGTGTCCGCCATCCAGTGGTCGCTGCCCGACGTAGTCCGTCCCCCGGATCTGCGCCTCGGTCAGGTCGAAGTCGCCGGTGATTCCCGCGAATCCCGGGTTCGACTCCCCCTTCGCCCTGCGCCCGCCGATCTCGTCAGCGCTCATCCGACCTCGTCGCGTCGCGTCATCGGTCGATCTCGCCGAGGACGATATCGAGGCTCGCGTTCACCGCGATCACGTCCGAGAGCAGCGAGCCCTCGATCATATGCGGGAGCGCGGCGATGTTGATGAACGACGGCCCCCTGACCCGCCACCTCACAGGTTTCGAACCACCGTCGGAAACGACATACATTCCCAGCTCGCCCTTCGAACTCTCCACCGAGAACCATGATTCGCCGACCGGCGCGCGGACGCCTTCCATCACGATCTTGAAGTGATGGATCATCGACTCCATGTCGTTCATCGCGGCGGTCTTCGTCGGCAGGATCACCCGCGGGTCGTCAACGTTGATCGGGCCGCCGGGGAGCCGGTCCATGGCCTGCTGGAGGATCCGCAGGCTCTGGCGCATCTCCTCCATGCGGCAGAGGTACCGGTCGTAGATGTCGCCGTGTTCGCCGACCGGTACATCGAAGTCGTAGCTGTCGTAGTCGTAATAGGGACGATCCTTCCGAACGTCGTAGTCCACGCCCGACGCCCGCAGGTTCGCGCCCGACAGCCCGAAGTTGATCGCGTCCGCCGCCGAGATGGCACCAACGTCCTGCGTGCGGCCGATCCAGATGGCGTTGTTCGTGAGAAGCGTCTCTACTTCGGCAATCGTCTTCGGGAAGGTGTCCACGAACGTCTGCAGGGACTCGATCCACCCCGGCGGCAGGTCCGCCATCATCCCGCCGATGCGGGTCGCCGAAGTCGTAATCCGCGCACCCGTGTAACTCTCGTGCAGGTTGTAGATCCGCTCGCGTTCCTGGAACGTGTAGAGGAAAACGGTGAACGCGCCCAGGTCGATCGCGGTCGTGCCCAGCCAGAGGAGGTGTGAGAAGATGCGATCCATCTCCATCAGGATGACCCGCACGACCCTGCACCGCTCCGTCACCTCCACGCCCATCATCTTCTCGACGGCCATGGCGTAGGCGCAGTTGTAGATCAACGGCGCGAGGTAATCCATCCGGTCGGTCAGCGGGACGATCTGGTTCCAGTCGCGATACTCGCCAAGCTTCTCGAATGAGGAATGCAGGTAGCCGATGTGCGGCGTGCATTTGATCACGGTCTCACCGTCCAGCTCGAGCACCAGTCGCAGCACACCGTGAGTCGCGGGATGTTGCGGGCCGATGTTGATCAGCATGTGCTCGCCGCTGAATTCGTCCCCGAACGTGGATTCGATCTGTCCTTCGACGGGGATCACCGGTGCATGCACGATTCCGCCGCCGGCGCCAAGCTCCGCGCCGCGGCGGACGTCGTAAACGACGGTGCGCTTTGTCTTCGTCGTCATTCAGTCCGCTCCCGCGGAGCCCAGCCCCGAGTCCGGGAGGCCCGGCCCGCCTTCCACGATGACTTCAGGAAGCGCGTGCCCCAGGCGACGCGCGACCTCCAGTTCCGCGGGCGAATAGTGATCCTCCGTCTTCATCGAGAGCGCCCGCCGGGTCTGCTCCGCCCGCGTGTACCGGCCGCGCAACGGGAAATCCTTTCGTAGCGGGTGGCCTTCCGTGTAGTTGTATGGCATCAGAATCCGCCGCATGTCCGGGTGCCCTCGGAAGACGACCCCGAACATGTCATAGACCTCGCGTTCGAGCCAGTCGGCCGCGCGCCATACATAGTAGACGGAGTCGATCTCCAGAGACTCGATCGGCAGTTCCGCCTTCACCCGCAGGTTGTGCTTGTTCGGGATCGACCAGAGCTGATAGACGACCTGGATCGAGACGCCGTTGCCGTAGTCGATCGCGGTGAGGTCCTGGAGGAAGTCATACTGCTGCCCGGGCTCATCGCGGAGCCAGCGCAGGATATCGAGGGCGCGCGCCGAATCGATGTAGATGATGTGCTCGTCGCCCGCCACGACCTCGTGCCGGCCGATCGCGTCCCCGAACGCCGCCCGCAACGCCTCGATCGAGGGGTGCGGCGGGAGGCCCGTCGGCGGAGCGGGTACCACGGGAGTCTCCCTTGGCGATCCCGCCGGTCCGGTGTCCAGCCCTTCGAGGCCCTTCCGGAACGCATCCGACGTCATTGGCCGCTCCCTCCACCCACCGGGACCTCCGAAACCCTGTTCACGGCTGCCGATCACCGCGCCGCACCACTGCGCCCGTCGACATCAGACCACTCGATCGGTTCTGGTTCGTCGAGTTTCCGAAGGGCGCCGCGACCAGGTTCACCGACTCCGCGGTCAGCGCCGGTAGTCCCTCAACCAGGTCTTCCTCGCCCACCCACCGGGCGGTCGGTTCGGATCGGCGGATCTTCTCCTGAATCATCAGGATTCCATACATCAGCCCTTCCGGCCGCGGCGGGCAGCCAGGCACATAGACATCCACCGGGATGATCGTGTCGATCCCCTGGACCATGCTGTAGACGTCGAACACGCCCCCCGACGACGCACACGCGCCCATCGAGATTGCCCACTTCGGCTGCGGCATCTGCTCCCAGATCCGGCGTAGCACCGGCGCCATCTTGTACGAAACCCGACCCGCACAGATGAGAAGGTCCGCCTGCCTCGGCGAGAAGCTCATCCGCTCCATGCCGAACCGAGCCAGGTCATAGCGGGACGCGGCGGTCGCCATCATCTCGATCGCGCAGCACGCCGTACCGAACGGCATGGGCCAGAGAGAATTCTCGCGCGACCAGTTCACCACGGCGTCGAGCCGCGTGGTGAGGAATCCCGGTGCACCGGAGAAGATCCCGCCCGCCGCCGGACCCGTCCCGTCGGGATGTACCGGCAGCCCCGCGCCTCCCATCGGCGATACGTCGCTGCCGGAATCGCTCAGTCCCATTCGAGCGCTCCTTTCTTCCACTCGTAGACCAGGCCGACGGTGAGAATGAAGATGAAGATCCCCGCCGCCGCGAACCCGGCGAACCCGACCTCCCGCATCACCACCGCCCATGGTACGAGAAATACCGTCTCAACGTCGAACACGACGAACAGGATCGCGACGATGTAGAATTTCATGGAAAACCGCTCCCGCGTGCCGCCCAGCGGGTCAATCCCCGATTCGTAAGGCGCCGACTTGACCGCCGTCTTCTTCGTGGGGCTTACAACCTCCGAAAGCGCGACCATTCCGATCGCCTGCGCCACGGAGACCCCGAGCAGAATCAGCAGCGGTAGATAGGTGCCCAGCATCCCGATCTCGTCGCCAAAAGTTTGTGAAATCATTCACTTGTGGTTCTGCAAGATACCCGTGCGGCTGGCGGAGTGTCAAGCCGAACTCCCGGGGGCGAAACCGCTTGCCCGGTAGCGTCCGACCGCCCTATCTTGGCCCGCCGCCGTGCGATCCACCGGGCGCCGCGGTCCGCGACGGACAAACGGTTCATACCTCTCAATCTTCGTTCCAGAATGAGCATAAGGCCGGACCATTGGATTCGCCGGATGGCGCGTGAGCATGGGATGATCGAGCCATACGAGGACGCACAGGTGCGCCAGGGCACGATTTCGTACGGCGTCTCCTCCTATGGCTACGACATGCGTGTCGCGAACGAGTTCAAGATCTTTACGAACGTGAACAACGCGATCGTGGACCCCAAGGCGTTCGACGACCGGTCATTCGTGCCTTTCGAGGGAGACGTGTGCATCGTGCCGCCGAACTCGTTCGCGCTGGCGAGGTCCGTCGAGTACTTCCGAATCCCGAG
>CAZUVK010000017.1:5923-12221 GCA_964623785.1 uncultured Gemmatimonas sp. | reverse complement strand
ATGCGGCATCATCACGAACGTCACCCCGTTCGAGCCCGAGTGGGAGGGATTCGTTACCCTTGAGATTTCCAACACGACCCCGCTTCCCGCGCGAGTGTACGCGGGCGAAGGAATCGCTCAGGTGATCTTCTTCGAGTCGGACGAGCCCTGCGAGACGAGTTACGCCGACCGAAAGGGCAAGTACCAGGGTCAGGTCGGGGTTACCCCGCCCCGGCTCTGAACCCGGTGGGCGCGAGCGCGGCGCCGACCGGTTGGCGGGCGGCCGCGTGGAAGGCGCTGGAGGATGAGGTATTGGACCTTCTGGTGATCGGGGCCGGGGTCACGGGTAGCGGGATTGCCCGAGACGCGGCCGGGCGAGGGTTGAGCGTCGCCCTGATCGACGCTGGTGACTTTGGAGGCGCGACGAGCGGCAGCTCGTCGCGCCTTGCTCATGGTGGCCTGCGGTACCTGGAGAGTCTCGAATTCAGTCTGGTGTTCGAGTCGCTTCGCGAACGGCGGCGGCTCCTGGAGCTCGCCCCACATCTGGTCCGCCCCCTGCCCTTCCTCTTCCCTGTATTCCGGGGCGACGATCCGAGCCTGCCGAAGCTCGCCGCGGGGATGCTGCTCTACGAAGGACTCTCTCTTTTCCGCTCACCCGGACATCAGCGGATGCTCTCGCGGGATGGCGCTCTCCAGGCAGAACCCGGGATCCGCTCTGACGGGCTGATGGGTGGCGCGGTCTACCACGACGCACAGGTGGACGACGCGCGGCTGACGGTGGCTGTGGCGCGCGGAGCCCGCGAGGCCGGTGCCGTCGTCATCAACCATGTCGCGGCGATCTCGATCGCGAAGGCTCCCGGCGACGGCACAACCACCGTCCGTGTCCGGGACGCGACCGACGGAGCGTGGGCCGAGGTCCGGGCCCGCCTGGTGGTGAACGCCGCGGGCCCATGGAGCGATCACGTTCGCCGGCTCGCCGACCCCTTTGCCGACCGACGCCTCCGAACGACGAAGGGCGCGCACGTGCTTGTGCGGCGTGACCGGGTGGGTAACCGCAACGCGGTCATCTTCCGTTCGGTCGTCGACAGACGTGTGATGTTCGTGCTACCGTGGGGCGCGTTCACCTACGTGGGTACGACCGACACCGAGTTCGACGGCGACCCGGCCGACGTGGTGGCCGACGAGAATGACATTCGCTACCTGCTCGACTCCGCGAACGCGATCTTTCCCGGAGCCCGCTTGACGCCGGCCGACGTCGTCAGCACCTGGGCGGGTGTGCGGCCACTTCTGGCACCGCGGGAAGTCGCGAACCTGTCCGCGAGCGCCACCTCCCGGGAGCACGCGATCTGGCGGGATCCTTCCGGCCTGCTGAACGTCGCCGGAGGCAAGCTCACCACCTTCCGGAGCATGGCGGCGGAGGTCGCCGTCGTCGCGGCGAACCTGCTGAGAAGCGAATTCGGCGTCCCAAGTGGTGATTTCCACTCCGAGTTCGTGCCCCTTCCGGGTGCCCCGGATCTGGGGATGGACCGCCTTCTCGACGCACTGGAATCGGAGGCGCGGTCGCTCGCGCTTTCGGATGAGTTGCTCCCCGGGCTGGTTTCCAGGCACGGAACGGACGCGAAGGTGATCGTGGGCATCATCGCGGCGGATCCGGCAATGGGCTCCCGAATCCATCCGGATCTCGACTATGTCATGGCGGAAGTCGTCCACGCCGCCAGGTCTGAGATGGTCGTGACACTGGAGGACGTGATGCGCAGACGGCTCCATCCGTTCTACGAGGCGCCCGATGGGGGATTGTTCGTGGCCAGGGATGTGGCCCGCGTGCTCGCTAGCGAGCTTGGGTGGAGCGAAACGGAGACCGCCGACCAGCTCAATCGGTACTCGGAATCAGTGAAGCGAAGCCGCCCCTAGCGGCCCTTGGTGGGTGGTCCCGGCGGAACGTGGCGTCCGCGGTGCCCTGCCGGGCTGGCGCCGACGTCCAGGGATGCGCGGGCCACGCCCTGCTTACGATGGAACGAGCACCAGGAGCCAGAGCGCGGCCGCCGCGAGTACCGCGATCGCAATCATGGCCACGACCGCGCCGACCCAGACGCGCGCGCGGGTCGCGGCTTCCGGCGGTCGTTCGCGCACCGGCTGTGCGCCACCTTCGAAGGGTCGTTCATCCCGATCCATCGTTCGTTCTCCGTGTGTCGGGGAAGGTCGCACCCGCCATTCCCATGATCCGGTGCAACCCTACTGTGATCACGGGGAGCCATCGCGCGTCACTGGTTCGCCCAACAGGCGAATCGGCGGATCCGGTTCCGGGCGCGGCGCTGGCGGCGGAGGGGGAGGCGGGGGTCGTGGCGGCGCGGGTGGTGGTGGCGCGGCACGCGGCGCCGGCGAATCCGGAGACTCCCGCCGCGTCGGCGTCCCCAGCGGGGTCGGCGGCACGCGTGTCGCCGGCGGCGTGCGACTCACTGGGTCCGTCGCACCGGCGTCCGTGGACACCGGTGCGACGGGAGCGGTCGCGAAGAGCGAGTCGGATGTTGCCGCTGTGGTGACCGCGCCCGGAACCGTTCCTCGAAGCCACGCGATGGGATTGCCCGCGGCCCCGCGAACAAACGCCGCCCGCGCTCCGCGTGGCCAATCCTGAATCGAAACGACCGATGTCATCTCGACCCACAACGTGTCCCGCGCGTAGCGTCCCGTCACGAACGCGGTTGGCTCCCTCCCGTTCAACGTCACCAGCGCGACCCACCCGTCGCGGCGAACCTCGCCCACCACGGGTGCGTTGCCGCCATACAGCGAGAACATGCCGGCCACCGAGTCGAGTCGCTGTGTATCCAGCGTGAGTTCGCCGAAGCTGGGGAAGGTCTGCGTCAGCGCCGCGGAGTCACCGGGAGTGACTTCCCAGCCGGCGAACCGCCAGGTTCCCTCCAACTCGGGAAGCCCCAGCCTCGCTTCCGCCGACGCATATTCGAGCGGCGGCAGCGCGAGCACCTCCACGTCGTCCGCCGGCCCGCAACCGACCAGCGCGACCCCGACGGCAATGGTCAATATCGGAATCAGACTCTTCACGCGACTCTCCGGCGGACGGGCGAGGCCCTTTTCCACACGCGCTTGTCGCACCGTCACAACGCCACCCCCGTGCCAGCCGGTCTGTTGACACTGGCCGAATGCTCGGGTATGATTGCACAACTACCGTCAGCATCGAAGGTTGCGACGTCAGGCACCATCGATTCCGCGAGTACCCGGCTCGCGTTCGCCTGGATCTCGACTATGAGTACGCTCTTCAATACCTCCGTCGAACCCGTCGACGAAACGCTCCGAAGCGTGCTGGAGATGAACGGCCAGCGTTTCACCGAGCAGCGCGCCGCGGTGTTTCGCTTCCTCTGCGGTACGACTGACCACCCCACCGCTGACGAGGTATTCACCGCGGTTCGGGCCCAGATCGCCGACATCTCGCTTGCTACCGTGTACAAGGCGCTCGAGACGCTCGTGAGCTGCAACCTGGCGATCAAGCTCACGTACGGGGACGACTCGGCTCGCTACGATGCGCGCACCGACGAGCACTTCCACGCCCGCTGCCTTCGCTGCGGCTCCGTGCGCGATGTCGAAAGTGCCAACCTCGCCGGGGGCCTGCCCGATATCCATCCGGCGGATGGGTTCCAGATCGCCGGCTACCGGCTCGAAGTGGTCGGCTACTGCTCCACCTGCGCCGCATAGCGACACTTCACGCTGTTCGCCTCCCCCTTCCGCCAACCCCAGCATCGTCCGAACCTGCCCCTCCAACTCGGCCAGGGTGAACTCCGTGTTTCGGCATGGCCCGTCCCCCAGCTGAAGTGTGGTTCCGAGGACCGGGAGGCGGCCCGCAACATCGTGTAGTCCACTCACGAGATCACGCTCGCACGCCACCGCGACGATTCCTTTCGGACGTCGCATGGCGATCATCTGCCGAGCGTATCGCCCGCGGGCGGCCACGAACACCGGGACGTCGTATCGCGTCGAGATGTCCATGGCCTGGCGCATCGACTCCTTCGCGAGGCACCGCGGCAGCAGAATCAGCATCTCCCGTGGATCGATTCCCGCCGTCCGTCGCGCCATCGCGAGCCGATTGAATACGCGCACCAACGCATTGCCCGTTCGGTCGCGCGAGATCCCCATCGCGACGGCGAGGCGTTCAAGCTTCGGCATCATCCACGGCACCAGACCGCCCTCGGCGAGGAATCCAGGCAGCCAGTTTCGGTTCGTTCGGATCACCAGAGCCACCGCCCCCAGCCAGACGACCGCGAGCAGGCCAAGTCCCACCACCAGCATTGCGAGATCGAGATCGAGACCTTCTCGCATCCCCGACAGCCGCGGCCCCCCGAGCCAGATCAGGGCAAGGGCAATTGCCATCGCCACTCCGATCGCGCCCGCGGAGAGCTGGTAGAAAAGCGTCTCTCGCGCGTGGAAGACTCCGTCATCGGGAAGTGGGCGGCCGTCCCAATCATCCCACTCGTGGCCCAACCGGCGGTCACTCCGGATCTGCAGCAGGAGCGACTCGCCACCGTTCGCATCCCGCAGTTCGCTCTCCGGATACGCGAACCCCACCTCATCCTTGCTCATCCGCCCATTCTGCGCATTCCTCGGCCATGACGTCAAGCGACTCACCCCTGCGCTCCACCCCCCCGGCCACCACGAGGTCACCACGTACCTCCCGCTCGCCACTCCCGGCCAGGCCCCCGGAAACCCGCCTGTTCCCTCGCAAACATGCCAGCCTTGCGCCCGATTCCGAAACCCTCTACCTTTGATTCCAAGTTTGATGTGCCGATTAGCTTAATTTTATAAAGCAGCGTCAGCGAGGTCTACCGTGGACGGAATTGACATAAAACTGGTGACCCTGCTTCAGGGTTCGGGCCGGATTTCGCAGAACGAGTTGGCGCATGCGGTGGGGCTTTCAGCGCCGGCGGTGGCGGAGCGGATCCGGAAGCTGGAGGACCGCGGGGTCATCCGCCAGTACGCGGCGATCGTGGACCCGCACACGTTGGGCCTGGACATCACGGCCTTTATCTCGGTCGTGATCAACGGGTCGAAGTACTATCCGGTCTTCGCGCAACGAGTTGCCGAGCGACCGGAGGTACTGGAGTGCCACTCGGTGACCGGGCAAGGCTCGCATCTGTTGAAGATCCGCACGGATACAACGACGTCACTTGAGCGGCTACTGTCCGACATCCAGGCGTGGCCGGGGGTGCAGAGCACGACGACGAGCGTGGTGCTCTCCACGGCCAAGGAGTCCGTAGCGCCTTCGTTGGAGGAGATTTCTCGCGAGTTGCTGGCAAGAGAAGGGCGGGAGGATGCGGGCACTCCCGCGGCATGGCTGCACGTTCCATTTCGTCATAACCCCTGACCTGAGGAAGTAAGATGCCGAAAACCACCCCCCGCTACGACATTCTTGCCGCCGCGAAGGGTTGGTCTCCCCTTCCGGGCGGAAACGCCGCCAATGGGAAGGCGCGGCCGAGCATGGACGTAGAAAAGATATTCGGAGAGAGCACCTTTGGGCTCTCGGAGATGCGGGCACGCCTGCCGAAGCCGGTATTCAAAGCGCTCATGGCGACGATCGAGCAGGGCACGGAGATCGACCCGACCGTGACCGACGCGGTGGCGCTCGCGATGAAGGAGTGGGCGCTGGAAAAGGGCGCGACACATTTCACGCACTGGTTCCAGCCGCTGACCGGCTACACCGCCGAGAAGCATGACTCGTTCATCACACCGAACGTGGGTGGTGGCGCGGTCATCGAGTTTTCGGGGAAGGAGTTGGTACAGGGCGAGCCGGATGCATCTTCGTTCCCGTCAGGCGGCCTTCGGAGCACGTTCGAGGCCCGCGGCTACACGGCGTGGGACCCGACCTCGCCGGCGTTCATCGTCGATGGTGAAGGTGCTTCCTACCTGGCGATTCCGACGGCGTATGCGTCGTGGGCGGGACACGCGCTCGACCAGAAGACGCCGCTGCTCCGGTCGATGCATGCGCTGGACATCCAGGCGCGGCGTGCGTTGGAGCTCTTCGGCACGTCGGCGAGGCGGGTGCTCGCGACGCTCGGGCCGGAGCAGGAGTTCTTCCTCATCGACCAGGAATTCTACTTCCGCCGGCCGGACCTGGTGGCCACGGGCCGTACCCTCTTCGGCGTGAAGCCGCCCCGCGGCAAGGAGTTCCGCCATCACCGCGGGCAGTCCGCCGGCGCGGTAATAATCCTCGCCGAGATATGTGCCGGCCGGCTGCATGTCGAGCAGAAGCGGTACGTCGTAGCCGATCGTTTCCCAGTCGCGGATGTCGAGCGGTACGCCGGCGTGTCGGGCGACG
>CAZUVK010000017.1:0-5913 GCA_964623785.1 uncultured Gemmatimonas sp. | reverse complement strand
CGGGCAGGAGCTCGAGGACCACTACTTCGGAAGTATTCCGGAACGGGTCCTCGCCTACATGATCGAGGTGGAACGCGAACTGTACAGGCTCGGCGTCCCGATCAAGACCCGCCACAACGAAGTCGCGCCCGCGCAGTACGAAATGGCGCCGGTCTATGAGAACGCCAACGTCTCGGCCGACCACCAGCAGTTGACGATGCTCACGCTGCGGAACGTGGCCCGGAAGTACGGTCTGGTCTGCCTGATTCACGAGAAGCCGTTCGCGGGGATCAACGGCAGTGGAAAGCACGTGAACTGGGCCTTCGGAACGGAGAACGCCAATCTGCTCGAGCCCGGTGAAACGCCGCACGACAACATGCAGTTCCTCTTCTTCTGCACGGCGGTGCTCAAGGCGGTGGAACGTCATCAGGATCTGCTTCGCGCGACCATCGCGCACGCCGGCAACGATCACCGTCTGGGCGCCAACGAAGCGCCGCCGGCGATCATTTCGATCTTCCTCGGGCAGGAGCTGACCGAGATCTTCGAGCAGCTCGAGAACGGCGCGAAGGCTCAGCCCAGGAACGGCGGATTGCTTGGACTTGGCACACCCGTACTCCCGCAGCTACCCAAGCACTCCGGCGACCGCAACCGGACGTCACCTTTCGCGTTCACCGGAAACAAGTTCGAGTTCCGCGCGGTTGGCTCATCGCAGTCCATCTCCTTCCCCGCGACGGTACTCAACACCATCGTCGCCGAATCGATTGACGAGATGGTGACCGCGCTGGAAGCCGCGACCGATTCTGGCAAGAGCTTCGAGCAGGCGCTGCGTGACCTGCTCGCGAAGGAGATCAGCGCCGCGAAGCGAATCATCTTCAACGGCGACGGCTACAGCGAGGCGTGGCACGAGGAAGCGGCCCGGCGCGGCCTGCTGAACCTTCGCACTTCGCTCGACGCCCTCGAGACCCTGAAGGACCGGAAGAACGCCGATCTGTTCGACAAGTACGGCGTGCTTTCGCCCGAGGAACTCGCGTCGCGGCTGGAGATTTCGATCGAACAGTACTTCAAGACCGTCAACATCGAAGGCGAGACGACTGCGGCGATCGCGCGTACGATGATCCTGCCCGCCGCGGTCCGTTATCTCAACGACCTCCTTGCCGCCGCCGATCGCGCCGACAAGCTGGGGGTCGACCTGAGCGGCGTGGTCGCTACCATCGAATCGATCAGCACCACGGTCAACCAGTTTACCGTGGCCGTCGACGCGCTGGTGAGCGCGAACGAGGAGCTGGGTGGCGAGCACATCGAGGAGAAGGCCCTTCACATGCGTGACAAGGTGATCCCGGCGATGTCCGCGGTCCGGGAAGCGGCGGACGAGCTCGAGAAGGTCGTTCCTGACGATCTCTGGCCATTGCCGACCTATCGGGACATGCTGTTCGTCAAGTAGAGGTTGCGGCGGAACCCCAGATGACAACGGCCGCTCCCGGATGATCGGGGGCGGCCGTTGTCGCGGTGTCGCGGGAGGCTTTGCCTATGAACTCCTGGCAAGCCTTTCGCGCACTGCTTCCAGCAGCGCTTCGCTATGATTCGGCAGCCGATCGTCGGTCACGCGCTCGAGAAGGTCACGAAGGATCTCCCCATATACGGGTCCCGGCGCGATTCCCAGCGCCCGCAGGTCGGCGCCATCGACCGCCAGGTCGACGATGTCGATCGGCGTTCGCGCGGCGAGGATTCCGTCCACCCGATCGCGCAGACGTGAAAGTCTCTCCTTTTCAACCTCGTCCCGGCTCCCACTCGCGATCCCTTCAAGAAGGTGGAAGAGGTCGTTCAGGTGATCACGACCGATCTTCCGAATCCAGCGGCGGACCTCCGGGTCCGGGCTGTCCGGCGTGGGCACGGCGGCGTGCTGGGCGACGAGGTGCGTCACCAGGTCAGTATCCGCGTTCGACGCCTTGAGTCGGCGCATGACGCGCATCGCGATCGCGGCGCTCCGGGCCGCCTGGTCCGCGGGGGATTCGGGACCGGCGTCCCCGTTTCGAGCGCCCGCACCGACCCTGTGGAGCAGTGCGGCCGCCCTCAGACTCGGTCTCGGCGGGGCGATGGAGTCGACGACCCGCAACGTGTAGTCCCAGACGTCCAATCCGTCATCCAGGCGAGTTCCGCGGCACCGATCGAGCTCGGGGTACAGACTGCGCAGGACCCCAGAGTCCGCATACAGGCTCAGCGTCCTGGATGGAGGCGTCTTCCCTTCAAGAACCTTCCATAGCTCCTCCCGAATCCGCTCCGCCGATAGGGCCTCGAGGTCATCAGAGCAGTCAATGATCGCGCGCCAGGTTGCATCTTCGACCTCCAGACCGAATCGCCCCGCGAAGCGGAGCGCCCTGAGCGGGCGTAGTCGGTCTTCTTCGAAGCGCTCCCTCGGGTCCCCGACCGTGCGCAGGACTCGGGCTCGCAGATCCGCGGTCCCGCCATACGGATCGCGCACCTCGTGGGTCAACGGGTGCCATGCGACCGCGTTGATGGTGAAGTCCCGACGACTGAGATCCTCCTCCAGTGTGTCCGCGAAGGCGACCCTCGCCTGACGACCGAACGTATCCACGTCCCGCCGGAAGGTCGTCACCTCGAACATCTCTCCGCCCCTGGCGATCACGCCGACGGTCCCGTGCGCGATCCCGATCGGCGCGGTCCGTTTGAAGAGCCGCTGGACAACGCGCGGCCGGGCCGCTGTCGTAAGATCCCAATCCTCGGGTTCGAGGCCAGCCAGCGCGTCGCGCACGGCGCCACCAACCGCCCACGTTGCATACCCCGCGGCCTCCAGCGTCCGGACGATCCAGACGACGCTTTCAGGAGGCTTCAGATCCGCGCGCTCGGCTTGCTCGATCAACGTGTCATCCACTCGGCGGGGGCGAACTTGCGGACCATTCGCAAGGTGTTATGTTACAAAACATTACGAGTTCATCGAGGGGTTCCGGATGCCATTGTTTGAGTATCTGCGTGCTGCGTCGGCCACGCCACCGTTTCGATATGCCGTCGAAGAGTTCCCCCGAACCGGAGCGCCGAATACGCGCGTCTCCTTCGGTTCGGGGGATCCGGCGATCAAGGTTGAGCGTACGATCACGATGATTCTCCGAGACCATGCGGATCTCGAGATTGAAAGCGTGGAAATTGACGCGGTCTCCGGCTGCGCGAACTACCGCGGCATCGCGAACGTGCGGACCACTTCGGATGAAGTACGGATCGATTTCGATTGGGATTGCAGGTGGAAGGCACTGCAGCTCGGCTGGACCGACTACTTCGGATTTCCGGACCAGGCGAGAGCGGCGAGAGAGTTCGGCTTCGATTGCTTCAGGTCGTGGACGCCCGGATCCGACCCGCGGCTCGAGGCGGGGGCCGCGAGGTAGCCGGAAGGCCCGCGGTCAGGCCATCGTCCATTTTCCGCCCAGTTCGGACGCGTGGTGCGACTCCACCTCGATGATCTCCTCAATCAATACCCGGGTCTCCTCATCCATCTCGTCGGGCCGCATCGCGGTATAGCGGTCGATTTCGGCCCGCTCACGTTCTCGAACGGCCGGTTCCCAGCCATCGAGTGGTACCTCCGCGGGTGTCGCGACCACGAGTTCCGCCGGTCGCCCACCCAGCTCGAGAACCCGCGCCGTCAGACGAGAGAGATGGTGCTGCTCGTCAGCGTGGAGGTCGTGAAATCGCTGAGCGAGATCGGGCAGCCCAGCAGCCTCGGCCCTCGCGGCGACATTCCGGTACGCGAGCGCTTGTTCCTTTTCCGCCCGCCGCAGCTCCTCCAGTCGCTGGATGAGACCGGGCCGACTCAACGGCTCCCCCCGACCGCGCGTTCGGCCAGGAGCCCGATCTCGCCGCGGCCGCCGCACCGGCTGGCGAAACCCGGAAGTCCGTCGGGATCCAATTCGGCCTGGGCGTGGAACGCATGAGTGAGCAGCGCGTCCGCCGCCAGCAGAACGAGCGCGTCATCCCGTCCTCCGTCCCCGGCGACTACCTCCTGGTAGAGTGCAAGTGCGGCCTTGCCGAGCGCCTCCGCCGCGTCGGTGCCCTGGGCATCCGCCTCACAATCCTCGACGGCCCTGGCCATGACCTCGCGCAGCCGCGACGGGGCGGAAGCCAGGTTCGTCGCGAGCCACGTGGCACCGGCGGTCATGAAACTTCGGCGGCGAGCAGCCCACGGACAACATCGGGAACGGAGGCGAGCGCCTCGGCCAGACGCGCGGCGTCGGGAATACCGGCCTGTGCCATATGCGGCCTGCCCCCACCCCTCCCGCCCACGAGACTCGCTGCCTCCCGCACGACCTGATCGGCCCGAATCCCGCGCACAATGAGATCGTCCGTCGCTATGGCGAAAAGCGAGGCCTTCCCATCGACCTCGGTCCCCAGCACGGCGATCCCCGACGACATCCGTTCCCGAAGGCGATCGCCCACACCGCGAGCGGCCTCGAGGTCGTCCACTTCGAGCATGGCGGCTACCACGTTGAGCCCATCGACCGATGCGGCGCCCGAGATGAGGCGCCCGACGATGTCACCGCCGCCCGACTCGCGCGCCGCGCGCAGCTGACGCTGCAATTCCCGGCTCTCGTTCTGAAGCGCCGTCAGCCGCGGAATCAGGTTCTCCGGCCTCGTACGAAGCGCGTCCGCCGCCGACCGCACGAGCTCGCGATCCTGCCTCGATCGATCATACGCCCCCGGACCGGTCACCGCCTCGACCCGCCGAACACCGGCGGCGACTCCAGACTCTGAGACGATTCGGAACAACCCGATCTGACCGGTCGTCCTGACGTGGGTCCCGCCGCACAGCTCCATCGACACCCCGGGGACTTCGACCACGCGGACCTCGTCAGGGTACTTCTCGCCGAACAGGGCCATGGCGCCGCGCTCGATGGCGTCAGCATGTTTCATCTGCTGGGTCCCGACCGGCGCGTTCAACCAGATCGCCTCGTTGACTCGCTGCTCGATCTCGGTGATCTGCGCCTCGGTAAGCGGGCCGCCATGTGAAAAGTCGAACCGGAGCCTGTCCGGCGCGACGAGCGATCCCTGCTGGAAGACGTGCTCGCCAAGAACCTTCCTGAGCGCGGCGTGCAGCAAGTGCGTCGCCGTATGGTTCCGCTCCGTATCGCGCCGCGAAGGCTCATCGACCTGAGCGTCAACCGAACCCGGCAGAAACGTACCCTCAACAGGGCCAATCACGGCGACACGCCCCGCGACGCGTCTCACCTCCCGTACACCCAGCGTCCACCCCTCTCCGTAGATGTGCCCCCCATCGGAGATCTGGCCGCCGGCCTCGCAATAGAAGGGGTTCTCGCGCAGCTGCAGAGCCAGCCCCTCGTCGATATGCCGGTATGCGAGGATGTCCGTATCGGCCCTATCTCGAACATACCCGACGAACGCCTGCTCCCCTTCCGATACCTGGACCCAGCCATCGGACAGCGCGTCGTTGGACACACCCCGACTCGCCGCCGCCCGATCCTCCCGGGACCGCTGACGCTGCGATTCCAGCTCCCGTTCGAATCCCTCCAGGTCCACCGCGTATCCGCGCTCTGTTGCCATCAACTCCGTCAGGTCCACCGGGAACCCGAAGGTGTCATACAGCCGGAAGATCTCCGATCCCGGCACGACCCCGTCTCCGCCCAGGGGTGCGACCTCGTCGAAGCGCCGCATGCCGTCGTCGATCGTTGCGAGGAAGCGTTCCTCTTCGGACCTCGTCGTACCCAGCACCTGGTCCCGCCGCGCGATCAACTCCGGATAGTCCTCGCCCATCAGCTCGATCACCGCCTCGACGACGTGGACGAGTGTCGGCTCTCTCCGCCCCATCAGCCACGCGTGGCGAACGGCTCTGCGGAGGATCCGCCGCAGCACGTAACCCCGGCCCTCATTGGATGGGAACACCCCGTCCGCGAGTAGGAATGCCGTCGCCCGCGC
>CAZUVK010000016.1:0-30602 GCA_964623785.1 uncultured Gemmatimonas sp. | reverse complement strand
ATGCAGCCGCTGGGCGTTGCCGCCCGGCGCCGGCATCTGCGCCCCCACCGTCGGCGCGAAGAGTAGCAGGAGCGCGATACCCGCGATCAGCGGCGGCGCGAGCCGGTCCCGCGCGGCACCGCGGTGCGGCGGTCGGATTATTTGCATGATTTGCCCGATCATCTGGCGTCAACCTCCGGGAGTGTGTTACGGGCCGCTCGCGCGGCGCCAGCAGGCGGTCGCGGCGAAAGCCGACACACCGACAATGGCACAAGCAAAGTATAATGGCGGATTCCGGAACCCCCGAACCCGTTGGCGGCGGATCGCATCACGCAGTTGCGAACTGCACGTCGATGACCACGAACGACCTCGAACGGGGCTTGCTCACCGTCGCCGCGCGGGCCGATGCGCAACGAGAATCCCCCTCCGGTGGGGGGCGTCTCACTCGTACCGCAGCGCCTGCACCGGGTTGGTACGCGCCGCGCGAACCGCCGGAACGATGGCCGCGACGATCGTGGCCGTGATCAGCAGGACCGTGGCGCCGGCGAGAACCGCGGCACCGGGCGGCTGCAGTCCGGGGATGTACGCGCCGGCGATCGCGTTCAGGACCCATCCGAGGATCAGCCCGGCGCCCACCCCCACCACGGACATCACCAGACCCTGCCGAAGCACGTTCATCAGCAGTTCCTTCGGTGGCGACCCCACGGCAAGGCGAATTCCGAACTCGCGCATCCTGCCACTCACGGAGAACGCCAGCACGCCGCCGATCCCGACGACCGAGATGAGAAGCGCGACGCCGGCGAACATGCCGAGCACGATGGAGTTCACGCGCTCGGGGGACAGAACCTGGGCGCGGATGTCAGAGAGCGTCGCGGCCAGTTCGACGGGTTGATTCGGGGCCATCTCGGCGACCAGCCGTTCGATCTGGGGAACGAGGCTATACGGATCGGTGACGCTGGATACGACGAACACGCGCCCGCCCTCGATCTCCTGCTCAAAGGGGTGGTAGACGGTCAGGGCCGTCCCAGGATCGACCCGTTCGTCGTCGATGTCGGCGACCACGCCCACGATGCGGCGGGGTTCCTCGTTGAAGCCGACGAGCCTGGCCACCGGGTCTTCCCATCTGAAGTACCGGTTCACCGCGTCCTGGCCCGGAAACAACGTCCGGGCGACGCTCTCGTTCACGATGACCACGCGCTCGGCTCCGGCCGTATCGGTGTCATCGAACTCCCGGCCGTCGATGAGCCGGATACCCAGCGCCGCGAAGAACCCGGGAGAAACCGATCGGCCGCGGGCCTGGGGCTTCAGGCCGGACGGCGGGATCGCGGCACCCTCCCCCGTGAACTGCATACCACCCGGTCTCGGGTTGAGCCGGGTTACCCCTCGCGCGCCGAGGTCACGCCAGGGAACGACGTTTCCGACAGCGACGGCCTCGACCCCGGGAAGTTCACCCAGGCGAAGGCGCACATCACGATAGAACGCGCGGGTTTCCGCCTGCGTCCGTCCCATACCTGACACCGGGAGGTTGACCGCCAGGACATTCGCCGTCTCAAATCCGGGGCTGGTTTGCTCGAGCGCCCAGAGCGTCTGGATGACCGTGCCGGCGCCCGCGAGCAGCATGAAGGAAGCGGCGATCTGGGCGACGGCGAACCCACGCATCCGGCGATCCGAGGCCGTCGAGCGCTGGCGGCTGGCGCCCCTGGCCGAGGGAAGGGTGGGCACGAAAGCCAGGAGGACGGCCGCGACCAGCGCAAGCGGAACCCCCACCAGCAGCGGAGTGGCATCCAGCTGGAAGTCGAGAGCCGTGACGGAGTAACGTGACGCAAAGCGCGAAAATAGCGTCGCCATCTGCTGTGCGATGACGACGCCGACAAAGGCGCCCATACCGCAGAGTACGAGGCTCTCGATGAGCAGCGTGCGCCGTACGGCCATCGTACTTGGGAGCAGCGCCGCGCGCAGGGAGAGCTCCGACTCTCGCCGCACGGTGCGAGCGAGGACGAGATTTATGACGTTGGCGCACGCGACCAGGAAGATCAGGCCGGACGCGACAAGCAGGACGGTCAGGACGGTCCTCGCGCGTGACGTGAGCTGCTCGCGCAACGGGACCGCGCTGATCTGATAGTTCGACTCCGGTGCGTAGACCTCGGGGTAGTCCAGTTGAAGACCGGCGTACGCCGTGGCCAGTTCCATCCGCGCGGCCTCGAGATCGGCTCCCGGCGCCAGGCGGCCGAAGACTTCAGTCATCCGGTGCTCGCGCTCGGTCACCATCGTGGCCGAGAGATGGTGCGGGCTGGTGACCATGTTGGCGATGATCTCCATATCCTCCGGATAGGGCGCCGCGGGTTCAAGTACACCCACGATCGTGGCGCTCTGGCCCGTGAGCCGGATGGTCCGGCCGATGACGCTGGAATCGGAGCCAAGCCCGCCCGCCCAGAAGCGGTGTGTCAACACGGCCACGCCGGCGGCGTTCGGTCCGTCATCAGCCGGGCCGATGAGCCGTCCGAGCACCGGCCGCAAGCCCATGACCTCGAAGAAGCCGCCGTCGACGACGCCCGCGCGGACTTCCCGCGTTTCGCCGAGCCCGAACAACGTGGGTTGCGTCATGACGGAGAACTCCGCGAGCCGGGAGATCGTCGTCAACCGGGAGCGGAGATCGTTGATCTCGGGGACCGAGAACCATGCGTTCTCGATCCCGAGCCCGGGGGCACTCTGCCGGAAGTACAGGAGCCGCGCCTCGTCGGCGTTGGGGAGCGGGCGAAGCAGAACGCCCCGCACGACGCTGGTGATGGCGGCGTTCGCGCCGATGCCGAGGGCCAGGGTCAGCACGGCGGCAAGGGTGAATCCGGGACTCCGGCGGAATTGACGAAGCGCGAAACGAAAGTCCTGGCGCAGCGTCGCGGTCCAGCTCGCGCTGGACTCGGACCCACCTTTGTCAGACCGCGAAAACCCCATGGGAGGACTCCCGAGCGAGATGGAAAGCGCCGCACGCCGACGGCGCCGATGAGAAGAACAGTATCCGCCGAAGTGATCGGGCGGGGTCAGGCGGGCAAGGGTGGGTTTGGACATAATAGAATGCGAAACCCGAAGCGGGAGATCGGATCTCCGCGGAACGCATCCACGCGTTGCGAACTGCACGGCGGTGTCCATGAATCACCCGAGCCAGGGGTTGCCCCTATTCTCCATACAGGTGCATCTTCAGAGACACCACGCGACAAGACCTTCCCAAGGATCCCCTTTATCGTGAATACCTCCGTATCCGAAACAGGGATGGTGGCCGAGACAGGCGATTCATCGCGGGGCTCTCGCGAGTGGCCAGCCGCCGAACCGAACCGTAGCGCCCGAATCGGCATCCGCGGCGTCCTCGTGATCCTCGCCTTCTGGACGTTGTATGGCACGGTGATGACCGGCAGTATGCTGGTTTCGCCGCTCCGCCAGGCGACGACCGCGCCGTGGGAGCTCGTCGCGTTCTCGTTTCTGGGGACGTACGTCTGGGCCGCGCTGACGATTCCGCTCTTCGCGCTGGTACCGCGAATCGGGATCGACGCGCGGCCCGGCGCGAGGGTCGCCGTGACGCTCGTGGGGACCGCGCTGCTGGTGGCGTTGACCGTATCCACGATCGTCGCGATCTGCGCATCGTTCTTCGTGCGGGAAACGTTGCAGGGCGCGCTCCGGGGGGCCGAGGGGATCCCCGAGATGGTGCGCTACCGATACCTGAACGATCTGCTCGCGTGCTCTCTCGTCCTGGCCGCGGGCACGGCCCGCGACTTCTTCCTCCGGTATCGGGACCGGCAGGACGAGGCGAGCATCCTGAGAGAACAACTCAACCAGGCGCGGCTCGAGGTCCTGCGGTCGCGACTCAACCCGCACTTTCTTTTCAACACGCTCAACGCCGTGGCGGCGCTCGTGGCGGACGACCCGCGAGGCGTGCGCACAATGATCGCCGGACTCAGCGAACTGCTGCGATTCAGCCTGAGCGGCGCGGCCGAGCCGGAGATCAGGCTTGGCGAGGAGCTGAGGCTCACGCGCCGCTACCTCGAAATCATGGAGATCCGGTACAAGGGTCGGCTCAGGACGCACATCACCGCGGATCCGGATATGATGGAATACCTCGTCCCGAATCTCATCCTGCAACCGCTGGTGGAGAATGCGATGATGCACGGCGTCGGGCAGGCGAGCGGGCATGGTCAGGTCGATGTGACCGCGACGAGGGAGGGTGATCAGCTCGTCCTGACGGTACGCGATACCGGCGGTCGTGGGGCCCGACCCGTACAGGTGAGCGGCAAGTCGGGCGGGTTCGGACTTCAGAACACGCGGGACCGGCTCCGTCAGATGTACGGCGACGGAGGCAGTCTCAGCCTCAACCGGATGGCCGAAGGTGGTACGGTGGCCGAGATCCGGATCCCGGCGCGGGGCCGAGTCGCGCAGGCGATGCGGCCGAGCACCAGGGAAGCCGCGGTCCCGGCTCATGCCTGAACCGGGTCCGATTCGCGTCCTCATCGTCGATGACGAACCGCTCGGCTGCACCCGGCTCACCCAACTGCTCGCCCAGCAGTCCGGCGTGGAAGTGGTCGGAGTCGCGGAGGACGGAGAGGAAGCGATCGAGGCGATCCGGGCGAGCCGCCCCGACCTGGTGCTGCTGGATATCCAGATGCCCCGGAAGTCGGGGCTCGATGTGGTTCGCGAGGTCGGGCCGGCCTCGATGCCGGTGACGATCTTCGTGACCGCGCGTGACCAGCATGCGCTCGAGGCGTTCGAATGCGCCGCCGTCGACTACCTGCTTAAGCCATTCTCCGATCAGCGCTTCGAGGAGGCGCTGCATCGCGCCCGGCGGCAGATCAGTCTGGAAGGGCTGGAGGGATTGAGGAAGCAGCTCCTCGATCTGCTGGAGGCCGCACAACCCACGCCGTCCCCTCGCGACCAGCGGCGCTACCTGGAGCGAATCACCGTCCATATGCGGGGCCGGCTCCGGATCGTGCCCGTGAAGGAGATCGACTACATCGTCGCGAGTGGTGTCTACGCAGAGATCCACGCCGGCACGGAGCGGCATATCATCCGGGAGACGCTCGTGGCGCTCGAGGAGCAGCTGGATCCTGAGCAATTCTTCCGGATTCACCGGTCGACGATCGTCCGGCTGGATCAGGTCGAGCTGGTGCTGCGCGGCGGGGGAGGCGACTACGATGTGCAGCTCAGGAGCGGGGTGGTCCTGGCGGTCGGCCGGACACGGCGAGAGGAACTCGAGCGGCGGCTCGGGCGGGTTCAGTAGGGCGCGCGGGCCGGACTGACGGGTTCACGCGGAGAACGGCGGGGATTCTCGCGGACCACACGGAGCACGCGGAGGAACCGTCAGGGAAGCCGGACCACTTCGCATCAAGCAGTTGCCTTCCAGGCGCGGCTAGAGCCGGTCGCGGATGAACGCCGGCGTGATGTCGTTCAGCACGGCCGTTAGCAGCGTGAACGAGCCGCTGACCAACAGGATGCCGATCACGAGCAGCAACGAGCCGCTGACCCGACTCACCCAGGGTAGCCACGGCCCGATCTGGCGCAGGCCGCCGATGAACCGTTGCAGAAAGATCGCCGCGAGCATGAACGGAACGGCGAGCCCGAGAGAATACACGGCGAGCAGCCCGACCCCCTGGCCGATGGAGCCCGTTGAGCCAGCGAGCGTCATGATGCTTCCGAGGACCGGGCCCGTGCACGGTGTCCACGCGGCCGCGAACGTGACGCCGACCATCACGGTGCCAAGGTAGCCGAGCGGTTGGTCGCCGAGATGGAGTCGCCACTCGCGGTTCAGCGACGGAATTCGCACCGCGCCCAGAAGGTACAGACCGAAGACGATCAGGAGAGCACCACCGATGCGCGCGAGCCACTCGCTCGCGAAGAAAAACAGCGACCCGATGAAGGATGCACCGACGCCGAGCGCGATATTGACCGCCGAGAAGCCGAAGACGAAGAGCGTACCGTGGACGAGGATTGCCCGGCGCGCACCGTCGCGGACGGCGACGTCCTCTCCGGTCAGTTCGTCCAGGCTCATCCCCGTGATGAACGTCACGTACGACGGGACGATCGGCAGGACGCACGGAGAAAGAAACGAAACGAGGCCCGCGACAAACGCGACTGTCAGAGGGACAACCGGGGCGTCCATGAGGGGTTACTGATCGGGGTGAGGTACCTCTCGCCTCTTCGAACCATGTCGCTATCTTATGGGTTGGGCGAGAGACGGACAACGACCGGGCCGGTTGGACCAGAGTCTTATGCGGAGCTCGCCGGCGCTGACGTCGCCCCCGTACGTCAGGCCCGATTTCGATCCCATTTGCGGCTGACCACACTCCCATGACCGTATCCGAAGTCCTCGACCTGTTGCGTGACGAACGCGACGAGCGCGGCATCCTCAGCTGGGAGAAGCTGGGCCCGCGCGCGGCCGGCATGACGAGCTATGGCATCGGGCTCACGCGGCTGCGCAAGCTGGCGAAGGGGATCGGGCGGGACCGGGATCTCGCCCAGGCGCTGTGGAAGACCGACGTCTACGACGCGCGCGTCATCGCGCTGCTCATCGACGACCCCGCGCGGATCACCCGGGAACAGGCGGAGGCGCAGGTCGACCAGCTCGCTGGTGGCATGCTCGCGCACGTGTTCGCGTCGTGCGACGCGACGCTCGCGAAGACGCCGTTCGTGGTCGAACTCGCGGACGAGTGGGTCCGGAGCGGCGATCCGGTGCGCCGCGATTGCGGGTATGGCCTGCTCTACGAGGCGTCGAAGTTCAGCGGAAAGAAGGCGCCGAGCGAGGAGTTCTTCCTCAGCCACATCGAGCGGATCGCGGAGTCGATCGATCGGGAGCCGGAACGGGTTCGCCTGTCGATGGGCGCGGCGCTGATGGGGATCGGGAAGCGGAGCGCGAACCTCAACGCGGCGGCGCTGAAAGTGGCGCGGGTGGTGGGGCCGATCGAGTTCACCTCAGCCAGTGGTGAGTGTGATCCGTTCGACGTCGCGAAGCACCTGACCACGGATCGGCTGAAGGAGAAGCTGGGGGTGTAGGGGGCGGCGTCCCCGGGCTGCAACTTTGCGGGGTTCTGGATGGTGCTCGCCGGATTTCAGAAGAGATCCTCGATTGTCCATAGGATGACCCTATGGCCGGAGTCCCTGGCCGCCGCCATGAACGAGTCCTTGAAACCGGCGGTGGACACGAAGAGCTTCGGCGCGTCCCTTTCGAGCGCCTCCACCGCCCACCGCTTCCCGCTGTCCGCCAGACGTTCCAGATCGAGCAGATGCTGGAAGTAGACTGTCGCATCGGCTTTCCGATTCCGGATCTTCGCCGAGCCGGTCATCACCTTGCCGTCCAGCAGTCGGGCGACGATGTCGACTTCGAGCGACTCCTTCACGCGGTCGCGTCCTTCCCACCGCCCCCACGTTTCGACGAGCGGCAGGTCGCGCTCGTTCTGAAACCGGTGCCATGCCTGACGCACGATGTCCTCGAAGACATGCTGCCCGACGTAGGCGGGAAATCGCGCCTTCGCCAGACGCTCCCGCCACACCCGCGCCGCGCCGACACTCGCGATGGCGGACTCGTTGGGTAGGATCAACCCGTAGTACATCCGGAGCGCGGGATCGGCCACACGGTATCGAAGGGCGTGTGTCCCCGTTTCTTCAAAGTTTCGCCCGGCTTCGAGGTATCCCATCTCCGTCAGCCGCTCGATCATGCGGCGAAAGTTCGAGTCCACGGTCGAGTCGAGCGCGGACGCGATCTCACCCGCCGTTCTCCGTCCAATCCCAACCACGGCGAGAATCGCCTGATAACGGTGGAGGTTCTGAAGGCCCTCCTCCTGGGCGAGCGCGGTCTCGACCTGTAGTCGCACTTCACCGGCGGGCGACAGCAGCAGTTCGACGATGTTCTCTCCCACCGTCCTCTTCGTGTCGATCGGCCGCAGGTACTTCGGTATGCCTCCGAACGCGGCGTAGGCGCGGATCCGATCCAGTGGCTCATACTCCGCCACCATTCGGCCGGCATCGAAATAGTCGAACGGGAAGAGCCGGGTCGCCCAATCGAGACGACCGTAGAGCGGCGATCCACCATCCTTCAGGGCCTCGAGCGTCCTGACGGCCGATCCGGAGATCATCAACAGGAGTCCGCCGACGCGAAGGGACCGGCCCTCCCAGACGGCGTTGAGCTCTGAAGCCACTTCTCGCAATCCCTCCTCGCCATTCGCCAGGTACTGGAATTCATCCAGGACGATCACGATGGCGCGATTCGGGGCGATCGAGATGAGGGTGCGGAAGACACTTCGCCAGGTCGGATGGTCCTCGGGTCGCAGATCCTCACCTGACCAGAGAGACGCCTCCTCGATCAGGACGCGCCGGTTCAGTTCGGGCGAGGTGGCTGAGGCGGTATAGTAGAAGACCCGATCCCGGTCCCAGAGCCGGGTCAACAGGTATGTCTTGCCGACCCGGCGCCGACCGTAGATCAGGCCGAGCTTGAGTTCGCCGCTGTCGGCGAGCTGCCGCAGCTTTGCGACCTCCGCTTCGCGATCGATGATCCCGAGCTTTGGCATCTCTTTGCGACGTATTCGTCTATGGATAGGTATACCTATATAGAGGTATACTCATAACAAGGTATAGTCAAGGTGGGATCTCCTCGATTACTGGCCCTTCGCCAGGAGGAAGGAGTGCAGTCGTTGCCGCGGGTCAGGAATTGACCGCCGAGAAGCCGACGACGAAGAGCGTACCGTGGACGAGGATTGCCCGGCGCGCACCGTCGCGAACAGCGGCGTCCTCCCCGGTCAGCTCGTCCAGGCTCATCCCCGTGACCAGTGGTGAGTGTGAGCCGTTCGACGTCGCGAAGCATCTCACGACGGACCCGCTGAAGGAGAAGCTGGGGGTGTAGGCGGCGCGGGAAAGGAGTTGTGCACGAACAGGCAACCTGTTATGGTCAATATGACCATTAACAATGAGGATGGCCAGTATGACCAGGAAGACTCTGTCGGTCGCCGAAGCGAAGGCGACATTCTCCGAGCGGATCCGGGAGGTCGAGGCGGGCGAGCCGATCCTGGTAACGCGGCACGGAAAGCCGGTTGTCGCGCTGGTTCGGGCTGAGGATCTCGACGCGATCGAACGGCTGCGCGCCGCGGGACCTCAGTCGGGCCTGGCGAGCGTCGCGGGCGGATGGGCGAAATCGGAGGAACTCGTCTCGATTCTGGAGAGTTCGGGCCGCACCGGTGCGCGGCGGGTCAACTCCATCGACTGACGGATTGCGCCGCATGGCCTGGCTCTTCGACACCGACGCGATCAGCGAACTCCTTCGCAGACGGCCGTTGGCCCGCTATGTCGAGTGGGTCGAGTCGATCCCGCGAGAGGACCAGTTCGCGAGCGCCGTCACGGTAGGAGAGCTCTTTCATGGCGCCTACCGTTCGGACGCCGCGGAGCGTCATCTCGGGAACATCGAAAGCCGGATCCTTCCCGCCGTCACGATTCTCCCGTATGACACGGGTACGGCCAGAGAATTCGGCCAACTCCGCGCCGCGCTCGAAAAAGACGGGCGGAGGCTGGCAGACGCGGACCTTCAAATCGCGGCGACGGCGATCCATCACGGGTTGGAGCTGGTTACCGGCAACCTGCGCCACTTCGAGCGCGTCCCTGGTCTGAGGCTCTGCCGAGTTCTCGATGATGCACGCAGGGCAATGTGAGATCGTCCCCTACCCCGTGTAAATCATCTCCTGTAGGCGACTTGTAGCACTCCCCACACCCCCTCCCCGCCAACTCCCGGCATCATCTACGAAGAAAAGTGTAGACAAATCCGCGTGCACTTCCTATACTTAGTACGAAGAGTGTCGTAGTCGCCGCGACGTAAACATTCGGAACGGAGGGAAGCCATGCCGGACGATGTACAGTTCACCGACCGGGAGCTGGACCTGATGAGCGTTCTCTGGCGGTTCGGGTCGGGCACCGTGAACGAGGTCCGAGACTACCTGCGGGACGAGCCCGGATACACATCAGTGTTGAAGATGCTGCAGATCCTGGAGGAAAAGGGCCACGTCCGTCACGAGGCGGAGGGGAGGGCGTACCGCTACATCCCGACGGTCGGTCCGGAGGCCGCGGGTCGGAGCGCGCTGGGAAAGATCGTCGACAAGATCTTCCACGGGTCGGCGGAGATGGCGCTCGCGCGGCTGGTGGAGGAGCGGCCGATCTCGGACGAGGAGTTGGAGCGGATGCGTCGGATACTCGACGAGCTTCCGCGGGAGAGGAAGGACGAATCGGAACGGGGGCTACCATGAACGCCGCCGTGCTGGTGGTCTACGCCATCCTGATCGCCCTGGTTCTTCTGGCCAGCGCGACGCTTCTCGAGCGGGCGCTGACCGGCCTGCGGCTTCCGGCCCGTTGGGTGTGGGTCGGCGCGCTGGCTTTGTCGGTCTGGCTGCCCCTGGCTTCGTTGGCGTCCGGCGCGCGGGTGCAGAGCGGCGCAGAGGCCGATACACTCACCGAAGGGGCCGCCCCGATCAGTCGGATCGTCGTCGTGGACCTTCCGGCGGCGGGCGTCGAGACAGCGAACGCGGGGGCGGTGCTCCAGCGGCTTGGCGACTGGAGGCTGGCGGTCAGCCGAACGCTGGACTCGGGCGCCGCGTCCCTCCCGAAGGTCGGCCTCACCCCTACCGGGATCGCGGGCATCTGGGGCGCGGCTTCCCTCATCGTCGCGCTGATCCTGACCGTCTCCCTCCTGCGTCTGGGTCGCCGAGCCAGCGGCTGGTCAGACGAAAACCTGCTCGGACGGCGTGTCAAAGTCTCGCCGGATCTCGGCCCGGCGACGATTGGCGTCCTCGACCCATCCATCGTGATCCCGCGTTGGGCGCGGGAATTACCATCCCACGAGCTGGAGATCATCCTCCGCCATGAGGAAGAACACGTGCGCTCGCGAGATACGCTCGTGCTGGCCATCGGGATGCTGGCGATCGCGGTGTGCCCGTGGAATCCGGTCGTGTGGTGGCAGGCGCGGCGGATGAAGGCGGCGGTGGAGCTGGACTGCGACCGCCGGGTCCTTCGCGAAGGGATCTCGCCGAGTCAGTACGGGAATCTCCTGGTCGCGCTTGGAAGCCGCGGACGCATTGGATCGCTCGTTGTTCCGAGCATGGCCGGATCCACTTCGCTACTCGAACGGAGGCTCACGATCATGAATAAGGCACAAGACAGGACGTCGGTCTCCGGCGTGTTGGTCACGATGGCGATGGCGCTCATGCTGGTGGTCGTGGCTTGCACGACTGACGCGCCGGTGGCGACGAATGCGGACGGAGCTTCCGGGGTGGTGGCCAGCGCCGAGATCGACGCCAATGCGAGCGGCGCGGCGGAGGCACGTGGTGAGGAGGTCGTCGCCGCGATCTGGGTGGACCGGGATGGCACCGTACAGGTGAACAGCGTGGTTCATCCCCTCGAAGACGTGGCGACGGCGGTCGCGCCACTCTACGAAGAGGGCGGAGTTGTGTCGATCGAGGCGCACGAGGCGGCGCCGTACCGCGTACTTGCGGGGATCCAGGAGCAACTCCGCGCGGCCGGGCTCCTGCGCGTCGTGTTCGTTGCGGTCGAGTCCGAGGCCCAGCGGTCGCCGGCCAGGGATGTGGATTCGGTCGTGAACCGAGGGTTGGCCGTGGTGCTTCCTGACACCACTGTAGTCATGATTCAGGGGCCGCCCGTCCTTCTTCCTGACACTGCGTCGGTCCGCGACCCCCGACAGGTGCAGATCAACCCCCGGAATCTCCTGTACCTTGATGTGCTGCCGACGGGTCGCGTCGTCGTTCAACGCGGGTGGGACCCGGACGTGCGGCAAATGGTGTTGCCGGAGACCGTCGAAGCGTTGTGGCGGATCCTGGTAGGTCAGAACCCGAACCTGATCGCGCTGGTGAAGACGCACCCTGACGCCGAGTACCGCCACATGTACGATGTGCTCGGCGCGCTGCAGCGCGCCAATGCCACCCGCTTCTCGCTTCAGTTGGCTGAATAGCGAGGATCCGGGTCCGCCGCGCGCGACGACGACGCCCGGGATGTTCAGGCGTCGTCGTCCGCGATTCGCGTGGAGCGAACCGCCCCATCAAGCCTGGTCCCGGATCGATTCGAGCGGATCAACAGTCGCCGCTCGGTACGCGGGGATCCATGTCGCCAGCGAGGCAATGGCCAGGACGGACACGGCGACCAGCGCGGCCACTTCGGGCATACGGGCCCGCGGACCGTCCAGATAAACCTCCAGCAGGCGCAGGGCCCCAAGACCGAGCGGCATCCCCACGATCAGGCCAAGGATACAAGTCTGGAGTCCGGACTTGAAGAAGAGGCGAATGACATTCGCCGGCCGAGCGCCCAACGCCATCCGGATGCCGATCTCCCGAGTGCGTTGCACAACCGAAAGCGATACAACCCCGTAGAGGCCAATCGCGGCGAGGAAGAGCGCGAGCATGCCACCACCCCCGGATGCTCCACTCGCGAGCAACACACTTCGCCGCTCGGCCTCAAGGTCCTGCGACAGAGTGGTTACACTCGCGACTCGGAGGCTCGTCGATTCAGCGTCGACGGCGCTTCGGAGCGAAGGGATCACCTCTTCAGCCG
This sequence comes from uncultured Gemmatimonas sp., assembly GCA_964623785.1. Lineage (GTDB taxonomy): Bacteria > Gemmatimonadota > Gemmatimonadetes > Longimicrobiales > Longimicrobiaceae > WHSP01. The sequence goes on along the minus strand of CAZUVK010000016.1, from coordinate 18,050 downwards.
GCCCACTGGTCCGCACTCGGAACGATGTAACGAGGGGAATTCTGCTTGACATAGGGATGAATATCCGAGCTCCATTCGCGCCCATCCCCGCACCAGTCGCCCCCTCATCCACAATTCCGATAACGGTGCGGACCGATTCGCTCCCGACCAGGATTCTTCGGCCAACGGGATTCGCATTGCCCCACCACTCCCGGGCGACATCGGCGCCAATGATGATCGAAGCCGTGTCCCGGTCGGGCGCGGTTGCATCGAAGTCGCGGCCGGCGATGATCGGAATGCCCATCAGTTCGAGCCAGCCGGCTGGAGTGGGATAGCCGGACGCGATGGCGATCGCGCGCTCGGTTCGGCCGCCTTCAGCGAGATCGGCGGCGTGAAGAGTCGCGGGTGTGAGCATGTACCCGTACTGTGCGTGTGGAACCGCATGGGTAACGCCGGGCACGGCCCCCAAAGCCGCGGCAATGCGCGTTATCTCTTCCGCGGCGGCCCGGACGCTCGACTCCGCCGCTTCCCGGGTGCCAATGCCACCACTGGGTGTCGCGACCGGAGTGGATGCCTGCACCCTGAACGTCGAAATGGTGACGATGCGATCAGCCAGATCGCGCGCACCGAGGATTCCGGTCTCTGACTGGAAGAAGAGCAGGAGGGCTCCGAGCGCGATCAACAGCGGTTGGGTCAGGGCGATCTGCGCGGCGACCATCCCGCGTTGGAGCCGTCCCCTTCCGCGCGATGGCTCCGCTCCAGAATCCTTGAGTGCCTCACCAAGCGCGATCCGGCTGCCGTGGAGGGCGGGCGACAGACCGAAGAGTATGCCGGTCATCGCGGCGAAGGCGAAGTTGAAGAGGAGCGCCTCCCAGCCGAGAACATACTGAGTCTCCGGAAGGAAAATCTCGGTCACGCGGATAATGGTCGCGATCAGCAGCAGCCCGAGGACGCCCGCGCCGATCGCGATGAGGACGCTCTCAGTGAGCAGCTGCCTGATGACCCGACCGCGTGTCGCGCCGAGTGAAAGTCGCATCGCGATCTCCCGTCGGCGCACCACCGCCGCACCAACCCGCAGCGACCCGACGTTCGCGCATACAATGCCAAGTATCAGCAACGTCATCGCGAGGGATGCCGCCTCGCCGCCGATTACCCCGGGGGCTGACGGATAGGCATTGTTCGCGAGCAACGGCGCGACATCGGCGGTCGGCTCGCGTCCGCGATACGCGGACGAACGGGGGAGGTCGCTCGACGCGATCGCGACCTGCGAAATCGCCTTCACGGCTGCTTCGGCGCTTTCGCGCGTGACACCGGGGCGCAAGCGCGCGACGACGGTGCCGTCCGCGGTATCTGAAAGGGCGTTGACGGCGCCCGGCGCGACGATGTCGCGGGAATCCATGGGAATCCAGACCCGCCAGTCCCACGATCCATGCTCCGTTCCGCGAAATCGAGGCGGGGCGACGCCAATGATCGTGATGACCTGATCATTAACCCTCATCGTTCGACCCAGAATGTCGAGATCGGCGCCGAACTGGGCCTGCCAGGTCTCATGCCCGATTATGCCGACCAGTGCGGAGCCCGGGTCCCCATTCACCCCGCGGAACGCGAACGTTCTCCCCATGAGCGGCCGTACACCGAGGACCTCGAAGTACTCATCGGTCACGAAGAGAGCGCCTCCCATGAGGGAGTGAGCTTCGGGACCGTCGAATGTGAACATTGCGGTTCGAGGATCCGCGTTGGTGACTCCACTGAAGTGACTCGTCAACCGCGCGAACTGCTCGACCTCGGTACGCAAGAGAGAATAGCGGTCGATCGGACGGATTCGAACCAAAGCGTCGTCCCGAGAAATGCCCGGCGCGGGCATCGTCCGCATCGAATACGTGATCGTAAAGAGCGCCGCGTTGGCACCGATTCCGATCGCCAGGACAATGACCATCGTCAGAGTCGAGACGGGCGCGCGACGGAACTGGCGGAGGCCGAAGCGAACATCCGCCGCGGTTTCGTCCACCCACCGTGAGCCCCGTGCATCCCGGCTCTCTTCCTGGATCCTGTCCATCCGCCCGAACTCCCGGAGAGCTTCGCGTTCAGCGTCCTCCCGCGACATTCCCCGCGCGACCAGTCTCTCAGTCGTCTCCGCCAGATGGTGGGACATCTCCTCGCGCATGTCGCGCTCGAGCTGTCCGCGGAGGAAGATGGATCTGGCCCTTGCCCGCAGGCGATTCAGCACGCGCAACTCCTGGATCTTCCGGTTGATCTCGCGGAGAAGAGTTCCCTGGAGGAAGGCCTTGGCGGTGAGGTCATGGATTGGCTGGAAGTGAACGGGTCACTCGACTGTCTAGTGGTAGATTACGGAGCCACCACTAGACAGTCAAGTATTGTGAATGAGCCACGGGGTGGGGGTGGGGGTGGGGGTGGGCTGGTCCGGCGGTTGGGTTGGGCGAGGATCCGGGGCTGGGTTCACCGCGAAGAACGCGAAGAGCGCCAAGGAGTTACGTGGGTTTCCCCGGGCGAGGGATCCGGGGGAAGTGTTCAGGCGAGTCCCTGCCCGCGGAATCCAGGGCCCCACGTGTCATCCTGAGGCGCAGCCGAAGGATCCGCACTTCGGGGTTCGCGTGGATGGCCGCGTGCGGATCCTTCGGCTGCGCCTCAGGATGACATTTGGGCGGCTCGGGATGAAGCGAGAGGTTCTACTCGTAGTCCCACTGGACGAAGCAGAACGACTTCACCGAGACTCGCGGGTCGCCGAGATACAGCGACGAGCGCAGCCAATCCTCCTCCTCGCGTTTCAGGAGGTCCGCCGATTTCGGGGCCTTTCGCCGGCATTGGAGGAACGCGAAGTCTGATCCCTTCCACGCGAAGGTGTCCCAGCAACCGGAGTAGCGGGCGGGCTTGTTGAGGCCGGCGATCCGCGCGAGAAGTTGGCGGGGTTCAGGTTCCTCGATCGGCCGGCTTCGCTGCTCGGCGCGGGGGACGTCGCGCCACTCGGTCAGGTACTTCCAGATCTCGGTGCGCGCGCTATAAGTACTGACCCACCGGCCGTCCCATTCGTCGTTCTGGAGAAGGCGGAGGACCGCGAGTTCGGGGAAGAGATGCTCTCCGTCGATGTCGATCATCGCCGAGGTCTTCTTCCCGAAGTCGTCACTGAACGGCTCGCCGGTCCATCGCGGGAAACGCATGGAGACGCCCGCGACGTCGCGGACGACGGGGCCGCCCGGCAACGTGATCGGGGTCTTCAGGGTCACGCGGAGGTCGTCGGCGACGAGGTATCGGCGGAGAGGCGGAAGCCAGAGGGGCGCGTCGGAATTCGTGGCGTTCAAATGGATCCGGGGTTAGGGACGTGCATTGCCTGTGGCGTCAGCGACTCGTCACTCTTCACCTCACGGCCACGGCAGCGGCACCAGCCCGGGGCGCGGCCTCAGCTCCGGATCGTCGTCGCCTGCGAAGTAGCGGTCGATGTCGCGCCGCGCGGTCGCCCGGTGCGCCTGGTCAGCCGCGGCCGCGGACGCGGATCCGGTCGCGCTACCGCTCGCGGCGAGCCGCCCCGCGAGGCCTTCCAACTCCCGCTCCACGATGGCCCTGACTTCCGCGGTGGCGGCACCGTTGCCCGCGAGGTCAAGCAGCCCGTCGAGCGCGGCGCGCTGGGCGACCCGGCGGAGCGCGGCGTCCTGCGGGTCCACGCCGGAGGCTAGCGCCGGCGCGCCCCAGGTCGACGCAACCAGCGCCGCGAGAACCTCATCCAGCGGTGGGTTGGCCGGATCGCGCGCGTGGAAGCTGACGAGCCGCGCGGCACGCTGCGGATGCAGCAGATTGCCGACGACCTCGGCAGCCAGGCTGTGGGCGGCGAAGAGCGGATCGAACGCGGTGCCCGCTGGTGTCGGGATCGCCGTGAGGTAGTTGTCGAACCCGGACGGAACGGGCGGGATGAGCGCGGCGACCCGGTTCGGGATCCGCAACTCATCCGGCGAGAGCGCGGCGAGCACGGCCCGGAGCGCGCTCCGCTGCTCGTCCGGCGGGATGATCTCGGTGGGTACGCCCCCGCCGCCCGGCTCGGCGAGCGCATACTCGAACCGCATCCCGCCGACTGTCTTGACCGCCCCCTCGAGCGCGTAGCGGTGGTGCAGGTAGACATGCGCGAGCCGCCGGTTCAGCACCGCCATCGGCTCGCCCGGCATCGCGGCGCGCTCGTCGAAGGCGTCGAGCAATACCCGCCGGACCGCGGAGGTGCGCCGCAGCGCAGCGAGCATGTCGGCGCCTTCCACCCACTGGGTTGCCTCCGGGTAGGAGCCGGCCGCCGACGCATGGCCGCCGGTGATGAAGCGAAGCCCCTTCGCCTTCGCGTCGTCGAGGATCTCCCGGAGCCCCGCCGCCTCCGATTCCGCGTCGGGATACCAGGTGTAGGCGTAGCGGATCGTAAGCGTGTCGTGCGCGCCGCCGGAGGTTCGGAACACGTCCGACAGGTCGATCCCGCCCTGCTCATCCACCTCGATCAGCGGATACGGGTAGTCCATCACCGACGCGCGGCCCTGGGTCGCGGCCAGGAAGTTGTGCGCGAGCCCGATCGTGTGCCCGATCTCGTGCGCCGCGTGCTGGCGGCGCCGCGCCATCGCGAACGCCTCGGAGTCCATCCCCAGTCCCCCCGGCCCGGCGGCGGGAACGAGCCCCATGTACACGTCCTGATCGACGAGCGACCGGTAGGAGTCCATCCGCACGACCGTCGTGAGGATCTCGCCTGTCCGCGGGTCGCGATACGACGGGCCGACGGACGGCCCCGGCTGCTGCCGGTGGACCCAATAGATCGCAGGATAACGCGCGTCCATCGGGTCCACGCCCTCGGGGATCATCTCCACCCGGAACGCGTTCCGCCACCCGGCGGACTCGAAGACCTCGTTCCACCAGTTCCCGCCCTCAATGAACGCGCTTCGATAGGGTTCGGGCACCGCGCGATCGAGGTAGTAGACGATCGGCTTCACCGGCTCGACGAGTTCGCCGCGGAGGTAGGCGGCGGTGTCGCTCGGCTCGAGCCGCCAGCGCGCGACGGCGCGGCCTCGGAAGTCCGAGGTCTCGAGCGGGCGGGAGAAGTCGAAGAAGGTGCTGTTGAAGAGTCCGCTCCGGGGATCGAACTCGCGAAGGGCGAATCCGTCCTCGGGAAGGCGGACGAAGCTGTGGTGCTGTTCGAGCGTGATCGCCCGGCCGTCGGCGGCGTGGCGGCGCAGTTCGGCGGTCGGCTGGTCCGCCGCGTAGGTGATCACCGCGCGGATCTCGGAGTTGCTCGGGAATGCGCGGGTGTACTCCGGGTCAACGTAACTGCGTGCGGCGTCGAGCCGCAGTGTGCCGAGCTGCGCGCCCCGGGCCTGACCGATCACGTCATAGACGTCGCTGAGGAAGAAGTCCGTGGCGTCGATGGCGATCCCGCCCGGCCCCTCCGACGCGATCGCGAAGGAGGCCAGCACGGAAGAAGGGAAGGACTCCTCGACAGCGCGGCGTTCGTCGGGGTCGCCGCTCGTCGCGCGGTGGGCGGTGTTGACGGCGACGAGGAGGATGCGCGGGCCGCGGCGCTCGAAGCGGACGACGTGGCTGGGCCCGAGCTGGCCGCGGTCGAGGCCACCCGTGCCGAGGCCGGCCGCGAGCGTGTTCAGGTAGAGCATCTCTTCGTTCAGCTGCGGGATCGTGAGCGTGATCCTGCCCGTCGCGGCGTCGTGGGCGACGGGGAGCAGCTGGGTCCCGGCGGGCGCGGGCGTGGCGGCGAGTTGCGGCGGGGCGGCGGGGCCGGCGTCAGCGTTCGTGACCGCCGCGGCGCACGCGGCGACGGCGAGGAACAGGGCGGTCGCCAGCGCCACGCGGGGGCGCGGGGCGATCGGGCCGGGAACGGCGCGCGGGTCTGCCACCACGGTTCACCTCCAGGTACGACGGGTCGGGATACGAGCGGGATTGCCATGTATGTAAGGGTAATGCGGGCGGGCGGGCGGGAGCGCAAGGAGAAGGCAGCCGACCGCGAATCCGCTACTGCCGACCCCCCATCATTGCCGTCAGCTGGTCTTCCAGCTCCTGCATCTCATCGAGCAGCGGGATTACGTTTGGGTCGATCTCCGCCATCTTCGCGCGGAACTGCTCGTCGAACTCCGCAATGCGTTCGGCGATCTCCGGCTGCTCTATGGCGCTGCGTTGTGTGGCGCGAAGCTGTGCTTCGATGCCCTGAACCTCATTGACGAGCGCGTCTACGGCGGCGTCGCCGGAAACCGTCCGCGACCGCGCCACCGTCAGCAGCGAGTCGAGGCGCTCGATCAACCGCGGCGCGTCAGGGTTGATTGCGGCCATCGTCGCCTCGATCTGCGAGTTGATCGCCACCTGCATCGTCTGGAGTGCAGGATCGGCCAGCGCCTGTCGTTCGATGGCGGCGATCCGCATCTGGATCTGCTCCATCTCCGAGATGAGCACCTGGGCCTCCGTGGGCATGGGCGCCGAGGTGGGCCCGACGCCGCCCGTAGGCGCGGGCGGTCCCTGTTGAGCGACGGTGACGGTGGGAGCGACCAGAAGGGTGAGAACGACGGTGACGAGTCGGGCGAGCCTGCGTTGCATATGGATCTCCGGGCCGATGGTGTGCCGACGCCGCACACGCTCGCGGGGCCGGCATCCTACGACACCGGTGCCGATTCCAGGATCCGTCAAGTGGAGAAAAACGTGCATCCGAGCTTGTGGATCAGCCCGCCCGCGGTGCCTGCGACGGTTGCACTCGCACAGGGGGCGACACCACCAACTCGCGGCCCGTGCGCTGCCCGCGGATTGCGTGAAACGCCAGCCGCGCGTGAAACGCGGCACCGGGGGCTCCTCCTCTCTTCCCCGCATCACGAAAACTCGATCAGATCCTCCTGCACGGTGCCTCTCACGGCGTGAAGGATATCGGTCTGGCGGAATCCGCCCCTCTCGCCCGGTCAACAAGTGGTACTACGAAAGCGCCGATGTCTTTGTGCTTGCGGCCGCGTATGGCTTCAGGATCGCCCGGAACCACAGCTTCAATGACGGCAACAAGCGCACGGCCTTGCCGGCCCTCTACACCCTTCTTGGCCTGAACGGGTACGACCTGGAGGCGCCCGGGGAAGAGGCCGTGCAGGGGATGACGACCCTCGCGGACGAGACGCTCGTCGAGGAAGGACTCGCCGATTGGATCCGGTTGCGATCCCGGGAATTCGCGTGAGGTACCAGTCGTGAGTCATTCGCTCCGAACCCACCAGTGCGGGTTCGGGGCCGTCACATTGTAGGGGCAGACGGCAATTCGACCGCCGAAAGGGCCTGCCGCAGCAACCCGGGGAAGGCGGCGTTCCGAGCAAGTGACTCCCGCCAGCTGCCGGTCGGATCGAGACGGTCTAGCAGGATTATGATTGCGGCCCCCGTCGCATAGACGTGCCAGTCGCGGTAAGGCCCAGACTGCCACAGTGGCTCGTCGAACCGCGGCGTATTCCGCAGATCGGAACTAACGATCTCGATGAGGTCATCCAGGTCCCCCCGCGCGGCGAGCAGGCCCGTGGCATAGCCGACCAGGTGCGCCGTTCCCTCCAGTCGCTCGTAGTCAGTTTCATAGGCTCGTGACCCTGTCGGCAGCATTCCCATTCGCTCGGCACGAACTTCCAGGTATTCGTTGAGCAACAAGACGAGCGAATTCGACGAGCTCGCAATCAACGCTCGGGCGAGTATCTCCCGCTCTCGCTCGGCGAGCGCCTGAAACACGTCCGAAGTGACGACATCCCAGGGCGGGTCATCGTCCCATCCCGAAAGGCCCCACACACGCCGCCCGACGTGAAATACGTGGAAGAACTCGTGGTATAGAACAACAGCATTGGCGAGAAGAGGGTCCTTCACTCCGAATACGGAATCGGAGTACTGCCAGACAAGACTGAGGGGACGACCAGCGAAAGTTCGGCGTCCACTCCGTTCCGGCGCCTCCGGGTGTCCCGCGGGCAACAGATACGCGGTCCGGTAGAATCCATCGATCGGGCGGGAGGCGATGATTGGGGGCAACGGCTCCATGTCCGGATTCGACACAACGACAAAACTGCGCCCGTCCGGGATCAGGATCGCGAAGTCGCCCTCAAACCATCCACCGGACCAGACCGCATGGGTATGGGGTGTTCCACGGACGACAGTGGACGCGATCTCGAGGAGCAGCGAATCGGTGGGAGGTGCGACCACCTGCGAATACAGCGGGGTTCTCGCGCTGTGAACAACAACCAGCAGCGCGACTGTGGCCAACGAAGACGCGCTGGACAGGCGCTGAGTTCTCAATTTGCCTCCGCTGAATCGGGTCATTGGGTTCATCGCCAACACCTCGGCGAGTCTCGCGCCCATACTCCGCAAACGGCGCAGCCTTTCAATGGACACCGGCTGGAACCGGACGATTCAGGGAAGGCTACGTCGAGTCGCTCCGCAGGAATACGTTGTCATGATGGTACTCAAGAAACGGTAAGTGTTCGGGCTCCAATCGCCGTAGGCGGGCCGACGGATCGATTCCGAGACGTTGGGGTGGCAGTTTCAAGATCGCTGGTGAGACTCGGAGTGCTCCCGATTCATCGAACGTGATGTATCCGCGATCAAAAAGGTGATCGTAATGCGGAAGCAGGAGCAAGCCATTATGGGAATCGATACGTTCTGGGTTCGAACTCCACCGCCAGGGCTTGATGTGCGAGGCGCGCAGGAGGTCAGGTCGTCGAACGTCGGTAACCGCGCAGCCCTTCCAAACCAGAAACAAATCCTCGCGGAACCTGCCCTGACCAATTCTCGCTTTGACGACGGCTTCCCGCTCGGTAGCCGTCAGACTCTCGAGCTCGACCGCCCGACGAGCAATGTCGTCCGCAGCTCCCAGATCGTGCGTCAATTGGAAAGTGAACTCACTAGGTTTGCCGGTGCGTTGCCTGAATCTGGTCGGCAGGACCTGGCCATAGTACTGAAACGGAGTGTGGTGGATGTCGCGGTAGAACAGATGCACCTCCTCACCACGCTCATGCGCTCTAGCTATGCGGAGGTCGGATCCGTGACGCTCCTCGCCTTCCCAGTGGAGACTATCCCCGTTCAGAAGGTCCTCGTACTGGGTCAAGCTCTTCTGCTTCTCCCGGGTCACGAAGAGAATGATGTGCCCGCCTCCGGCAGGTGTGAACACTCCACGTGAAATCGCCTGGTGCCCCGCATAGCCCCAGATCTGGGCAAGCCGCGGCCGCGTATACAGAGAGCCGATTTCGAGCAGTGTCGGATCGAACGCCATAGCCCAATTGCGATGCACGGATGCGGAAGTCAGTCACGCGATGTGTCGAACTCCAGTATCGTCCTCCTTCCCCCTTCACGAGAACCCGATCCACCGCCCGGCCGCCGCCACCGTGAACCAGAGCACCAGCGACACAAACCCCACCGCCCGCAGCCTCGCCGACCCATCCGGTGGCTCCCGCATCACCACCCGGTCGCGCACCAGGAACGTGAACGCCAGCCCCAGCGGCAGCGCGGTCATCTTCACCCAGAACGACGTGTTGTAGTAGACCTTCACGGATTCCGAGAGAAAGAGCAGCACGCCGGTCGAGAGCATCACCACGATCGCCGTGACCAGCCAGGGCCGCGCCTGGCGGAGCAGGCTCACGCTCGACTGACGGGTCAGGCCGAACCCCAGCAGCCGCAGGTCGACGATCAGCAGCGCGCCGCCGAGGAGGCAGAGCCCGAGCAGGTGGACCGCCTCGATGACGGAGAACATCCACAGGGAATTGCGGATGGTGGTGCCTATCCCCGTGTTCTCCGCCCATTCGAACCAGGTAACCGGCATCGCGGAGCCCCCTTACGGTTCCGGAAGGACGCAGCCCGCCGCCCAGTTGACGATGGCGGACTGCGGCTGGATGTCGCAGTCGAACCAGTTGTAGGCGACCATCCGTCCGGTGACGACGACGATCGACCATGCGAGGATCGACACCACGGCCGCGACCCGGGCCGCGCGCGGCGGTGAGGGGTCGATATCCCATTCCTTCACCCGCTTGTGGATCCGTGAGTGGAAGAGCCAGACGTTGAGCCCGGCGAGCACCAGCACGAGCATCTTCACGCGGAAGAAGATGTTGTGGTAGTAGCGGATCGGGGAGGAGTAGAAGAGGAGGATCCCCGTGATCGCGAGAATGACGAACCCGGCGCGCGTCCACGGCAGCATGCGCCCGGTGAAGTCCGATGCGCGTGCGTTCCCGAACGTCACGCCGAGGAGTCGGAGGTCCATCATGATCGCGGTGCCCACGAACAGACCGAGGGTAAGCACATGGGTGGATTCGAGCAGCGGCCAGACGTACAGCGATTCGCGGAGCGCGATACTCCAGGGGGTCGATTCGAGCCACGCCAGGAATGAATCCATCGACTCCTCGGCTATTCGGTGACCGCGTTCGGGCGGAGCGTCTCGAGCGCGTAGGCGGAGTGGCAGGCGGTGCAGGCGTAGTAGACCTCGGCGCCGGCATCGAAGACGGCATCCCTGTCCTCCGCCTCGGCCGCGGCGATCGCGTCGCGACCGACGGCGATGAGCGCTTGTGACATCGAAACCCACGCCGCGTCGTCGACCCGGCGGGGGTCCATCATCAGCAGGTTGCCGGATTCGGCGACGACGTACGCGGCGTTTACGACCGCCTCCCACTCCTCGTGCGATCTCGGGAAGATCTCAGTCGTGCCGTCGAAGTCGATGACCCAGCCGACAGCGTCCCAGTAGTGTTCGGCAGCGGGTTCCAGGACGTGGAGCATAAGCTGCTGGACATCCGCCACGGGGATGAACGCCTCGGCGGATTCATCCGGTGCGCACGCGACGAGCAGGGGGAGGCACGCCGCGAGCCATCGCGATGGAGTCATCATGGGTCCGAGGGCCCTGGAGTCATTGAATGGGTGGGTGGGTGGGGTCGCGTTCAGTTAGCGACATCCACGAGTTTGCGCAACCGCGGCGGGGTCAGGCGGATCTGGCGGCAGGGAGCGAGAACCGAAAGGTGGTGCCTTCCCCCGGCCGGGTCTCGACGTTCAATTCGCCACCATGGGCCTTCACGATCTCGGCCGTAATTGCGAGCCCCAGGCCGGTACCGAGACTCGCCGTGTCCTTCGCCTGCGCAAAGGGGGCGAACAGCGTCGGAAGAAGATCTGGTTGAATTCCGGGGCCAGTGTCTGAAACAGCGATCTCTACGGCGTCACCGTCACGTCTGGCGCTGACCTGGATTCTACCACCCTCCGGGGTGAACTTGACCGCGTTGCCAAGCAGATTCGAGAGCGCCTCGACAATGCGATCATAATCCGCGAGCACGGAACCAACCCCGTCGGCGACCTGGCAGGTGAGCCGTTGCTGCTTCTCCGCGGCGTCCAGCCGGAACATTTCGGCGGTGTCGTTCAGCAGAGATCTGACTTCCACCGGGGCGGGCTGAATCGGTATGGCGTGTCCGGCCTCGATCCGAAGGGCGTCCAGGAGGTTGTGGGTCATTCGACTCGCCCTATCCACGGCGCGGCGGATGATATCGACCTGCTCGGCCCGCCGTTCCCCGGAGGGCTCCGGCAGACCCAGGAGGTCAACAGCCATGCCGATCGTGTGGAGCGGGTTCTTGAGGTCATGGGATACGATTCGGAGCACCTGGTCCCGGACACGAAGCGCCGATTCCAGCTTCTGGCGCGTCGACTTTTCCCGTTCCAGCAGGCGTTCCCGCTCCTCCGCCTCCCGCTTCCGCTCCGTTATGTCCTCCGCTATCCCGGCCACTCGGATGGTACGCCCCCGCCGATCCTGAACGGGGTAACCGCTCGCCGCGATCCACCGGACCTCGCCATCGGGTCGAAGGATCCGGTATTGCAGGTGAACCTCGCCGAGTGCGTACTTCTCCAGCGAGGCCGCCACCCGCGCCCGGTCGTCAGGATGAACGACATCGAGGAGGGATCGGGCGTTGTCGAGGGCATTCTCCATGGAGCGCCCCCAGAGCCTCTCCTGGGCAGGATTGATGTAGTAGTACCTGGTGTATTCGGTATCAGCGATCCAGATGGCTTCCCGGAGGCTCTCGGCGATCTGGCGGAATCGCGATTCGCTCTCCACGAGCCGCCGCGAGGCAACCTCGGTGCGGCGCATCAACAGACCAACAATGATGGAGACAACGGCGGCGGCGAGCCCCAGCCCACCGACCAGCAAAGTCTCCTGACGTTCCGAAGCGCTGACCTGGCTCCGGGTGGACTCCGCCATTCGCTCGAGCACGGTCTCGACGGCCGCGGCGGATTCCAGTGCTTCCTCGAGTCGACGCCGATCAGCGGCCGCCGTGACCGCCCGATCAACCGGGGCCGTCCCACCGCTCGTCAGCTTATCGGCCATGCCGGCCATCTCGTCGCACCGGCCTGCCAGTTCCCGGACTGAGATCGTAATTTCCGGCCCGAGCGTGGAAGCTATACGCTCCATCCTGGCGCAGCCGGCGCGGGCGCGAGCGACGTCAAGACGCAGGGGATCGAGGAAGATGGTATCGCCGGTTTCCGTGAGACTTCGGGCATTCGCTGCCACAGAGGCAAACGCATCCTCAATCTCCAGAAGGGCGGCACGGGCGGGGAAAAGGCCTTCGTCCACCTGCTGGCGCAAGGCCTCGCGTCGCGCGCCGGCCCACGGCGGAACCGCGACCATGAAGACGAGAAGCGACACCACAACGGCGAAGAGCCACCGCATGGAGCGGGGAGGTTCAAAAGGCCGATGCATCATGCCGCGAACGGGAACGATCGCCGAGGGACGCGCCGGTTTATCGCACGTCGGAAAAGACCCAAGTGCGCAAGTGCGGTGCCGGGACCATCCGGCAGCCGGGGCCGGGAGCCTGTGTTCGCCCGTGGCGCGACGTGTTGGCCAGCGCGAGCGAGGGGCGAATCCGTGTGGACTCGCCCCTCGCGTTCGGTCTCAACTTCCCGGCGGATCAGCCTGTCAGCGTCGGGTAAAAATCGCGTCGACGAGGGCCTGGCGCTCTTCGGCATCGGAGGTAGTGGCGGCCGGATCGAACGAGGCGTGGTCGGGCTCGACGAGGTCGAGCATCACGTCGCGGAGGCCGAGCCGATCGGGGTCGAAGATGCGGGCGATCTCCGCGAGGCGGTCTTCCATCTCCACGAGCACGCTCGACGCGTAGCTGAGCTGCTGGGTGGTGATATCCTGGAACTGGAGGCAGTTCATCAGGCTGAAGAGCTCGTTGCGCAGGTTCGACCGGACCTCGCCGGCATGGTCGGACGCGTCGGGATCGCCATCGGAGGCATCGAGGTCGTCGATCATGGCGAGGGCGCGGTCGAGTCCATCGAGCATGTCGGTCGCCGCCAGCTCGGTGGCCGAGGAGACCTCGCGGAGCTTGTCGCTGGTGTGGTGGATCTTCTCGAGCGTCGTCTGTTGCAGGACATTGCGGCTGCGCCGAAGGTTCTGCAGGACACTGTTGATCTCCGTGTACGCCCGGAGGAGCATGTTCGGCAGGTCCGTCAGCGCGACCTCCTTCTGGGCCCCACAGATGCATTCGGAACGTCCGGCTTCGTTCGTGGGCTGCTCGGAGACCCGGAGGTCGGTGAGTGCCCGGTCCACGAGCCGAAGACTCGCTTCCGAATCCAGAAGCAGTTCGTCAGAGAGAGGCTTGGCCATTGGACTCAACTCGGTACGCCGGCACCCAGGATCTGGTCGATCTTGTCCTTGAGGACCTGCGGCGTGAAGGGTTTGACAATGTAGTTGTTCACCCCCGCTTCGACGGCAGCGATGATGTCTTCGCGGACGCTGCGGGTAGTGACCATGAGGACCGGAACCGCCGTGCCGTCCGGGCGCGCCCGGAGTGTCCGGGTGAATTCGATGCCGCTCATGTTGGGCATGTTCCAGTCGGTGATGATGAACCCGATCGACGCGTCGTACCGCTGGAGCGCTTCGTGGCCGTCCGCGGCTTCCACCGTTTCGTTGAAGCCGATTCGCTGCAGCGAGTTGACAACGATGCGTCGCATCGTGGCGGAGTCATCCACAACCAGGAACTTCATGGGTTCTCCTTAGCGTGCGCGGTCGGGGGCGCGGAGTGACCGCGCCCGTTTCTGGAGTTCTTCGGCGCCGGTTCCCGGCACTAGAGGTCGCCGCTGGACAGGAGCCGGCGCGCGAGCTGATCCACCGAGTCGAGCGAGTTGTAGGCGCCTTCGAGGATCCTCGTACGGATCTCGTCAATGCGGTCCGCACCGATCTCGCCTGAGTCTCCGCGAGCGAGCGCGCGGGCCTCGTCCGAGATCCGTACGGTGTCAGCCTGCTTCGGAGCGACGGTCGGCTGCGCGGCATCGCCGGGGCCGTTTTCGGTGGCGGCCGGGCCCTTCAGTTGCTCGGCCTTCAAATAGTCTACGCCAATGTCATTGATTCTCATGTAGTATCCTCCTTGAGGGAAATTATCGGAGGTGCGATCCCGACACTTGAGCCTGCCGGGTCGCGGGGGATTTTACTGCCGTTTTCGGGCCTTCAGGGCTCCGGAAGGGGGTTTTGCGCGGCAATAATTGCCGCATCAGGCGCTTCGGCTCGGCCTGGAAACCCCGGTCGTCGTCCGTGGGGAAACCGCTTCGGCGGCCTGGGACCAGGCTTCATGGAGATCGCTGATCATCGCGATGAGTCGCTGGAGCCGCACCGCCTCCACACTCTGGCGCGCACCGATCATCTCGGTCGAGAAGAAGAGATAGAGCGCCGAGAGCCGCATGGCCACCTCGCCGCCGCGCTCGAAGTCGAGTGCGCCGATGAGCTCCATCACGATTGCCGACGCCTTGTCCAGGCTGGCTGCTTTCCCTTCCTGGTCACCCAACTCGATCTGCATGGAGGCGCGGCGCAGATTCAGGAGAAGGTGCTCGTACATCAATGGGACGAGCCACTCGGGTTGCCGACTGAGTACTTCTGCTTCGAGGTAGCGCGAGGTAGCGTTTCCGTACGACATTCCGTCAGACATCCCGGTGGCGGTAAGCACGTCTATCGACTCCCGAAAATGTCGACGGAAGCAGCGGAAACTTGAGCCGCGGAGTGGCGTTATCAACCACGCCGGTCGAGGTGGCGGGGCAGCTCCGGCTCGACGTAGCCAGGTGCGGTGCCGGTGCTCGGGCGAAGGCCCTGGAGGTCGCGTTCCACATCGCCGCGAAGGCTTCCGAGCCTGGCCGAAACCGAGGCGTCCAGGCGGCTGAGTTCGCCGGCCGCGAACGTGAGGCGATCGAGGTCCGGGCCGGGAACACCCTTTGTTGCGCCTCCCTCCGGCGGGGTGCCGGTGGCCAGCTTCCCGAAGATCTCCCCCATTCTCAGGAACAGAGGCGTGCGCTGGTCCAGGAGATCGAGACCATCATCCGTGGCTCCGTCATCGAACCGTATCGCCGACTGTCGCGTCAATGTCATGACGCGGTCTAGCAGATCGAACACCTCGTCGATCGGCTGGCTCGGGGGATTGTCTGGCAGGGCCACCGCGTCGAGTCGGCGCGGCCATCTGCCATGGGCCGGTACGATCATTTGTTCCTCCAGGCACGGGACGAGGCCACGCGGTCCGGGAGACACCGGGACGCGCTGATGCGCCGGACCGGAGGCTCGTTCATCCGCTTCACCTGTCTCTGGGTTTCAGGGCGTCGACCTGGGCCTTGAGCCAGTCGCCCTGCGCGTTCAGGGAGCCGAGCGCGGACTCCATGCGGGCAAACTGCTGGAGCAGCGTGGCGCGCCGTACTTCGAGTCGCGCTTCCGCATCAGACTGACGGCGGGTCAACGCGCCGATGGATCGCTCGAGGCTCTGGAGCTGAATTGCCACGCTGCCATCCCCCAGGCGAGTCACCCCTCCCGCGGCGGCGAGCATGCGCGCCCCGAGGCCCTCCACAGGTAGATCGCCACCCTGTCCCGCGAACAGCGCCTTTACGTCGGCCGGATTCGTCTCGAGCGCGGTCTTCAACCGCGCTTCGTCCACCGTGAGCTGACCCGTCCGCGAGAGGGACAGGCCGATCTGCGCGGCGCGTTCGAAGGCCGTGTCCAGCCCCTCGATTGGCGTAAGGACCACCCGGGTGAAGCTGGCCATCGCCCCGCGCAGCGTGCTGTTGTGCGCAAGCGGCTGGTTCTGGGCGCGCTGCGTGTTGACGAACGCGAGCAGCTCGTTGTAGGCGTCGGCGAACTCCTTGACCGCGGCGGTCATGGACTCGACGTCTCGCGCCACCGCGACCTCTACCGTCGTGCCTGCCTCGGCGCCCTGGAGCGCGAACGAAACGCCCGCGACCGCGTCGGCGATGGTGTTCGTCGAACGGGTGACCTCGAAGCCGTCGATCAGGACGGTTGCATCGGTACCGGCGGTGGCGAGGCCGTCGCGGGTGAAGCCGAGCGCGTTCAGGATCGCCCGCGTGTCGGCGTCATCGACCCGTGCCGATACGCTTCCGCGAACTTCGAGGCGGGTACCGTCGGCATCAGAAACGAGGTTGGCCACCTGGTCCGGGTCCTCGCCGGCCTCGGTGGCGGCGGACCGCACTTTCGCGAGCAGGCTCTGGAGAGAGTCGTTCACCAGATCCACGACCACTTCGCGACCCTCGATGACGATCGTCCGGACCGCGGGCGGCGAAGAGAGGCCGAGCAGGCTGGCGAGCGACGACGCCGTATCCGCGAACGCGGCGGACCGCGATACCGTCGAGATCCCCAGGCCGGCGAGCGCGCCCGGCGTGACATCCGCGAGGCGCACGCCAGCGCTGCCGGGAACGGTGGAAGTCAGGATCAGGCGATGTTCGCCCGGCCCCACCATCAGTATCGACGCCGTCACGCCCGATGGCTCGGCCCCGGTGTTCGCCGCGTTGATCGCGTCCCGGACGCCACCGAGGTTGGCATCCGCGGCGATCACGACCTCCCTGCCGTTGATCGAGAACGTGCCGCCCTGGAATGCCGGGTCCAATGTGTTGAGCGCGGTGATGGAATCCGCGAACGCGGCGCTGCCGAACTTCTCTGCGCGCGCGAGCTGCTGGACCTCCACCGCGTAGTTGCCGGGCGCGGCTGTGGGACCGGCCGATTCCACGCCTGGACGCGCGCCTGATTCGTATCGATCTGCCGCGTGATGGGCGTTACCCGCCGCGCCCGCTCCGCGAGTACGATCTGGTCGACAAGGTCCTGCCACTGTATGCCGCTGGCCAGACCGCTGATGTTCATGGTCGGGTTCATGAATCACCCGCTATCAAGAGTAAAACCCGAGGGTGGCGAACCACCCCCGGGAGAACCGCGTGAAGAGGTCCGATCAGCCGCGAAGCAGCTGGAGCACGCTCTGAGAGGTCTGGTTCGCCTGCGCGAGCATCGCCGTACCGGCCTGCGTCAGGATGCTGTTCTTCGTGTAGGTCGCCATCTCCTCGGCCATGTCCACATCGCGGATCACGGACTCGGCGGCGGCCTGGTTCACCACCACGTTCTTCAGGTTCGAGATCGTGAACTCGAGACGGTTCTGCGCTGCGCCGATCACGCCGAACGCGGTCGATACATCGTTGATGTAGCCTTCGATGTCGGAGACGCTCGCGGCGCTGGTGAGGGTCGGATCCGTGAACTCGATGTCAATCTCGACATCTTCGCCGTTCTCGGAGACGATGAAGGTCATCGCACCCGCGTTGATGATCTCCTCACCCTGGAAGGTGGTCGTCGCCAGGATGCGCGTGATCTCCTCACCCAGTGTATCGAGCTCGGCGTCGATCGCGGCCTGGGCCTCGGTACCCGCGTTCTGGAACGAGTCCTTCTGCATCACCAGCTCCTTGGCGCGTTCCAGGATCTTCTGGATCGTGTCGAGCGAGCCCTCGGCGATCGAAAGAACCGCGTTACCCTGTTCGGCGTTGTTGGTGGCGACCGTCAGCGCGCGAGTGCTGGCACGGAGCTGGTTGGCAATCGCCAGACCCGCCGCGTCGGCGCCGGCGCGGTTGATCCGCAGACCTGACGAGAGCTTCCCCATCGAGTCGTTCAACGTGCGCTGCGAGTTGAACAGGTTCTTGTTGGCGACGAGCGCGCCGACGTTGGTGTTGATCCTCATGGTGGTGTTCCTCCCTGAACGGTGAATGGAGCATCCTTGCTCCTCCGCGGCGGGCCATCCGGTCGGCCGCTGAAATCCAGTTTCGGCGGG
>CAZUVK010000015.1:12502-31455 GCA_964623785.1 uncultured Gemmatimonas sp. | reverse complement strand
GGGTCGGTCCCGCGAGTTCTGGACGTGGGCGCTTCCGGAAGCAAAAGCCGCATTTGGTGCCGCCCTCAACGATGTGGAGTTGGACGAAGTCTTCGGAGCGATGAACGTCGTGAAGCCCAACCTGATCCGGGTGGACAGCGACGAGGCGACCTACAACCTGCACATCATGCTGCGCTTCGACCTGGAGCGCGCGATACTTTCCGGCGATCTGGCGATCCGGGACGTTCCGGCCGCGTGGAACGATCGCATCCTCTCCGACCTGGGCTGCACCGTACCCGACGACCGCCGCGGCTGCCTCCAGGACGTGCACTGGTCAATGGGTGCGTTCGGGTACTTCCCCACCTACACGCTCGGCAACCTGTACGCGGCGCAGCTCTGGTCGGCGATCCGCCGGGATCTCGGCGATCTCGACGATCACCTCGCGCGAGGTGATTTCACGGCGCTGCGGTCCTGGCTGGTTCGCGAGATACACC
This sequence comes from uncultured Gemmatimonas sp., assembly GCA_964623785.1. Taxonomy (GTDB): domain Bacteria; phylum Gemmatimonadota; class Gemmatimonadetes; order Longimicrobiales; family Longimicrobiaceae; genus WHSP01. Next base: position 30,982 of record CAZUVK010000015.1, on the reverse strand, counting down.
GTCACGGCCGGCGGTACACGGCCCCGGAACTGTGTGAGCAGGCGACGGGCGCGCCGTTGACCGCGGATCATTTCATGCGCTATCTGGAAGAAAAACTTCGACCGCTCTACGGCATTTGAAGACGATTCAACGGGAACCCGTGGCACCTTGCCTCCGGTGCCCGCCACCCGTTAGCTTTCCGTACTTGCGATCCACCTGATTCTGTCGCAAGGCGAGCCACGTTTTGAACAATCCGATCGCGCGAACGGACCTTCCCGTACCCCTCCTGCGAAGCGGGAAGGTGCGCGATGTGTATGACCTCGGCGATGCCCTGCTCCTGGTCGCGACGGACCGGGTGAGCGCGTTCGATGTCGTCCTTCCGCAGCCCATCCCCCGCAAGGGTGAGGTTCTCACCCTGATCTCGGCCTGGTGGTTCGCTCGAACCGCCGATCTGGCACCGAACCATTTCATCGCCGTCGACCCGGCGGTCATCGCGAGGCGATATCCCGTGCTCGGGCCGCATCGTGAGATCTGGGAACGTCGTTCGATGCTGGTTCGCAAGCTGGATCCCTTCCCAATTGAATGTGTCGTGCGCGGGTACATCGCGGGCTCGGCGTGGAAGGAGTATCGGCAAGTCGGAACGCTCGCGGGGGAGCCGCTCCGGCGCGGTCTGGTCGAGTCCGGGCGCCTCGACCCGCCGCTCTTCTCGCCGGCGACCAAGGCGGAGGAAGGCCACGATGAAAACATCACCTTCGCCGAGACGTGTCAGACACTGGGTGTGGAGATCGCGGATCAGCTGAGGAAGTACAGCATCGCCATCTACGAGCGCGGTCGAAAGCTCGTGGAACCGCGCGGCATCATCATCGCTGACACCAAGTTTGAGTTCGGTCGCGACGACCAGGGCACGATCCATGTCATTGACGAGATGATGACCCCCGACTCGTCGAGGTTCTGGCCGATGGACGGCTACGAGCCGGGCCGGCCGCAGCCGTCGTTCGACAAGCAGCCGGTACGCGACTACCTGGAGGACCTGGTGACCGCCGGCGAGTGGGACCGTCAGCCGCCTGCGCCCGACCTCCCGCCGGAGCAGATCGACGAGACCTCCCACCGGTACCAGGAGGCCTTCGCCCGAATCACCGGTGTCAGGCTCGACGAGGTGGACCTCACCCGGTGGGGCCGAAGTTGAGACCGACGCGAAGGCAACTGCAGCGGGGCATCATCGTCCTCCCCAACGCCTTCACGCTCGGCAACCTCTTTCTCGGCATCTGGGCGATGATCGCCGCGTCGCGCGGCCAGTTCGACACCGCCGCCTGGCTGATCGTGACCGCCGCCGCCGTCGACATGCTGGACGGCCGCATCGCCCGCTTTACCAGTACCGGCAGCGAATTCGGGGAACAGCTCGATTCGCTCGTCGACGCGATCAGCTTCGGCGTCGCTCCCGCACTCGTCTTCTATTTCATCTTTCTCGGCGACGGGGTGTGGAGCTGGACGCTCTCATACATCTACGTCGCGGCAGTAATCGTCCGGCTCGCCCGCTTCAACCTGGAACAGGCGGGCTCCGCGAAAGCGAACTTCCACGGGCTTCCCTCCCCTACGGCGGGGATGACGGTCGCCACCTTCTATCCGTTCAGCCAGACGGACTTTTTCGAGAGGTACCTCTCCCACCTGCCATGGAACGCATTGGCGGTGGGGCTCATTCTCGCGCTTTCGGCGCTGATGATGAGCCATGTGCTCTATCCGGTGGTGCCCAGGTTCGATCTACGAACCCGGAAGGGGCAGGTCACGTTGGTGGTGGCCGTGGTATCCACGGTGCTCGCCTTCACGGTCCCATCCCTCTTCTTCTTTCCCGCCGCGATCCTGTACATCACCTACGGCCTGCTCCGGTCGGTCATCTACGGCTTCGACGAGAGGCTTCCCTCGCGAGATCCGTTGATCGACGAGGACGAGACCGAGCAGGGATCGCGGCAGCTCGAGTATGATTCCATCGAACCGCGCCGGCCGTTTCGGCGATTCCGACGATTTGCGCGAAGGAAGGGCTAAGTGGCGTATCAGGTAGATATCCGGGTCGTGCCGCGGCGCGGCATTCTCGACCCGCAGGGGCAGGCGGTGCGTGGCGCGTTGACCACGCTTGGATTCCAGGGGATCGGCGAAGTGCACGTCGGTCGGTTCATCCAGATCACGCTGGACGCGGAGAGTGCCTCGATCGCCGAGGAACGCGCCGTCGCGATGTGCCGGCAACTCCTGGCCAATCCGGTCACGGAGGACTTCGCGGTCAGCGTCCGGGAGATGGCCGGGAGCGCGGGATGAAGATCGGTGTCGTTACCTTCCCCGGCTCGAACTGCGACTACGACTGCTACAAGGCGGCGCGCGAGGTGCTGGATGCCGACACGGTCTACCTCTGGCACCGTTCGCATGATCTGCAGGACGTCGACGCCGTGTTCCTGCCAGGTGGCTTCAGCTACGGCGACTACCTGCGCGCGGGGTCGATCGCGTCACTGAGCCCCATCATGCGGGAGGTCAAGGCCTTCGCGGAAGCCGGTGGCCCCGTCATCGGGATCTGCAACGGTTTTCAGATCCTCTGCGAGACCGGGATGCTGCCCGGCGCGCTGATCCGGAACCAGTCGCTCCGGTTCAGCTCGAAGCCGGTGTATCTTCGTGTGGAGCGAGCCGTGGCGCCCTTCACGACGGCCTACTCCGAGGGTGAGATCCTGCGAGTGCCCATTGCCCATGGCGAAGGATGCTACGTCGCGCCGGACGAGGTTCTCGATCAGCTCGAGTCCGACAGGCGCGTCCTCTTCCGCTACTGCGATGCGTTCGGCGAAGTTGCCGCGGAGTCCAACCCCAATGGCTCCGCCAGGAACATCGCCGGCATCGTCAACGGCCGCGGGAATGTGCTGGGAATGATGCCGCACCCGGAGCGCGCCGTGGATTCGCTGCTGGGTTCGACCGACGGAGTGGGGCTCTTCGAGTCGCTCGCGGAGTTCCTCGCGGCCGTACGGTAATTCCGATTGGACGAACAGATACTGACGAGGAGTCATAGCGTGGCGGTACAAGCACGACCCGGCGATCCGCCGATCACCTCCGAACTCGTAGCCGACCACGGGCTGTCACCGTACGAATACGACCTGATCCTCGGCATCCTTGGCCGGGAGCCGACATACACGGAGCTCGGCGTGTTCAGCGCGATGTGGTCCGAGCACTGTGGCTACAAGAACTCCAGGCCGCTCCTCAAGACCTTGCCCACGAAGGCGCCCTGGGTGCTCCAGGGGCCCGGAGAGAACGCGGGCGTTATCGACGTTGGCGATGGTCTCGCGGTTGCCTTCAAGATCGAGTCGCACAACCATCCGTCGGCGGTGGAGCCGTACCAGGGCGCCGCGACCGGGGTGGGCGGAATCCTCCGCGACGTGTTCACCATGGGCGCGCGGCCGATCGCGGTCCTCAATTCCCTGCGTTTCGGCGAGCTGGATGGACCGTCGGGCGACCGGGTCCGGTACCTGGTCGCCGGCGTCGTCAAGGGAATCGGGGATTACGGGAACTGCGTCGGAATTCCGACCGTCGGGGGCGAGGTCTATTTCGACGCCTCCTACGAGGGGAACCCGCTCGTCAACGCGATGGCCGTCGGGCTCCTCAAACGAGAGGAACTGATCACCGCGGTCGCGGAAGGCGTCGGAAACCCGATCATGGCGGTCGGCTCGCGGACGGGACGAGACGGCATCCACGGCGCCACGTTCGCGTCAGCGGAGCTGACGGCGGAGAGCGAGGCGAAGCGCCCGATGGTCCAGGTCGGCGATCCGTTCACCGAGAAGTTGCTTCTGGAGGCATCCCTCGAGCTGATCCGCTCCGGCCACATCGTCGGCATCCAGGATATGGGGGCCGCGGGACTGGTGTCGTCATCGACCGAGATGGCGGCGCGCGGCGGGACCGGGGTGAATATCGAGATCACGCGCGTCCCCGTTCGGGAATCGGGGATGACGCCCTATGAGATCCTGCTCTCGGAGACGCAGGAACGGATGCTCGTTGTCGCGAAGGCCGGCCGCGAAGAGGAGGTCCGCTCGATCCTGGGCAAGTGGGAGCTGGAGGCGGAAACGATCGGGCACGTCACGGACACGGGGATGTACGTGATCCGTGAGAACGGGGTGCCCGTGGTCGACATCCCTGGCGAACCCCTCGTCGATGGGTGTCCGACGTATACGCGGGAAGGCCGCGAATCCCCCGAGATCGCGCGGCTCCGCGCCTGGTCGCCCTCGGACCTCGTCCAGCGCGATGAAGAATCGGACCCCGCGTGGACCCTTCTCGCCCTGCTCGACTCGCCGACCATCGCTTCCAAGCGGTGGATCTATGAGCAGTACGACAGTACCGTCCGAACCGGCACGGTCGTGGGGCCCGGCTCAGACGCCGCCGTGATCCGGCTGCGGGGAACTCGCCGCGCGATCGCGGTCACCACGGACTGCAATTCGCGCTACGTCTACCTGAACCCGCACCGCGGGGGACGGATCGCGGTCGCCGAGGCCGCTCGCAACCTCGCCTGCTCCGGGGCGCTCCCCCGCGCCGTCACCGACAACCTCAACTTCGGCAACCCGCTCAAACCGGAAGTGTACTATCAGCTTGCGGAAGCGGTGCGCGGGATCGGCGAGGCATGTCTCGCGCTCGAAACGCCCGTTACCGGCGGCAACGTGTCGCTCTACAACGAGAACCCGGCCGGCGCGATCTACCCGACCCCGACGATCGGGATGGTAGGCGTGATCGACGATGTGGATCACATCACGGCGAGTCGATTCGCGGGCGAGGGCGACGACATCGTTCTGCTTGGCGAGAACACGGAGGAACTGGGCGGCAGCGAGTACCTGAAAGTCGTTCACGGGATTGTTGCCGGCGACGCGCCGGAGATCGATCTCGACGCGGAGAAACGATTGCAGACCGCTTTGCTGGACGCCATCCGCCGCGGGGTCGTTCGTTCCGCGCACGATATCTCCGAAGGCGGGATCGCCGTGACGCTGGCGGAGAGCGCGATCGGTGACGGCACGGCCCCGTTCGGCATCGACGTGAAGCTGGACGACGACCTGCCGATGACTGCTCTCCTCTTCGGCGAGGCCCAGAGTCGCGTGGTCATTTCCTGCGATGCGTTGGCGACGCCGGAGGTGCTGGCTCTCTTCGCGGCCGCGGGTGTGGGTGCCATGCACATCGGCCGGGTTGGACCCATCGGCGGCGATTTCAGGGTAACGACCCGGGAGTCTGCGATCGAAGTGCCGGTTGCGAGTCTCGCCAGGGCGTACTTCGAGGCGATTCCCCGCCGGATGGACCGCGCTCCGATCGAGGTCGGGGCGACCACGCTCGAGTCCGGAACCCCTGCGGACTGAGCCTGTCTCAAATGAGATTGAGAGTGTCGATATATGTGCGGTATAGCGGCGGTTAGCGGTACCCCGGGGGCCGCCCGGCTGGTTTTCCTGTCGCTCTATGCCCTGCAGCATCGGGGTCAGGAAGCGGCGGGCGTCGTCTCGATCGAGGAAGGCGGAGCGCAGAGTCACATCCACAAGGGCACGGGGCTCGTGGCGGACGCGCTGGGTGGTGACACGCTCGTTGATCTCACTGGCACCACGGCGCTCGGCCACATCCGCTACTCCACGGCCGGCGGCGCGGGCCTCGTCAACGCACAGCCGCTCCTCGTCCGGTACGCCGAGGGGGATCTGGCATTGGCCCACAACGGCAACCTCACCAACGCGCAGGAGCTACGGTCCCACCTCGTGAGCGAGGGCGCGCTCTTCCAGACCACGATCGACTCCGAGGTCATCGTCCACCTGATCGCTCGCTCCCGACGCGAGGATGTGGACGGGCAGATCGCCGACGCACTCTCCCAGCTGGAGGGCGCGTTCTCGGTTCTCATCACCGTGGGTGATTCGCTCTATGCAGCACGGGATCGACACGGGTTCCGACCTCTCGTGATGGGGATCAAGGACGGCGTCTATGTGTTCGCGTCGGAGACCTGCGCGCTCGACATCGTCGGCGCCCGGTACGTGCGCGACCTGGAGCCGGGCGAGGTGCTACGACTCCGCGACGGAGAGCTGACGTCCCTCCCGCGCATCGGCAGCTTCTCCCCCGCCGCCCCGTGCATCTTCGAACTCGTCTACTTCGCGAGGCCCGATTCGCGACTCTGGGGATACTCGGTGGATCGTTCCCGGCGCGCGTTCGGCCGCCAGCTCGCGATCGAGCAGCCGGCCGATGCGGACTGCGTGATCTCCGTCCCCGACTCGGCCAACTCGGCCGCGCTCGGGTTCGCCGAACAATCGGGGATCCCGTTCGAGCTCGGCCTGATCCGCAATCACTACATCGGCCGCACCTTCATCGAACCCTCGCAGACGGGGCGTGACTTCAAGGTCCGCCTGAAGTACAGCCCGGTCATCGAAGTGCTCGCGGGCAAGCGGGTCGTGGTGGTGGACGACTCGCTCGTGCGGGGGACGACCTCCCAGGGCCTCGTCAACCTGCTCCGTGAAGCGGGGGCAACCGAGGTGCACTTCCGCCTTGCCTCGCCACCCGTCCGAAATCCCTGCTACTACGGGATCGACATGCCGACAAAGGAAGAGTTGATCGCGTCGAACCGGACGACCGAGGAGATCCGCGCCAAGCTCGGCGTCGACTCGCTGGGGTACATCTCGCTGGAGGGGATGCTGCAGGCCGTCGATCCGGAAGGCTCGACCTTCTGCTCGGCATGTTTCTCGGGGAACTACCCCGCGCCACTCGTCGACCTCGAAAGGGGATACGCGGTTGCTGGCTGCGACTGACGGCAGCTCGGGGACCGGGTCGGCTGGGCCCCGATCCGGAGGGAGGATCCGGTCGGCTACGGTGCCGCGGCCACGTGCGCCGCGATCAGGGGCCCGTGCAGCTTCCCGTTCTCGATGAAGATCTTGTTGGCGTCATAGCCGGCCGCGAGCACGCCGGCGATGTACACGTTCGGCACGTTCGTCAGCATCGTGGCGGGATCGAACGCCGGGATTCCCGTCAGCGGGTCGATCCCCACACCGATCTCCGTCAGAAGGCCCGGATCAGGCACGTAGCCGATCATCGCGAGCACCCAGTCGTTCCTGATCGCGCGAGTTTCACCCGTGTCGAGGTGCTCGACGATCACCTCCCGGGGCTGGATCTCCCGTACCACATGCCTCCACAAAGCGGGAATCGCACCCTCCACGATCCGGTTCTCGATATCCGGCTTCACCCACGCTTTCACACCCCTGTCCAGTTCCTCGAACTGGTGGACGATCGTGACGCGCGCGCCCTCCCTCCAGCATGACAGCGCCGCATCGGCCGCGGAATTTCCGCCACCGACCACGATCACATCCTGATCGAAGTAGGGGAACGGTTCGGTGAAATAGTGCGTGACCTTCGGCAGGTCGGCGCCGGGCACGTCGAGGCGCCGGGGGTTGTCGTAGTAGCCGGTGGCGACCACGAGGTTGCGCGCGACGAGGTCACGGCGCCCCCCGTTCACGTCAATCGTGTGGCAGACGAAATTGGCTCCATCCCGTTCGACGCCGGTCACTTCGTGGTACTGCAGCACGTCGATTCCGTGGAATGCGACGACTCGACGGTAGTAGCGCAGGGCCTCCCGCCGCGTCGGTTTGTCCCCGGCCGTCGTGAAAGGGATTCCACCAACCTCGAGTTTCTCCGGACCGCTGAAGTACGTCGTGTACGTTGGATGCTCCATCATCGCCTGGGTTACCGCGCCGCGGTCGACGAGGAGACATGCGAGCCCGCGCTCCCTTGCGGCGACGCCGACGGCGATCGCGCAGGGGCCGGCCCCGATGACCAGAATATCGAGGGGATCCAGACCTTCCGGTACCGTCATATCCGGACCGACTTCAACTGTGCCCGAGACGAGGCAGCGCGCAAAGCGCGTCCCCGGCGAGCGGGATGGCGACCCGGGTGGCAACGAACCTCCTGAACACGTCGGTCACGCGCTCCGCGACCACTCCGCTCGACATGGCGATCTCTTCCGCGCGAACGCGACCACGATCGAGCATCATCGACCAGCAGTGGAGTTCGATCGGGTCGCTCGGCCCGAGAAGACGGGCATCACCATCGGCATACTCGGCCACCATCAGCAGATCATAGCGTTCGAGCACGGCCTCGACCGCCTCGAGATGGTGCTCGTGCAGGCCCCGGGCGACAAAGTACGTGTCCGCGGGTCGATCGGGTGCGGCATAGCGCATGAGGAGCTTCGCGACGATCTCGTCCGCGCAGGAGTAATCCATGACGCGCACCTGGGAGAAATCCAGCACCGAGATACATGGCCCGTCGTACGCGGCCTCGGTCAACTGCTGCTCGAGCCCGACCCTCACCGCGCGCCCCGTGGGGCGCGTGATGAGGTTGCTATAGAACGACGTCACCGTACGGGGGTGAAGCCGCGTCAGGTCGAACGAAACCGCGGAGAGCCGTGGAGCGGGCATTCGTGGTTACTCGACCTCGCCGCCGTCAAGCGAGAGGCGGTCCATGCGATCGCCCCGCACGAGGGTGTTCACGACGTCCATCCCCTCGATGACACGCCCGAAGACCGTATGCACGCCGTTCAGGTGGCGCGTGTTCGCCTCGTTCAGCACGATGAAGAACTGGCTTCCCCCCGTGTCCCGACCCGCGTGCGCCATCGAGAGCGCGCCGGCCTCATGCTTCTGGAGGTTCCCGTTCGTCTCGCACTTGATCGTATAGCCAGGCCCGCCACTCCCGACCCGCGGGTGGGTAAGCGGCAGTTCCTTCGTGATCGGGTCACCACCCTGGACGACGAACTCCGGGATCACCCGGTGGAACACGATCCCGTCGTAGTATCCCTCTCCAACGAGCTTCTTGAAGTTCGCGACGGTACCGGGCGCATCCTTGCCGTAGAGTTCCGCCTTGAATGTGCCCTTGTTCGTCTCGAAGGTAACCGTCTCCATGCTCAATATTCCTCGATGTGTGTGATGATCCCGACTCGACGATCAGGTCCTTGCGGGAAGGACGATCTGGATCTGCGAGCCCGGGAAGTCGGCGAGTCCCTGCTGAAGGGCGGGCGAATCGTCCCACTCGGGGATGTCCGCCACGCGAGCGGTACCGCTGCGAATGGAGACTTTCCCGCCCCACCGATGGACCCGGGCGCGAATCTGCTTCAACCCCTGACCCCGGCCGGGGTCACGGAAGCGGGTGACGCCGTGCAGGAATGCGGCCTGTAGCGCCATTACGTCGTTCCACCGGTCGCCGTATCGCGCTGCGTGCTCCTTCGCCAGCGAGCCCCTGAATCCAATCCCCAGGTCGGCGACGCCGATGACAACGACCTGCCTGCCGAGCCGGCGTGCCCAGTTGTATCGCTGAATCCCGACCCAACCACCGCTCTCCGCATGCTCCACGATGTTCTGGCAGACCTCCGACAGCATGATGCTGAACGGCACCGCATCGGCCGGCGAGTAGTTCAGCATTTCCGTGAGGATCGTGCCCGCGCGCTCCTGGATGTGCTCGATCACGCCATGCACGTCATCGTGAGAGCGGATCGGCGTGATCTCCAGGAGTACGTTCGAGGGTCCGGCCGGTGCGCGCGCGACAACGCCGGCCGGGATCTCGAAGATTCCGTCCGCTTCGCGCAGGAACTCCATGCGGCCCAGGTAGCTCATCACCTCCGCGGACTCCGGAAGCTCGAGCAGCGGCGGCACCCCGCCAATCTCGCGCAGGTGACGGCCAACCGCCAGCAACCCGACCATGCCGTACGGATCGGCCCAGTGCACGTGCCGGGCGTTGAGCGCCACTCCGGAAGTACCGTCGCACCTCGCCACCTCTTCCACCAATGCGTCGAACCCCCGCTCGTCGAGCGTGGCGGGGACCGAGATGACTTGCCTCATGGCGACCGGGACGATGGGGAGGGGTTCGCGGACGCCACAAGGTAACACCCGCGACGACACGCGCGGAAGTCGACGACGCGAATACCGGATTCCGCATGGTGGAGCGTACGACTCATTCCGTTGCGGCACCGGAGGATAGCGTCGCGGACAGCGCCTCGCGCAGGTCCGCGACCCGGTCCACGCCGAGGCGCGCGGCCGCTGTGGCGTTGGCCCTGCGCATCGCTGGCTCTACGTCGAACCCCTGGAGCAGGCTCATGAAGGCAACGCTTCCCCAGACGTCGCCGCATCCGGTCGGGTCTCCTTGCGATTCCGGACCCGCGAGCCCGACGCTGCCGACTCCTATCGCGCCAGGACCGGTCCGGGCGCGCGGTTGCCGTCGTGCCGGCCAGTGGAACACGGTGCCGGCCGATTCGTCACGGGCGTAGTCGGCGCCCAGGCCACCCCGTGTCACGAAGGCCAGCGCGGGACCCAGCGACGGCAGCGCCTCGAAACGCGCGTCCTTCTCGAGACCCCCCATCGAGAGAAGCGCCATTTCGGCTTCGTTCACCTGAATCGCATCGAAGGCGGACGCCCATCGACGCCAGGCGGCCGGGCGACACGGTACGCGTGCTTCCGCGCCTCGAAGGCCAATGAGCGGGGGACCGAGAAAGAGCGAGTGAAGATCGGCGTAGGAGGGGATCGGGAGGCCGCGAAACCTCTCCGCGGTATCGAGGTCGATCTCGGAACCCGAGATGAAGTTCACGTAGAGGGCATCCACGTCGGCCAGCATCGGCTCGATCTCCAGGCGGGGCCAGCCCGACACCTCACCCGTCAGCGTCTCCCCGCGGCTCGCATCATCGATGTAGCGGAGTTCGACGCGGTTGTTCGGCTCGGGGACAACGGCGACTCCCGGGCCGACGTCGATCCCGGGTAGCGATCCCAGGAAATCGAGGGCGGACCCCGCGAGATCCGACCCCACCCGGACGATCGGAACGACTTCCCAGTCCGAAGTGCGGGCCGCGGAGAACGCCGCCAGCGAGTACGCGATTCCGCCCCATTGTTCGACCGGGCCCTTCCCGTACCGGGACGGGTGCCAGATCCGATCACGGACGAGCGTACCGATCACCGCGATCCTTTTCACGCGGTCAGACCTTGCCGTACTTCTCCCGCTTGAACACCGCCGCCGCGCCGACCACTCCCGCGGTCCCGGGCAACTCGCCGGACACGATGCTGCACCGCTCCTCCGCGGCCCGGAACGCGCGCCGGCGCACCTCCGCGCGGAGCGGCGCGAAGAGATGATCGCCTGCACGCGTCACGCCGCCCGCGATCACGACCATCTCGGGGTTCAGCACGTTCAGGATGTTGGCGATTCCGGCGCCGAGGAACTTGGCCGTGTCCTTCATCACCTCGGTCGCGTACTCGTCGCCCGCCACGACGCCTTCGTAGACGGTTGCCGCGGTAATGTCGTCGAGCCGACCGCCCACCATGTCGGCGAGGACGGTATCGACCCCGGCCTCGATCCCTTCCACCGCCCGCAACGCGATCGCCGGCCCCGACGCGTAGGCCTCGAGACATCCGTAATTCCCGCACTTGCACCGGCGGCCCGTCGAGTCGATCGTCATGTGACCGATCTCACCGGCGATGTCGGATGCGCCGTGGTAGATCTTCCCGTCGAGCACGATCCCGCCGCCAATCCCCGTCCCGAGCGTGAGCCCGACCACGGTGTCGACCCCTTTCGCGGCGCCCAACCACCATTCGCCGTAGGTCGCGCAATTCGCGTCGTTGTCGAGCGTCGCGGGCAGGTTCACCGCGTTGGCGATCAGGTCACGCAGCGGAAAGTTCCGCCAACCAAGGTTCGGCGTGTTGATCACGACTCCGGCCTTGCGATCCAGCGGACCGGGCGAGCCGATCCCCACCCCCGCGATGTCGTCGCGCCTTCCACCGTGCGTGTTCAGCACCTCCGCGATCGACTGCTCGACCATCTCGATGATCCGGTCGACGACGGACTTCGGGCCCCGGTGCGAGTCCGTGGGACGCAGGCGAAGACCCAGCACCTCCCCGCCCTCCGTCGGCAGCAGGCCCACGACGATGTTCGTGCCCCCGAGATCCACGCCGACGATCCAGCGTTTCATTTTCGCGCCCATTCATCACCGTTCCCTGTGCCCGGAAGTCCGTTCCAAACCGCGTCAGTCTCCGACCTTCAGCACGGCCAGAAAGGCCTCCTGCGGGATCTCCACCGTACCGACCTGCTTCATCCGGCGCTTTCCCTCGCGCTGCTTCTCGAGCAGCTTTCGCTTTCGCGTGATATCGCCGCCGTAACACTTGGCGGTCACGTTCTTCCGCAGCGCCCGGACCGTCTCTCGCGAGATGATCTTGTTCCCGATCGCCGCCTGCACCGCGACCTCGAACATCTGGCGAGGGATCAATTCCTTCAGCTTCTCCGCCATCGACCGACCATAGTCGATCGCCTTGTCCTCGTGGATGATTACAGAGAACGCGTCGATCTGATCGCCGTTGATCAGCATGTCGAGCTTCACCAACCGGTTCGGGCGGTACTCCGAGAGTTCGTAGTCGAACGAAGCGTAGCCGCGCGTCGCGGACTTCAGCCGGTCATAGAAGTCGAGCACGATCTCCGCCAGCGGGAGGTCGTAGGTGAACTCCACTCGCGTCGGGTCGAGATAGCTCATGCCGATGAACTCCCCACGCCGCTCGTGACAGAGCTTCTGGACCCCACCGATGTATTCCGCCGGCACGAGGATCCGTGCCCGCACATACGGCTCCTCGATCTGATCGATCTTCGTCCGGTCCGGCAGGGCGGATGGGTTCTCGAGATGCACCACCTCACCGTTCGTGAGGCACACCTGGTACTCGACGTTGGGAACCGTCGAGATCAGGTCCAGATCGAACTCCCTCTCCAGCCGCTCCTGGATGATCTCCATGTGAAGCAGGCCCAGGAACCCGCAACGGAATCCGAACCCCAGCGCCGTCGACGTCTCCGGCTCGTAGAAGAGCGAGGCGTCGTTCAGCTTCAGCTTCTCCAGTGCGTCACGGAGTTCCTCGTACTGATCAGTGTCCGTAGGGTAGAGCCCCGAGAACACCATGGGCTTTACGTCGCGGTAGCCGGGAAGCAGATCCGTTGCGCGGTTCTGGGCGTCGAGGACCGTGTCGCCGACCTTCGTGTCAGCCACGCGCTTGATGGCCGCGGTCAGATACCCGACCTCTCCCGGACCGAGCGTGGGCACGGGGAAGTGCCCGAGCTGGAGGTAGCCGACCTCGTCGATCTCGTACCGGGCGTCGTTCGAGCCGAAGGTGATCGCCATTCCCTTCCGCAACACACCGTCCACGACCCGGATACTGGGGATCGCGCCGCGGTACTTGTCATAGTACGAATCGAAGATGAGCGCCCGGGCCGGAGCCTCCGGATCGCCTTCCGGTGGAGGAACCTTGATCACCACGTCTTCGAGCAGCGCGGGGATGCCCGTGCCGTCCTTGGCCGAGACGAAGTGTACGTCCTCCGCGGCGACGCCCAGCAACTCGACGATCTCATCCCGCCGGCGCTCCGGCTCCGCTCCCGGCAGATCGATCTTGTTGAGAACGGGGATGATCTCCAGCCCCGCCTCCATGGCCAGCAGCAGGTTCGACAGCGTCTGCGCCTGGACGCCCTGTGACGCGTCGACGACGAGGATCGCGCCCTCGCACGCGGCCAGGGAGCGCGACACCTCGTATGTGAAGTCGACGTGCCCGGGTGTATCGATCAGGTTGAACTGGTACCTCACGCCGTCCGCCGCCGTGTATCCCATGCGGACGGCGTTCAACTTGATCGTGATGCCACGTTCGCGCTCCAGATCCATCGAATCGAGGACCTGTTTGCGCATCTCGCGCGCCTGGAGCGTGCCGGTCGTTTGAAGGAGCCGGTCGGCCAGCGTGGACTTACCGTGGTCGATGTGGGCCACGATACAGAAATTCCGGATGTGCTCTATGCGCAAAGTCGCTCGCCGGCCAGGACTTCCAAAGGATGTGAAAAGGACCTAAAGATAGCCCTTGCCACGATTTCGAGAAAGGCCCGAGAGCGGTCCGGGAGGGGGTGCGGCGGCCGGTCGGCCGCCGCGTGAATGATGCGGGATCGAGCCGCTGTTATCGGCCCCGGGTGAGGTTCCGAACCTCGGCGAGGCCCGCCGGATCCCAGGTGGGACGGTCGGATGAGTTGGCCAGCTCGTTCACCGTGTGGAAGATCAGCTTCGCTACCCGGCTGGCCTTCTCCGCGTCGATCGTGTCCGGCTCGTCGGACGGCATGTGATAGTCGTCGTGAACCCCCGCGAAAAAGAAGAGCGACGGGATCTCCAGGCGCGCGAAGTTGAAGTGGTCCGACCGGTAGAAGAAGCGCTCCTCAGGCCAGAGGTCGTCGGAGACGACGAGTCCGATCTCGGGGTGCCTGCTCCCGACAGCGTCGACGAGGGTACCGAGCGAAGAGTAGTTCTTGCCAATCACGACGATGCTGTCGGGTGAGTTCCGGGAGATCATGTCGACGTTCAGGTTGGCGACGATGCTCGCCACCGGGACCGTCGGGTTGTCGCTGTAGTAGCGCGATCCCAGGAGCCCGTGCTCCTCTCCACTCACGTGCAGGAAGATGATCGAGCGTCGCGGGGCCACGGGAAGCGAGGCGAACGCCTGCGCGACCTCCAGCAGCGCCGCGGTACCCGACGCGTTATCGTCGGCGCCGTTGTAGATGGAATCTCCCGCGACCGGGCGACCCACCCCCACGTGATCGAAGTGCGCGCTCAACACCACATACTCATTCCGCAACGCGGGGTCCGAACCCGGCAGAACCGCGACGACGTTCGCCGGAAAGTCGGGCTGGCTCGGAGGCGGCACATCGACGCGGCGCGGGATGAACGGATAGCGCTGGAAGTACGAGTCACTCGCGGCTCCCGGCGCGAGCCCGAACTCGCGGTGCTCAGCCGCCAGGTACTCCGCCGCCATCTCCAGTCCCGCGCTCGGCGTCTGCCGGCCAAGGAACTCGTCCGACGCGAGATAGGCGATCCGCGAACGCATGTCCTCCGCCGTGATCGTCTCCGCCGCGGCGGCCACGGCAGCGGTGCCCGCTGGATTCGACATTTCGGCGGACTGCCCGGGCGCGCACGCGGGCATCAGTACCGTGGCGGCCATGGCGGCGAGGAATCGCGAGATGCTGGTCATTTCGTCGTCTGAATGGTTCAGGGCCTGCCGACGGGCACCGGACGGGTGCGCTCGCCCGGCGTCGGGGCCGGCGCCGGAGCGGGCGCCGTGCTCGGGGCGCGGCCGTCAGCCGGAGCCCGGGGCTGCGGCTCGGGCCGCGATCGGTCCGCCGGCGCCGGCGAGGTCGGCTGGTCCCGCGCGGGTGTCGTCGGCTGGCTCCGGTCCGGCGTCACCGGCGCCTGCCGCGGCGTGGTAGACGGCTGCGCGGGGACCGCACCCCGACGCTCCGCACCGTCCGCGCCGCCACCACCCGATCCACCCGGAACCACCGCCGGCGAAGGCGCCCTCGGTACCGCCACCCGGCCGGCCTCCGGATCCTCCTTGAAGCCGTGCCGCGGGTCGAGACGCTCGTACTGGCGAAGATAGACGCGCCGATCTCCACGGAACCGCCGCGTGTCGTAATAATCCGGATACTGCCTCAGGAAGACATCGATCCGGCCACACGACCCGAAGCCCGGACTCCATCCCCATCCATAGTCGTAGAACCGGTCCGAACACGCATAGTTGGGATACCGGTGCAAGCCCTCGACATAGTATCCGTGGAAATCGTACGTATACGGTGCGTAAGGCCACCGCGGCAGCAGGAACCGGGTCACCTGATCGAAGGCCAGGAACGGGTCCCCGTAAACGTTCCGGCCCGCATAGTCCCAATCCCATCCCCCTCGGAGCCCACCCTGGAAGTACCGGAAGTCCAGCGGCGTGGGAGATGCGACCAGGTACACATAGCCGATGCCGGGCCGACTCCGAATCGTCAGCGACGCGAGCGATCCCCGCACCGACAAGGAGTGCGTGCGACCCCCCCGCACGAAGTGGTTATCCCACGGATCCGCGGGGTACAGAAAGTCTAGATAACCATCCGTATCGATATGCAGAATCGCTACATACGCGTCGTATGGTACAGAAAATCTAACGTTGAGACGATCGCCGCGACGGAAGTAGGAGGGCTCGCCTTCGAGCCAGATCCGGGGGCCGTACTGGGCCGGGGCGGAGGAATAGCGGAGGTCCGCCTGGACGGCGTGCGACGGAGTCACGGCGACGGGCGCCGAGAGACCGATGGCGAGGATGAGACTCCAGTGTGCTGCGCGCATATCCGACTCCATGAAACCGGCCGGAGGGGAGAGGAACCGGGGCACCGGCCAACGCCCGGCGGGCGTTGGGTCCCGGGGCCGCCTCTGGTGTCTAACACGTTCCCGGTCGGCGTTGTTCCCGCCGCGACCGCGCGACCCTGTGGCGGCTGTGCTCCCCCCGCTTCCATCGCATCATGCAAGCCGCCGGTGCCCGGCCGGACCGGCGCACGTGGCGGACGTTGCTCGTCACATTCCATTGACGGCCTCCGCGACGAACCGCTAAACTACTTCTCTTACGGATTCTCCGCGATGTGCATCCATTCAACGACACCGATTCGTGTCCCTCGAGGAAGCCCCGGGTGCCCCCATTCCGAAGTAACAGGTTGAGGTAGTCCGGTCGTGCCGCACCCTTCCCTGCTCGACAATTTCAGGAAGACTCCGAGCTTCCGCGCGTTGGCGCGCGCGCTGCCGGCTCGGTCCTCTCACGTGACCGTCGAAGGTCTGATCGGCTCGACACCCGCCGTGCTGACGGCCGCGCTGCACCGTGAGGCGCCGGAGCGGCTGTGGGCCGTCGTCGCCGGCACACCGGAGGCGGCTGAGCACGTCGTGGCCGACATCGAGTCGCTGCTTGGCGAAGGAAGCGCGCTTCTCTACCCGCAGCGGGAGTCGCTGCCCTACGAGTCGACCGAATCGCACGTGGAGATTGGCGGCCTGCGGGTGGAAGTACTGGAGGCCCTTCTCACCCGGCGGGCCTCGGTCCTCGTGACCACGCAGCGCGCGATCCAGGAGCGCTCGCCGGCGGTCGAGCGCCTCGACGACCTGCAGATCGAGATCCAGGCCGGCACCGAGGCGCGGCCCGCCGAGCTCATCCGCCGCCTCGAGACGATGGGCTTCGAGCGGGTGGCGACAGTCGAGCAGGTCGGACATTTCGCGGCGCGCGGGGGGATCCTCGATGTCTTCGGATTCGGCACGCCCGAGCCCGCACGCATCGAGTTCTGGGGCGACCGCATCGAGTCCATCCGCCGGTTCGACGTACTTACCCAGCTCTCGACGGGCGAGCTTGAGCAGCTGCGGATCCTGCCGGTGGATGTTCGATTCGCGCCTCCGGCCTCGGGCGGCGCGGAACCGGGTCCGCACTCGGAAGGCCCTCGGCGGTCCGTGCTCTCGTACCTGCCACCCGACGCCGTCCTGATCCGGATGGATTCCGGACCGACGGGGGGGGATTGGGACCGCACCTGGGCGGAGGTACGGCGCCTGTACGAATCGGAACGCGCGGCGGGCACGAATCCCGAACCGCCGGAGTATGTCTTCACGCCACCCGCCGAGGCGCTCGCCGGCATCAACCGGTTCCCCCAGCTGTTTGTCGGGCCGGTGGATTCGGGCGACGAGCCGGGCATCTCCTTCCACATCGACGCGCCGGAGCCGATCGATCGGGACATGCCGCGGATGGGTGAGCTCCTGCGCGAGGCCGGTCGGCGCGGCGAGCGAACGCTGATCCTCTGCGACAACGACGGCCAGCTTGACCGGCTCCAGGAACTCCTCGCGGATCTGAAGGTGGAATCCGGCGTCTCACTTACGACGGGCTCCCTGACGGGCGGGTTCGTGCTCCGGGAAGCCACGCCGGTCCTCCGCGTCCTCACCGACCACGAGATCTTCCGCCGCACCCGCCGGCTCCGGCGCCGTCGCCAGTTCCGTGGAGGGGCCGCGATCGAGAGTTTCGCCGCCCTCAAGCCGGGCGACTACGTCGTCCACATGGACCACGGTGTGGGTCGATTCCGCGGGATGGAGCAGGTACGGCTTGGAGAGGAGATCTTTGAGACCCTGGTGATCGAGTATGCGGGGGGCGAGCTACTGCGCGTGCCGGTACACCGCGTGGACCTCATCGAGCGCTGGGTATCCGACTCGGACGACTCGGCCCCACCGCGCGTCCACAAGATCGGCGGGCGCGAGTGGACGCGAACGCGTGAGAAGGCCCGCAAGGCGGTGGAGGAGATGGCCGCCGAGTTGCTCGAGCTGTACGCGGCCCGCGAAGCCTCTCGCGGTCACGCCTTCTCACCCGACACGCGGTGGCAGCGGGAGATGGAGTCGGCTTTCCTCTTCGAGGACACCCCCGACCAGCGCCAGGCGACCGAGGCGGTGAAGACCGACATGGAGTCCGTTCGCCCGATGGACCGCCTGGTCTGCGGCGACGTCGGCTACGGGAAGACGGAGATCGCGATCCGCGCGGCCTTCAAGGCCGTCCAGGACGGACGCCAGGTCGCGGTTCTGGTTCCGACCACGATCCTTGCCGAGCAGCACCTCAACAGCTTCTCCGAGCGGCTCGCGGGCTTCCCCGTGAAGATCGAGGCGCTCTCCCGGCTCCGCAGCGCGCG
>CAZUVK010000015.1:7695-12492 GCA_964623785.1 uncultured Gemmatimonas sp. | reverse complement strand
CCGAGGTCCTCGAGGGGCTGAAGGACGGGTCCGTGGACATCATCATCGGAACCCACCGGCTGCTGTCCAGCGACGTGGAGTTCCAGAACCTCGGGTTGATGGTTGTCGACGAAGAGCAGCGGTTCGGGGTGAAGCACAAGGAACGGCTGAAGCAGCTGAAGCGCACCGTGGACGTACTGACGCTCACGGCGACGCCGATTCCGCGGACGCTCCAGTTCTCGCTGCTCGGGATCCGCGACATGACGCTCATCCAGACGCCGCCGCGGGATCGCCAGCCGATCATCACCCACGTGCTGCCCTGGTCCGACGCGGTGATCGAGGACGCGATCCGACGGGAACTCGACCGCGGTGGCCAGGTCTTCCTCGTCCACAACCGCATCGAGACGATCCACACCCTTGTCCAGCGCGTCCGGAAGCTGGTTCCGGACGCCAGGATCGAGGTCGGTCATGGTCAGATGCGGGAGAAGGAACTCGAGGAGATCATGCGCCGTTTCGTCGCCGGCGACCTCGACATCCTGGCCGCCACGTCGATCATCGAGAGCGGGCTCGACGTACCGAACGCGAACACGCTGATCGTCGACCGCGCGGACCAGTTCGGGCTCGCGCAGCTCTACCAGATTCGTGGTCGCGTGGGCCGATCACACCATCGCGCCTACTGTTACCTGCTGATCCCCGAGGATGTCTCCGAGGACGCCGAGAAGCGCCTGCGGGTACTCGAGCACTATACGGAGTTGGGAAGCGGGTTCGGCATCGCGCTGAAGGACCTGGAGCTGCGGGGCGCGGGCAATATCCTCGGTTCCGCTCAGTCCGGCTTTGTGCAGGCCGTCGGTTTTGACACCTACATGCGGCTGCTCGACCAGGCGGTCCGCCAGTTGAAGGGTGAGAACGGGACGGCCCCGGCGTTCGCGAAGACCGAGGTCTCGGTGGAAGGCGCCTCGTACATCCCGGACGACTACGTTCCGGACGAGTCCCAGAAGCTTCACCTCTATCGCCGGCTCAGCACGATCGAAAGCATCGTGGAGGTGGACCGGCTTCAGCGCGAGTTCCGGGACCGCTACGGCCCTCTGCCGACCGAGGTCGAGACGCTGCTGCAAACCGCGGCACTGCGCCTGCTGGGCACAGAATTGGGCCTTGAGCGTATCCTAGTACGCTTCTGGGACGCACGCCTGAATTTCCGTTCGGGAGTGGTGCCCGGAATGGCGGCGCTGCAGCGGGTTTTCGGGAACTATCAACTCGAAGTCGAACTCCAGCGCACCTTTCCGCTATCGCTGACGCTGCATCGCCGCGGACCGGAGTCGGTCGCGACGATGCTAATCGCGGCGCTTCGGGTCCTGACCAGCGACCGTTCCGCGGCCGCCTAGTCTCGTTCGAGCGTCGCCATGAAACCCATTCCGGAGATTGCAATGACGTCTCAAAGCGGCACCGCGCGTCGGTGGCCCGGTTTCCCCCGTAGCCACGCGCTCGCCGTGGCGGCCCTGCTGGTCTTCCCGGGCTGCGATTCGTTCGGGCAGG
The DNA here is from genome assembly GCA_964623785.1 of uncultured Gemmatimonas sp. Taxonomy (GTDB): domain Bacteria; phylum Gemmatimonadota; class Gemmatimonadetes; order Longimicrobiales; family Longimicrobiaceae; genus WHSP01. The sequence continues at coordinate 10,980 of CAZUVK010000015.1, read as the reverse complement.
CGATGAATGCCCATACCGACGTCGTTGCCCGCGCCGAGAACAGCGAGCTGCGCTCGCAGGAGGCGGCGGAAATGCTCGCGGCCAACCCGCAGATTCCGGCTGATGCGGAAGTCGTCCGCGCGCTCTCCGAACTCTGGGTCGACTATGCCCTGCTGGCCCGGGCCGTCGTGGAGGATTCCACGCTGGCGGCGGTCGACGTCGAGTACTTCATCGAGCCCGTGCGCGAGCAGACCCTGATCGGCATGCTGCGAGACCGCGTCATCCAGGTCGACACCGTCTTTGACGACGCCGCGCTCGCGCGACGCTGGGAGACGGACGGGCCGGGCGCGGAGATCCGGGCCAGCCACATCCTGCTTCAGACGCCGGCGAACGCCACGAACGCGCAGCGCGACAGTGTGATGCGGTTTGCGGAGTCACTCCGTGAGCGCGCCGCGGGCGGCGAGTCGTTCGCGGATCTGGCGACCAACTTTTCGCAGGATCCCGGTACCGCGGTCGTCGGCGGTGACCTCGGGTTCTTCGGCCGCGGTCGGATGGTGCAGCCCTTCGAGGAAGCGGCATTCGCCCTCGAGCCGGGCCAGATCAGCCCGGTGGTCGAATCGCCGTTCGGGTTCCACGTGATTCTCGTCCAGGAGCGCCGCCAGCCGGACCTCGGCGAGGAGCGCGAGCAGTTCAGACAGTATCTCGTGCAGGAGGCGGTTCGAACCGCCGAGGTCACCTACCTCGATTCGATCTCGCGGGCAGCGAACCTCTCGGTGAGCCAGGGCGGGAACGATCTCGTCCGTGAGATCGCCACCCTCCCGGCTCGCGACCTCTCCGGACGCCAGGGCGAGCGCACGATCGCAACCTACACCGGCGGCACCTACACCGCCGCCGAGTTCGTGACGTTCATTCGTGGCCAGGCGCCCGAGGTCCAGACCGCGTTCGCCACCGCCACGGACGAGCAGCTTGCCGCCGGCATCGAGCAGCTCGTGCAGATGAAGCTCCTCCTCGCCGAGGCGCAGGCCCAGGGAATCGCGATGTCGGCCGCGGACGAAGAGGCGCTCCGGAGCGACGCGCGCGCGATGATCCGCGAGCTGGTCGAGGGCACCGGTTTCATTGAGGCCGCCCGCGTCAACGCGACGCCCGCGCAGGTCGACGAACACGTGAAGATCCTGGTCCGCGGGGTAGTCACGGGCGAGCAGCCGTTCATCCCGCTCGGCCGCCTCGGGACCGCGCTTCGCGACCTCTATCAGTTCGAGGTCAACGACGGGACCTTCCCGGCCGTGATCCGCCAGGTCGAGGAAACCCGGGCCCGGCAGCCCGCCCCGCTCATTCCGCCGATTGGCGGAGTTCCGGGCGAGCCGCTTCCGATCGATCCGTCCACGCTCCCCGGCGTCACGCCGGACGTGCCGCCGGCAGGCCAGGACTGACCGATCGCCTCGCCGGAATCGAAGGAACTCCGTTCTGGCGGGCGCGTATGAACCATGCAGTCAATCACGGGGGGCGGAAACGCCCCCCGTTCGATTGCGGACCGCGCGGATCGACCTGACCCGCCGGGCCGGCATCCATCCAGACCCGATCAACGTGCGCTCATGCGAAACCGCATCTCTCTCCTGGTCCTTTTCTTCGCGTGCTCGGCCGTGCCCGCCCAGGCGCAGGTCGCCGGAGTGCCGGCGACCCCGGCAGCGCCGAGTGTGGGTGAGATCCTGTCGGATCGGGTGATCGCCATCGTCGGCGACACGGCCCTGCTGAACTCGGACCTGGCGTACGAGGTCAATCAGTACCGCGCCGGGGGCGGGCTTCCACAGGATTCCGCCGGCCTGGAGCGCGCGGTCCAGCAGATTCTGGACAACAAGATCAACGAGCTGATTCTCGTCAACGCCGCGCGCGATGCCGGTGTAGTCGTGTCCGAGGAGATGGTCAACGACATCACGAGCCAGGAACTCGCCCGGATCCAGCAGCAGTTCGGCTCCGACGTCGCGTTCACGGCGGCGCTCGCGCAGGAAGGGATCACCCGCGATCAGCTTCGCCGGGATCTCTCGACCCGCGTACGTGACAGGTTGCTCGTGGAAGACTACGCGCGATCGCGGATGCAGAGTCGCGCCCCGCCGCTGATCAGCGAAAGCGAGATCCGCGAGGTATTCGATGCGCAGTCGGCGGCGACCGTTGGCCAGCGCCCGGCCACCGTGTCGTTCCGGCAGGTGCTGGTGACACCCGAGCCTTCGGACGAGGCGCGAGAGGCCGCGATCGCGCGCGGTGACGAAGTTCTTCGAGAACTCGACAGCGGTGGCGACTTCGAAGTGCTCGCCAGGCGGTTCTCGGACGACGTGGGCAGCCGTGAGTTCGGGGGCGACCTCGGGTGGTTCTCCACGGGCCGCATGGTCGCTGAGTTCGAGCGCGCAGCGTTCTCCATGAGGGTGGGTTCAACCAGTGGCCTGGTCGAATCGCCTTTCGGGTTCCACATCATCCGAGTGGACCGGGCGCGAGGGGCCGAACGCCAGGCCCGTCACATTCTCATCCAGCCGGAGATCACGGCGGCCGATGTGGAACGTGCCCGCGAACGCGCCGATTCGGTCCTTACGGCGATTCGCGGAGGCGCGGCCATCGCCACGCTCGCCGAGCGATACAACGAACCGACCGACCCGGCTTCGGTGAGCCGCGCCCTGCTCGAAAGCGTTCCGCCCGAGTACCGCGACGCGGTCGCGAACGCGAGCGTGAACGACCTCGTCGGCCCCTTCGAGGTGCCAAGCTCTCGCGGCAGCCGCTGGGCGATCATCCGGGTGACGGAGAAGACGCCGGCCGGTGACTACACGCTCGACGACGTGCGCGATCAGATTCGCGACAGCCTGCAGCAGCAGTTGATGCAGGACCAGATGCTCGGCGAGCTTCGTGAGCGGTACTACGTGAACGTCCTGCTTTGACCGACTCCGATTCCCGGCTGGACGTCGTACTGAACCGCCTCTGCCTCACGCGCAGCCGGAACGAAGCGAAGGTTGCGTGCGAGGCCGGAGCCATTCTCGTCGACGATCGCCCCGCAAAAGCCAGTCAGTCGGTAGAGCCGGGTCGTCGAGTGACGCTTCAGTTCGCGGACCGCACCCTCGAGGTCCGCATTCTCGCGCTTCCACCGAAGTCGATCTCCAGGAAGGCCGCGCGCGACCTCTACGAAGTTCTGCTGGACGAGCCCGCCCGGTCAAAATCGTGATGCCCACCGGTTCCCCTCCCGTTCGACGGCGCATAGGCGTCACCGTCGGCGACCTCCGTGGCGTCGGGCCTGGGATCGCCGCGCGCTCCCTCGCAGACTCCGGG
>CAZUVK010000015.1:0-7685 GCA_964623785.1 uncultured Gemmatimonas sp. | reverse complement strand
GGATCGCGGCGTCGGCCGACTTCGTCGTGATCGGACCTGACGATGCGATCGACGGCATGATGGGGGCCGAGCTGGAGTCGGTGGGTGGCGCGCGCGACCGGTCGCCGGAGGAGGCCGGACGCCTGGCGGGGCTCGCGATCACGCGGGGCGTCGAGATGGCCCTCGGCGGCCGGATCGACGCCCTCGTAACGGCGCCGATCGACAAGGCCGCGTTCCACGAGGGAGGATGGCACTTCCCCGGCCACACCGAGATGCTCCAGGCGCTCACCAACGCGCCGGAGGTGGGGATGCTGATGGCCGCCGAGCGGACCGCGGTTGGTGGCCCCCTGCGAGTACTTCTCGCCACCACCCACCTCGCGCTCCGCAACGTTCCGGGAGTCCTCACGACCGACCTCATCGAACGACAGGCCCGCCTCCTCGACAGTGCGCTGCGGCGGTGGTGGGAGATCAGCCGGCCACGCCTGGGGCTCTGTGCCTTCAACCCGCACGCCTCCGACGGAGGCCTCTTCGGTGACGAGGAGGATCGCGTCATGCGCCCGGCGGTCGAACGGCTGCTGAAGGACGGCATCGGGATCAGCCATCCCCTGCCGGCGGACACGATCTTCCGGCGCGCGATGGGCGGCGAGTTCGATGCCGTGATCGCCCCGTACCACGACGTCGGCATGGCGCCTTTCAAGACCGTCGCGTTTGGAGGAGGCGTCAACGTGACGCTCGGGCTTCCCTTCCCCCGCACCAGCCCTGACCACGGCACCGCGCTCGACATCGCGGGTCGCGGGATCGCCGACCACACTTCGATGATGGAGGCGATCCGGCTCGCGATTCGACTTGCCGGGCGCTTTGACACTCCCCATCACCGGACCTAGTTTTCGCCGGTTCCGAAGCCTCGTCGTCAGCCGCGTTCTCGCGCGCGCGACCGTTCCAACACTGGCCAGGATTCCACGCGATGCCACCCCTCCCAGAGGTCGCCGGACACGAGGCGGTGCGCCAACTCCTCGGACGCGCGTCCGCGTCCGATTCCCTGCCCCAATCGATCCTGATTCACGGCCCTCCTGGCGTGGGCAAGGAGCGCCTTGGCCTCTGGCTCGCGCAGTTGATCCTGTGCGATTCCGGTGGTAACGAACCGTGCAACCAGTGCAACACCTGCCGGCTCGTCCGTCGTCTGGAGCATCCCGACGTACATTGGTTCTTTCCGCTTCCCCGACCCGACGCGGCAGGCCCGGAGAAGCTCCGTGAGCGACTGGAAGAGCATCGGGCGGTGGAACTTCAGAGGTGGCGGGAGGCGCCGCTTCGGATCGTGGAACACGAAAAGGCGCCAGCGCATTTCCTCGCCGCGGTACGGACGATGCAGCGACTTGCGGCGCTGCGGCCGGCCGCCGGCTCCCGAAACGTGTTCGTGATCGGTGACGCGGAGCTGATGGTTCCACAGGAGTCCAGCCCGGAAGCCGCGAACGCGTTCCTGAAGCTGCTCGAGGAGCCGCCCGTCGCGACGACGATCGTGCTGACCTCGTCGCATCCCGGCGCGCTGCTTCCGACGATCCGGTCGCGCGTGTTCGATGTGCGGGTGGCACCGGTACCCGCGGCGGAGATCGAGAGGCTGCTGGTCGACTCGGGCCTCGCCGCCGCGGATCGGGCCCGCGAGATCGCCGGCAGAGCGGGAGGGTCCGTGCGTCGGGCGGTGCGCATCGCGACGGAGAAGGGCGACTCCCTCGTCGATCCCGAGAGGGCACCGGGCCGCAAGCTTCTCATTGCCGCCCTGACCGATGGCGCCGTCGCTCGCTTCGCCGCCGCGCACGACTACCGGCCAGTCGGGGCCCGTTCCGACCTGGTCGGTGAACTCGACTCACTCGGGCTCTGGTTGCGGGACCTGGCGGCGGTCGCGGCCGGAAGCGCCGCCTTCGTCGCCGATCCCGAGGCCGTCACGCTACTGGAGCGTGCCGTGTCACGAAGAGGGGTTACCGCGGACGGCGTCGTTCGGGCGATGCGATACGTGACCGAGGCACGGAACCTGGCGCTCGGCAACGTCAATCCGCAGCTGATCGTCGCGGACCTCCTGGCCAGGCTGCAATTCGAACTCGTGGGCGGCCAGGCGGCCAGGAACGGAGAAACGCGATGAGCACGGGCGAGTTCACCCATTTCGACGCCACCGGCCGGCCGCGAATGGTTGACGTAGGGGACAAGGACGTGACGCACCGCCGCGCGGTTGCGGAGGGCATCATTCGTGTCAGCCCGGAAACACTCGAGGCGATACAGACGGGACGAACGAGCAAAGGAGACGTCCTTTCGATCGCCGAGATCGCGGGTATCATGGGGGCCAAACGAACGGCCGACCTGGTCCCGCTCTGTCACCCGATTTCGCTTTCGTCGGTTCGGGTGAAGCTTGAGGCCGAGCCTTCGCTGCCTGGCGTGCGCGCGGAGGCGACGGTCGAGGTGAACGACAGAACCGGTGTCGAGATGGAGGCGCTGACCGCGGTGTCAGTGGCCCTGCTTACCGTTTACGACATGTGCAAATCCAGAGATCGGGGGATGACCATCGAGTCCATCCGGCTGCTGCGGAAGGAAGGCGGCCGGAGCGGAACGTGGGTCGCTCCCGCGGAGAATTCATGAACGACACGATACCCGCGCCGCCGGCGCCGCCGAGTTCCCACTCGGCGCGATACGTCGAAGCGCTGCTTCTGGAACTTCAGAATGACGTCGCGTCGCGGAAACGCCGGCGCAGCGAATTGATTCCCTGGCTGCGAAGGGGGGCGTTCCTCGTTCTCGGCGTCGTCGTCGCTCACGAGGTCGGCGCGCGTTCCACCGACTCGGCGAGATGGCTTCCCCCACTGCAGTCCTTCGAGCGCGTTTCCGCCCTCACCGCGCAGATCGACGCGCAGCGCGGCCAGATCGACATCCAGGCAGCCCGACTCGAGAGGCTAGAGAAAGCATATGAGATGTCGACGCGGTATGGCATCGGCGCGGACCTCGCCATCGCGATCGAGGAGATCGCGTTGGCGGAAGGGATCGACCCGGAGATCGCGTTCAACCTGGTCCGCGTAGAGAGTGAGTTCAATCCTCGCGCGGTCAGCCCGGTGGGCGCCCTCGGTCTCACGCAGTTGATGCCCGAGACGGCGAACATGCTCCAGCCCGGTATTACCCGCACGCAGATCTTCGATCGGGAGACGAATCTGCGCCTCGGCTTCCGGTTCTTCCATTCCCTCCTGACCTACTACGAGGGCGATGTGGAGATTGCGCTTCTCGCGTACAATCGGGGGCCCACGACGGTAGACCGGCTACTCGCGGCCGGAATCGACCCGCAGAACGGATACTCCCAGGCGGTGATGTCGGGAACCGACTGATCGCGACCCACTTTCCATGGCGGTGGGGGGAGCGTCTCGGTCTGAGCGCTTTCCTCCATCGAGCGTCACCCATACATTTACCGTCCCAACCCGGGAACCAATCGCGGAGCAACGATTCCCGCCGCGCCATTCCACTCATGCTACAGGGTTCCAATGTCGGAAGGCACCCCGACCTTCATGCAGCGCTTCGCCAATATCCGGCGAGATGAGGTCCCCTCGATCATCGCGGCAGGAATCTTCTTCTTCTGTGTCCTTACCGCTCTGCAGGTAATCCGCCCGGCCCGCGACGCACTCGGGATGCAACGCGGCATCGAGGAAATCCGGTGGCTTTTCCAGGGGACGCTCATCGTCACCCTGTTCGTCAACCCGGTCTTCGCCTTCCTGGTGAGTCGATACCGCCGGATGGCCTTCATCTCCACCACGTATATCTTCTTCGCGGCCAGTCTGGTCTGTTTCTATCTGATCCTGGTGGGCGCGCCGCAGGCGATCGGGGAACGGACGGGGCAGGTCTTCTACGTCTGGTTCAGCGTCTTCAATCTCTTCGCCACGGCGGTGTTCTGGGCGCTCATGGCGGACCGGTTCTCGCTGGAGCAGAGCAAGCGATTCTTCGCCGTGATCGCGGTCGGGGGAACGCTTGGCGCCGTCTTCGGGCCCTGGCTGGCCGGAACGCTCGCGGAACCACTTGGGACCGAGAGCCTCCTGCTCATCTCGGCCGGGTTCCTGATCGCGGCGCTGATGGCCGCATTCGTCGTCGCGAAACTGCAGCCGGCTTCAACGAGTCAGGCGGCCGCCGGATCCCCGGACTCGCTTTCCTCGGACGCCAACGCCAAGGTCATCGGCGGGAGCGTCTGGGAAGGTTTCCGCGCCGTGTTCCGGTCCAGGTACCTGCTCGGAATCGCGACGTTTGCGCTGATCGCGGCGGTGATGGCGACGTTCATCTACTTCACCCGTCTCCGCATGGTCGAGGCGCTCGTAACGGATACGGACCAGCGCACCGCGATCTTCGCGAGAATCGACCTCATCGCGCAGCTGGCGACCCTGGGCGCGCAGGTCCTTCTCACCGGCCACCTGATGAAGCGGCTGGGCGTCGCGCTCACGCTCGCCGTGCTGCCCGCGATCGCGCTCTTCGGCTTCATCGGGCTCGCGGTGTTCGGCACGCTCACGGCGCTCATCGCGTTCGACGCAAGCTTCCGGGCCGCGCAGCGCGGCGTGATGCGACCCGCGCGCGAGACGCTGTTCACCATCGTGAACCGCGAGGACAAGTACAAGTCGAAGGCGTTCATCGATACCGCCGTCTACCGCGGCGGGGACTCGATCACCGCCTGGCTCGACGGACTCATCGTACGGGTGGGGATGGGCTTCGCGGCGCTCGCGTCGGTTGGGGTCCCGCTCGCGGTCTTCGGGATGGGGCTCGCATTGTGGTTGGGCAGGGAGCAGACCCGAGTTGCCCGCGCCGCGGAAGACGCCGTGGCGGAGCCAGTGGGTTCCTGACGTTCAGCCCTCGATGAACCGTCCCATCACGCGGTTCGTGGCGTTCAGCGTGGCGAGCGCGGCGGCCCGGCGCCGGTCTTCCGTGATGATCGCGAGTCCGAGCAGGCGGTCCTCCACCTCCGGTGACTGGACCAGTACGACGACGAGCATGTGGTCGAATACCGGGATCTCCTTCACGCCGATCACGCCGAACGTCGCTCGTTCCTCGATGATCTTCTCCACCGCACGCAACGTCGCGGAAGCGCACACGCGCAGCTCCGAGGCGGCGTTCATCAGGCCCTCCGCGTTCCCGACCCAACGCTTGCCCTCCCAGTCCAGGTCGACGCGAGCAGCGACGCGATCGCGGCCGGGATAGTCGACCGTGATCGAGTCGAACCGCGAGCGGCGTTGGCTCCGGGGCACCGTCGCGCCCGAGAGAACGATCTCCACGTCCGGTTCTGACGGCGACGCCGGGTCGTCAGCCACGAGGATTCGCACCGCCTGTCGAGTCAGTTCGAGGTGGGTGTCTGCGTCGACATCCAGCGAGATCGAGTCGGGGAGTCTCGTCAGGTCGATGTCGCGAACGCCCGGCAGCCGCGTGAGGCGGCTTTCGATCCCTTCCAGTGTGTGCCCTCTATCGCGCGTCATTGGCGATCCGGTTCTTGATGCGGCCCCCGTCCGCTCGCCCCTTCCTCCCCTGGTGCCGTGAATCAGATGTCCCTCCGGGCCTCTGAATCAGGTTAGTAGCGATTAGTAGCGCAACAGCGCGCCGACCCCCGCGAAGTCGTCGATCTCGCCGGCCGGCACGAACTCCACGTCCGCGCCCTGGGCCTCCGCCAGCCGAACCGCCTCCTCCGCCATATCCACGTCAGGAGTGGTGGGCGTTCCATCGTACGGGCACCGTTCGACATCCAATCCGAATACGAAACCACACCGTTCGCATCGGGTCCCACGATACTCGTGGTCCCGCTCGATGATCAGAGTATCGACTTTCCCTTCCTGAAGCGCCACAATCGTAGTCTGGAAACCGGCGGTCGCCAGGTAGTCCTGCTCCACCCGATCCCTCAGACGATCCACGAGCTGTCGGCTTTCGCGATCCTTCTCCGCCTCGATATGCGGCTCGAGCCGGGCCACCACCTGACTCGCGCTCTCATCGACCCGCATCGGTCCGGTAAAGGCGATCATCTCCTGAAGGTTGTCCGGCAGGAACTCGCGAAAGCGCGCAACGTTCTCGTCCGTTCCGAGCACGATCAGGTCCGCGGGCCGGTAGCGCCTGACGAATGCATCCACCTCCTTCACGAAATCGCGAAAGAAGTGACGCATTTCCTCCTCCTTGCGTCGCTGATACCGGGTCTGTGAGTATCCGCCCGCCTGAACCTCGTGTCTGGCGGGATAGGGGTCCCCATGTGACTCGATCTCGTCGATGACGGTGCCGAGGTAGACGCTGAGGATCCGGACGCGCTCGCGGTCCAGGAGGACGACCCCGTGGTGGTCGTAGCTCTCCAGCACCTGGGCGAGCGGCGCGATGGCCGGACTGCGATCGATCACCATCCGATTGTCGATCGCGACCGGGAACTGGAGGGCCTCGAACCAGTCGCCCGTGAGCTCGCAATAGATCGCCACGCCACGGTTCTCTTCCAGGAACTCGTTCTCGAGCCAGTCGTCGACCCGCTGAAAAACGCGGCCAATCGCCTCACGTGGATGACCCCGCTTCTCGCTGTCCAGTTCATCGAACCGCGCTCGTCTCTGATTCAGAAATATCCGATGCGTGCGCTTGTTGTCCGAATTGACCGACGTATCGAGGAAGAGAGACACGACCGGACCGCCCCCGGTCTCATGCGCGAGGATTCTCTCGAGATCTTGCCTGGATACCATGGATACCGAACCTCGAAGGGCAGGATGGGACGCTGATGGATCACGGCGTCACGTCGCAATTTACTTGCCCTCGTGGCGGAGGGAGGAAGACTACTCGAAGAGATCCGCGAGCACCGGATCCAGCGGGGCGGTCAGGATCTCCGTGGTTGGCCCGGAACGGACGACCCGGCCCGCGTCGATAAGCACGAGCGAGCGGGCAAGCTGGCGAACCTCTTCGATGTCGTGGGTGACGAGCAGCATCGGCGTGCCGACCAGTTCGTGGATCCGGACCAGTTCCGCGCGGAGCCGCCGCCGAACGCGCAGGTCGACCGCGGCGAACGGCTCGTCGAGCAGGAGCAGTGCCGGCCGGGTCGCGAGTGCGCGGGCCAGGGCGACGCGTTGCTGCTGCCCGCCCGATAGCTCGGAAGGCATGCGCTTCGCCATCTGCCCCAGGTCCATGATCTCGAGAAGCGAGGCGACACGCGCGCCACGTTCTTCCTTCGTCAGATCAGAAATGCCGAAGCCGATGTTCCGCTCGACGCTGAGGTGAGGGAAGAGCGCGTACTGCTGAAAGACGTAGCCGATCGACCGGTCCCGCGGGGGGAGGTTCAGCGACGATTCGGAGTCGAAGAGGGACCGGTTTTCAAGGGAGATTCTGCCGGAGTCCGGCCGCGCCAGACCGGCGATGCACCGGAGTGTGACTGTCTTCCCCGCCCCGGACGGGCCAAACAGCGCCGTGATCCCGCCACCGACGGAGAAGCGTGTACGCAGGTCGAATGATCCAAGGCGAAGCGAGATATCGACGTCGAGACTCACTGCCCGCCCCCGCGGCCCAGCCGGGTAATCGCAAGCAGGACGAGGCCGCTGACAACCGACAGGATCAGGGCAAGCGTGTGTGCGTCGGAAAGCCGGAACGCCTGGACCGCATCGTATATCGCGATACTCGCCGTCTGCGTCCTGCCCGGGATATTACCGGCGACCATCAACGTCGCGCCGAACTCTCCCATCGCGCTGGCGTTCGCCCGC